>CAZZVD010000157.1:0-12820 GCA_964657465.1 uncultured Acetobacteraceae bacterium | reverse complement strand
GGCTGAATACGACGGGCGAAGCCCCTTCGAACGTTCTCACTCCACTTACTAAAAAACATTGGAAAAAACGTCATCTTCAACCCACGTACGCCGGAGTCGGCGAACATGGGGCACCCGTCCAGGGGTGGGGGCATTGTGGTTGTCTCCGGACAATCGTGGTGAGAAATCCGGGCTAGCTAACCCGCAAAATATGTCGTCGCACGCCAAAAATTAAGACAACGTTTTGCGTCACGGGGTTTACCGTAAAACGTCACAAAGATATTGGAGCCGCTGCGCTGAGCTTCTTTGACTCCCTCTGAAGGTCCAACGGCAAAAGGCACCCTGGGCTTTCAGAGCGCTGCTTCGCCCAGGCAGAGATCCATGAGCATGTGTTCACCGGGCTTCAGGATGATCGCTTGCTGAATCTGCAGCTCCGAAGCGTGCATGGCGTAACGCAGTTGCGATGTGTACACCTTCAGATCCCTTACCTGCCAACGCGGAACCATACCGTCAAGTCGCGTTACCTGTATGCTGTCTGCCATTATCGACTCTCCTTACGTGCTCGATTTGAATAGTGCGCTGCCAGGAATGCACTGTGACCAAAGTCTTCGTCCCGCCGACGAATGACAAGGAGGGCGCACCTTTATCAAGCGCTTCCGCGAGAAGCAGGCATTGACATGCCGCTTCCATCAAGGAATCACTACTGTCGTCCCCATGCGCGAGCGGAAAAGGCAATGTTCTCATTTGACAGGGTTACAGGTGCAGGCAAGGTACTACTAAAAGACGCAAGGAGCACTCCCCGGCTGCCCATATCATACGCTCTTCTGTAGATGGTCAGAAGAATCGATTGGGAGAAGTTACGATATGTGCAGAGCAACACGGTCCGGCCGCCAGTGTGTTGAACAACAGCGTATGCTGACTCAGTGGCTGCTGATCTGCCTGCCTTCATCTCATGAGACTATCTCCCATCTGTCCGCAAGGAATCACTTAAGTTAGCCAGGTAGGTATCAGGGGCAGCATTTCACCGGAGAGATGAGCCGTGACTGGGCAAAAGAGGGTACACCCGATGAGCGTTTTACAAATGCACTGGCCAACTTTCGCACCACGGTTCTTGTTGCAAAGCAACCACTGTCCCCTTTGTAGCTCGATCGAATTCAGTCCAGCCGAGGCGGGCCCCATGGACGGACTTCTGCGTTGCTTCGGGTTTAAGCCGGTCCGCTGCGCCAACTGCTATCGCCGTTACTATTGCTTCGGCGCCCCGCGAGTCAGCCACTGACGCTGTGCATGATGCCGCAATGGAACTTAGAGAGCTGCATGTTTTTTTTGGGGTGATCGCTTTCTATTCTGCAGACGTTCGAGCTCGAAAATCCTGTCGTAGACCTGTTCGTACGCCGCAACCATGGTTGCCGTGGAGAATCGCTCCATCACTCTCCTTCTGCAGGCATGGGAATCAATTGCGGATACTTTTGAAAGTGCTGTCAGCGCCTCGTCTACCCTGGTGACTAAAAATCCGGTCACTCCCTGCTCGATGACTTCCCGGCACGATCCGAGATCCGTGGCGATGACGGGCACTCCGGCTGCATTCGCTTCTGCCAGGACCAGCCCGAACCGCTCCGGGATGGTGTTGAGGTGCAGCAGAGCAAAGGCGCGGGCAAATAGCGCATTTTTTTCGGGCACGCCCACAGACCCGATATAGCTGATCTGCGGGCCATCGAGATGGGGCTGAATTTCGCGCTCGAAGTAGCCCGCATCCTGCACAATGCCTGCTATGACTAAGCGGCGGCCACTGCGCTTCGCCGTTTCGATGGCGAGGTGTACGCCCTTGTCGGGGTGGATTCGTCCGATGAAGATAAGGTCTTCCCCGTTCGCCTCCCGCAATGGGTAAAGTGTCACATCAATCCCGTTGTATACCGTTGCCAGGTAGTTGAGGCCGGGGGCGCGATCAGAGTCGCTGATAGATACGAAATACTCATCCCTGTATTTCTGATAGGCAGGCATGATGCGGGGTGAGGAAAAGCCATGAATGGTGGTGAGAACCGGGGTGTTTACCAAACGCGTATAGGTGAGCGCCATGAAGTCGTAGTGGCTGTGGATGAGGTCGAATTCCGAAGCATGCTCAAACACCTCGGAGATGTGCAGGCATTCGGCGACTTTAGGATCGATGGAACGATCTTCTTCATAGCCCCTGGCTACGACGGCGTGCAGATGGGCTCGCGTGAGCGAATCGCCGGTGGCAAAGAGGGTGACTTGCCAGCCCCGTTCCATCAAGCCTTCGGCGATGTTGCCCGCGACCGTTTCCCACGCGCCGTATTGCCGGGGAGGCGTTCGCCAGGCAACCGGAGAAAGAATGGCTATCCGCTTGCCTTGCGGCATCAGTGCATCGCCCCCAGTACTTCGCGCAGCGGAACGGTAGCGAAGCCGGCGGCATGATCAGCCAGGCCGTATGGGATCAGCAGGTGGCCCTGGTGCAACAACGCGCCACAGGAATACACCACATTGGGAACATAGCCTTCCCGCTCGCTGGCAGACGGCTCGATGATGGGGTGACGCATGTGGCCGATTACTTTGTGCGGCTGTTCCAAATCGAGTAAAAAGGCGCCAATGCTGTAACGGCGCATAGGCCCTACGCCGTGGCTTAGCACCAGCCATCCCGCTTCGGTTTCAATGGGAGGCCCGCAATTGCCGATCTGTACCAGCTCCCAGGGGAAGGTGGGTTTCAGCAGCAGCCGCCGTTCGTTCCAGAAGTGGACATTGTCCGAGCACATGAGAAAGATGTTCTCGTTATCCTGCCGGGACAGCATGGCGTAGGAACCATTCACCCTTCGCGGGAACAGCGCCATGCCCTTATTTTCTGCTTCGGGCCCGTTCAACGAAATGAAGCGGAAGCGAAGAAAGTCTGACGTTTCAAGCAGCTCCGGCATGATGACTCGGCCGTCGTAAGCAGTAAACGTTGCAAAGTAAACGTGCGTACCATCATCGTCGCGAAAGCGTACAAAGCGGGCGTCCTCAATGCCGTTTCGCTGCGATGGGGTGGAGGGGAAAATGATTCGCTCCGAAAGGTCCTGCTCTGGCTCGAACTGCACCTCGTAGTTGGATCGAGCCAGCATCCAGACACTCTGCGCCTCAAGCTGCTCGTTGGCGGCCTGGCCGACGCGCTGCAACTCAGCGGCGAGCACCTCACGCAGGGTCTCCAGGCTGAAACATTGACCGAGCCCTGCCAGGATGCGAGAACAAAATTGGCTCGAAAGCCCGAGTTCCCTGAGCTTTCGCTGAAACAACGGGCGGTCATAGAGAGTGTTCGCAACCTGCCTTGGCTCGGTCAACAAACTTCCGGCTGGGTCCATTTCGATATGAAGATCGGCGAATACGATTCCACTGCGAAAGGTAATGGACGAGATATGTCCTTCCCCGACGGAACGCAGACTCAGGACAAACCGCATTGCGCCGCTGGGCACATTTGCCTGGTCTGGATGGGGCACCATCGACGGATTAAAGAGGGCGGCTGATTCGAGCGAATACTCCGACAGGAAGTACGAGCCGATCAATAACTGCCTCTGATCGGATATAAGGACGCCCGAGGGCAGCAGGCCACGGATTTGTTCAAAACGATCGAGAAAGCGCTGACGGAGATGCAGGTGCCGCCGCGAAAAATCGACCCAGACCTGCCCCAGCAAGGTGGCGATCTCCGGCTCCGGCACTGCGAGTATTCTCTCGATGATCCCACGGATCCGCTGGGCATCTCCCGGATCGAACGGCCGCAGCAAAACACGGGAGGGATCAGGCCGGAGGACGGTGTTCGCGCGGGACAGTGAGAGTGTTGGTAACGTGTCATTTTCCATGAGGGCTCATTGTTTGCTGGTGGCGCGGCTAGTCGATTCCAGTGGTGACAGCCGGCACAACCGCAGGTCCAGCGGACCACAGCAATGCGAGGCTTTTCTGCATGTCGTATTCTCTGCCATGATCACATGGCTGAACGTGCGTGCTGCGACTGGCACTGCGAAACGGGTGCGTCAGTGCACGGAGGTGGCTACGGCCGGCGCGCGTTGCGAGGTAACCGGCTGCTTGAAGGTGGCGAGTATGTTTTGCGCCTGGTGCATCTCGACCAGGGACAGGAGGAAGGCAAGCGTCGATTCCGCGCCCTGGTTCCCGTTCAGGCGGTCGACGTGTAAGCCGTCGCGGCACCCTCCGGTTTCCGGGACGTAGAGCTCAAGGCCGAGATCGTTGCCTCCGATGAACCAATCGAACGCGTGTTGCGCCTGCTGATACCACTGAGGATCGCCGGTTGCGCGGTATGCTTCGAGGCAAGCGGCCACGGTCGCCTGGGCCTCGATGGGTTGTTGGTCAAAGTTGGCGCGGACGCCACCGCGATGGTAAAAGCCGTTGGTACCGATGGGCCGCAAGTGGCCTTTTTCAGAGGTCTGCTGTCCCACGAGCCAGCGAAGGCTCTCGAGACCGCGGTTGAGAACCGCCCCCTGTCCTGTGGCGCGCCCGCTGACAATCAGGGCGTGCGAGAGGCGTGCATTGTCATAGGACAGTTCCTCTTCAAACCAATGCCAGTCAGCGTGCGCGTGACGGTCATACAACTCCATTAGGCGGGCAGTGAGCGTTTCCCTGGCTTGATTCACCAGGCTGTCGCCTCCCAATCGGTGCAGGTATTCGTTGATGCCGAGCAAGCCGAAAGCCCATGCGCGGGGAGAACTGAAGGTAGTCAAGGCCGGTAAGGCGCGCGCGAATAATTGGCCGGCCATCATTTGGAAGGTGCGCAGTTGAGATCGCCCCACACCTACACCGAGCGCCCAGAGTGCACGGCCATGACTGTCTTCTGATCCCTGCTCATCGAGCCAACGGCGATCGAAGCTCATGTGGTTATGGAATCGTTCGCTGGCTGGGTCGAAGGCATAGTGGAGGAAAGCGGCGCAGGTACTGGCCAGGGTTCGCTCCAGCTCCGGGTCATCACTGAGCTCGCCCATGAGAACGGCGAGAATAAATGCGCGGGCGTTGTCGTCGGTGCAATAACCTTCGTGGAAATTCGGCACACTGAAGATTGCATGTTGGAAAACACCGGTGGAATCGGTCATGCGCGCGAGATGAGTCATTTTCAGCTCGGGCAGTTCGCGATATTTTTGATCGAGTGTTTTGAGGACGAACGATTTGCGCGAAAGTGGAGCACCCTCAAGGCGAGCCAGCTCGAAGCTTTGCATATAGAGCTGCGCCACGTTGGGCCAGATCATTTCCCGGCCTGCGCGGTAGGCATTTCTGCGCATCGCATTGCGGCGGTTGTCATCCCGCAGCAGGCCAAGAATCTGCTCGGCCATCGCGGTGGAGTCTGCGAACGGGACCAACGCGCCCCGATTGTCGGCAAGTAAATCCGCTGCGTGCCAGTACGGGGTTGAGATGACAGCCTTGCCCGAACCGAAGGCAAAAGAAAGCGTGCCGGACGTAATCTGCGCGGCATTGAGGTAGGGCGTAATGTAAAGGTCCGCAGCGCCCATGAACTCCTTCAGGTTTTCGGGATCTACGAATTGATTTTTGAAGATGACATGTTTCTCAAGCTTGTTCTTGGTGGCGAGAATCTCCAGGCTCAGCCGGTAAGCTTCCCCGTGCGACCGCAATTCATTGGGGTGGGTGGCTCCGAGCACAATGTAGACGACGTCGGGGAACTCCGCCAGCACCGCCGGTAGCGCCTCGAGCACATACTCGATCCCCTTGTTCGGAGAAAGCAAGCCGAAGGTGAGCAGAACGGTGCGTCCTTCCACCTTGAATTGATCCTTGAAGTAGGTTGGGTCCACGAACCCGACGTCCGGAATGCCGTGCGCGATGAGATCGATTTTGCTGAGGGGCGCCTGGTAGATGGTGTGCAGCATTTGCCGGCCACGGTCAGCCATCACGACGAGCCGTGTCGATAGGGCGATCAGCTCTTCCATCACGCGGCGCTGCTCTTCTCCCGGATCGCGCAGAATGGTATGCAGCGTGGTGACCACCGGCATTTTCAATTCACGCAGCATGGCGAGGATATGACTGCCCGCGGGACCGCCAAAGATGCCGAACTCATGTTGCAGGCAAACGATATCGACGTCGCTGATGTTGAGAAAATCGGCAGCGCGCAGGTAGGACGCGAGATTCTGTTCTTCGATCTCGAAGCGAACCAGCTCAGGATAATCGTAGCCCTGCTGGATATCGTTGACTGAAACGCACAGGCACTGCCGTTGCGGAAAGGCAGTTTGTACGGCTGCCAAGAGATCGGTAGTAAACGTGGCGATTCCACATTTTCGGGGCAAATGGTCGCCGAGAAATGCGATTTTACGCATTCTGGATGGGTCTGCTGCTAAGGCTTCGCTGGTCGCCATTCGGACCTCTTCTGTCGGTGTGGCTGTGCCGGTGCGCTGGATTGCTAAATGGAGTGTCTTCTCAGTTTAGCAAACGAGCCTCTGCGCGATGGTTGGCAGAGGAACTCAGGCCGTGGGGAGTACAGCTTTGCTGCCCAGCCAGCTGAGGTACCACTCGGCTTTTAGGATCGTGTTTGCGTTGGCGGGGACGGATACCAGCCGGTATACCACTCTCACGCTTCGTCCTGGCGCCGCGGAATTGTGGCGCTCAGTGTCTTATCGCTCAGCGCCATATCGCTAGCCCGGATTTCTAACCAGTACTGATTGGTGCGACAGGTTGAAGGGAGCGGTGAGCCTGTTGCTGTGTTTTGGCCTGTGGCCTTGCGCGTTTGGTTAATTTTTGGTGTGCTACGACATATTTTGCGGGTTAGCTAGCCCGGATTTCTCACCAAGACTTCGGAGACAACCACAATGCCCCCACCCCTGGACGGGTGGGGGCATTGTGATTGTCTCCGACAGTCATCAGCTTGCCCTTTTTCACTTGGGGCAGCCAGCCCGGATGTTAGATAAGCAGGATCTTTACGCTTGCCCCAGGATGAACCAATCGTAAGCAGGTTCGGGAACTACCACTGTACCAGCTCAACTCGACGGTTCCTGGCCCTACCATCCTCCGCCTCATTGGAGGCGACCGGAGAATACATGCCACAGCCGAAGGCATCCAGTCGATTCGCGGCGATGCCGTACTTACTTCCGAGTTCCGTAACGACGCTGATTGCACGGCGATGACTCAAGTCGAGGTTATAGTCCGGCTTTCCCTGATTGTCCGTGTGTCCAACAATGTGCAAACGAAGGGTGGGCTCGCTTTTCATAAGTTTCGCGATTTCAGCCAGAGCCAACTGCGATTCGGATTTAATCGCATCCTTGTCAGTGTCGAAGTAGACGCCGTAGACCGCTACTTCGCCGGAATCATGAAGAGACTGCTTCATGTTATCCGAGTTCAGAAATGCCATTTTCTGTTCCAGCTTGTCTGGAGAGATGACTACAAGTTGCGCGAGGGCCCTACCTTTTGTAACCCTGCTCTGAAGACGCTCCGGAATCACGCCGTCATTGTATGCAGTCACAAAAACCATGTAGTAGCTGGGGTTGGCATCGCGACTCTGACCCACCATCAGGCGTTCATCGGGACCGTCATAAGTAAGAATTTGGGCGAGATCGCAGTCAGTGTCGATTTTGTCAAAGGTACTTCCAAAGTCCCCAGGCTGCCCGGCGTTTTTCTCATACTTGATATCGACTCCCAGGCGCTGGAATTCCTGCTTATAGTTGCGAAACAGTTCTGCCGGCGAGCGCCCGGACGGGGCGAGATATGTGTAGTAGCTAACCTGTCCTTCCACCGGTTTACTTTTCTCATAGACAGGGGGACTAAGGTTCGTAGGCGGACCGAGCGGCAACAGGTATTCATCGAACATGGGAGCACGGTATCCGATCAGCTCGCTTCCTTCATAACGCTTCATCGCCGCTGGATCTTTCGAATTGGGGAGATCCTGGGCCCTGGTGAGAACGGCGCCTGCAAATACAACGCACAGTGTTGTGATGACTCTAAGATGTCGATTCAGCATCATGTTGCTCCCTTCATACCGGCTGTTTTCAGAAAGACTTTCCAATGTGATTGCATCCGCAGGCATTGCCCATTCTTTTCAGCCCGGTATCAACCATGCAGGTGTAGCAAAATCGCGCACATTGGCATCCGCCCTACTCCGCCCCTTCTTTACAATCCCCGGTCCTTCGGCTTTTGATCTGCGTGACTTTCGTGACTCCATCAACCGTGTTGCTCGTAGTTGTCTCGAACCGGTCCCCACCATAGAACTTCGACTCCTGGCGTATTGAGGTCCCAGAGCAAACCATGGTCAGGATTAAGCTGTTACTGTCCAGATGGAAGTCCTTGAGCGTACACGCACTCTTCGAAATCGCCTTTTCCGTCTCCGCGCGGACGACCGCCGAAGACCCATTCGACTTCGCCGCATCCTCTGGCTTGAAGCAGTGGCTGCGCGTAGCAGACTGTCCAGATGCTGCAGTCACTGTACTCTCCCACATACCCGTCCGCATCCTTTCCTGCGCATGCAGCGCCGTTGCTGCAGTCAGGGGGAGACACAGCACCGCCGGTAAGACCGTTTTCTTGAGCAAGATCATCAAATTAGCCTCTCTTCACAAATTCGGTTTTTTCTGGTCAGATCTGGACCGAAAGCAAGCTCCACAAGGAACGCGGTGCCCTGTTTATAGCGAGTTCAGAAATGCGATCAGATCATGTTTCTGCTGATCGCTCAGGGCCATCTGGAAGCGCAGGTTATAGAACTCGACCAGCTGCTTCAGGTTTGCTGCGGATCCGTTGTGGAAGTAAGGCGCGCGCGCTGCGAGGCCGCGAAGAATCGGCCCCTTGCCACGGCCGACGTCTGCACACTGTCCGGTTACGAGGCCTTTTCCCGGGTCAGATGAATAGAACACCAGCGTGTGTCCTGGGTTCAGTAGATCCGGGCACCCGCGAATTTCGTACACGGGCATGTCCGCAGGGGTGAGCTGCTGCAAACCCGCGACGATGCTCGGATTCGTCTCCATTGCCGCTTGTCTGCTCGTTGCAATGTCCAGCGGCAGCGGCAAAGAGTGGTTCCCGACATTCTTTGAGTCGTGGCATGTGGTGCAAGTGCCGGCAATCGTGGCCGGGCTATTGAGGGCGGGATTGTCGTTCAAACCCCTGACATCAGTAATGGTCGCCACCGCTGTGTTGAAGACCACCTCACCCGCGGCGATATCTCTCTTTTCTTCATCTTCGGAGCTTGCCCAAGCTGTGTAAAGCGTGAAAGCGACCGGGTCGAAAGGCTTTCCCAGGGGATCGTGTCCTAAAGAGTCATTTGAGCCGGGATAGTAGGATTGCCCCGAAAGTGCTTGTGGCCCACCCGTCGCTTTGCCGCTATAGAGGTGTCCCGCACGGTCGCTCTGAATTTGCGCCGTGGACAATCCCAATTCGAACCTGACGATCTCAGCGAGCTGAGCGGGCGTAGGTTGTACCGAGCCTTGCGCATGGATCTGGGTAGCAGAGATCGCCTGATGGGTCAGATCGGCATTCAGGTTTACCGGGAAGCTGGCTGCATCCGTGAGCGGTGAGACCGTCTCGCGACCGTCGAACATGACCGCACTGAGGAAGCGCAAATTGGTGGTGGGCAGAGGGCGCCTGTAGACCGAGACAATCTGCTGGTTCGTCTGAGGATCGTACCGGATTGCACAGCCATAAGGATCGTGAGAGGCTTCGATAGTGAATTGCGCATGCAGCGGGAGCGTAATCGGGATGCGGATCAAGCCCCTTTTGAGCAGCAGGCTATGATCTTCCCGATTCCCTGGCTCCCCTTCCGGGCAGTTGGCTCCGTCGATGGAAGCGAATAAGGGGTCGGTCCCGTGAGTGCGTTCGTAGAGTTCCCGCACACGGACTGGACTCAGACTGAATGCCTGGTTTGCCTGGTGGCAGCTCTCGCATGTTCGTCCGTTTGTGCCCAGCTCTTTGAAGAACGCGCCACCTCGGTCGATTTCTCCGGCGGTGCTATAGGTAGCGACCGCGCCGGTGGGATCGAGAAAGTGCTTAAGGTTCGGGATGGCGCCAGTTGCGGCCGCCATGGCAGTGACAGATACACCAGCATAGACAATGACAACGCTTCGTTTACTCCACTTAGGTCTCATCCGCCCCCCATTTATCCATTGACAGCGTCGATAACACCACCGCGCGGACGATTTCAGCAATGGTTGCGAGGTGATTCGGAGGTGAAAGCGAGGTGACTCGCCAACCTATTGATTCGATGGAGTAAGATCCAGGGCAGGCGGGCTGATTGAGCCTATGGGTGGAGCGCCATGCGGTTCGGGCCCTTCGAACTGGACAGCGTGGGCCGCGAACTCAGAAGGAACGGCCTTCGACTGAAGATCACCGGGCAGCCGCTTGAGGTTCTCTGCCTGCTCCTGGAGCGACCCGGAACGGCAGTCGCGCGCAAAGAAATCTTTGAGCGACTGTGGGCGGCTGACACCTTCGTCGATTTCGAACACAGCCTGAATACCGCGGTAAAGAGGCTGCGCAGCGCGCTCGGCGACGATCCCCAACATCCAAAATATGTCGAGACGATCCCCAAGTTTGGGTATCGGTTTATTGGCACGGTGTTTCAGGACCACCCGCAAACTGAGGCAGTCACGGCTTTGCTCCTGGAAGCACCCAAGGCAGGAGGATTGCCCGAGCCGTTTCTTGAGAGTGGCAACGTGCCTGAATCGCCGCTGGGGGCACTCGAACCATCGCCAGTATTTCTGGACCTGCCCGCGCAGGCTGATGGCGAGTTGTCGCCGTTCCTCCAACCGCCCATATCGAGGCTGGCGCCCGCTAAGCCATCCGCCCGGTGGATCGTGGTGACCCTCGCAGGGATTGCGGCACTGTTTGCCACAGGAGCCGCTTTCATTCTGCATCGGGGACCACCGATGCAGGCAGCTCTGACCAGGTCGGATTCAGTCCTGCTCGCCGATTTTCGGAACACGACGGGCGAACCCTTGTTTGATGGCGCGCTCAAGAACGCGGTGGAGATTGAGCTCGACCAGTCGCCCTATTTCAATATCGTTTCGCGCGATCGGAATCGGGAAATTCTACGGTTCATGGGCCGCTCTCCCGATGAACCCGTCCACCAAAGTCTCGCTCGCGAAGTTTGCATCCGTGCCGGCGCCAAGGTGTCCATTGAGGGCTCCGTCGCGCCCATCGGCAACAGTTATTTGATAGCCCTGGAGGCCCAGAACTGTGTAAATGGACACGCCCTTGCTCACGAACAATTCGAGGTAACAAGCAAAGAGGATGTTCTCCGCATATTAGGGCATGCCGTAGCCGAGCTAAGAAAGCAGTTGGGGGAGCCGGCTCAATCCATAAGCGCCTTTGATCTTCCATTGGAAAACGTCACAACCGTGTCTCTCGAAGCACTGAAAGCCTATTCGGTAGGTGTTGACCAGCTCACCCGGGGGGAGGAAGGCAAAGCAATTCTCCTGTTCGAACATGCTGTGGAACTGGACCCGGATTTTGCCATGGCGTTCGCCCAGCTTGGCATCGAATACAACAACCTTGGAGAGTCAGAAAAAGCCATAGGGTACCTCAAGAAAGCTTACGCACTTCGTGATCATTTGAGCGAGCGAGAGAAGCTCTTCCTCACCATCCGATATGAACTGGTTGTGATGGGGGACACCGACAAAGCGACTAAGACCGCAGAGATGTGGTCCCAGATTTATCCCAGAGACTGGCGGCCATTTAATACTTTGTCTGCTCGCTACCAGGTGAGCGGGGAGTACCAAAAAGCCGCGGACGCTGCGGAGCAGGCTCTGCTGTTGCAGCCGGACCATTATCTGCCATATGCCAATCTGACTCGATCGTACCTCGCGCTGGGGCGCTTTGATGACGCTAGACGCATTGCGATGACCGCCCAGACAAGACACCGAGATAGTCTCGACACGCATGAGGTACTCTTCGACCTCGCTTTTCTTGACCGCGATGCGTCCGGCATGCAGCGTGAACATTTGTGGGGTATCACGTCGCCGCGCTCGAATGACATGCTCTCCACTGAAGGTCTTGCAGAGGCCGCTGCCGGTCACCTGAATGCAGCTCTTGCCATGTTTCGGCGCTCATGGAATGCAGACGATCGGGATGGGAATAAGGAGAATAAGGCCTACTCGATGGCTGGTGTCGCCGTCATTCTGGCCGACTTTGGAGAACTTCAGCAAGCCCGATCGCAAGCGGAACAGTCGCTGAGACTTGGAAATGGCATCGACACTGAAGAGACCTCAGCTCAGGCGCTGGCTCTATCAGGCGGTAAGGGTCATGCGGGCCTTCTGGCGCATGATCTGAGCCATCGCTTTCCCTATCATGTTCCGCTTAAGCTTGGCGCGCTGCCAACTGTGTTTGGCAGTATCGATGTCAACTCCGGTCGTCCTGCAGATGCAATTCAGCTTCTTTCCGTAGCCGTTCCCTACGACTTCTGCGAATTTGTGAGCCTGGCGCCCATCTATGTTCGTGGGCTCGCTTTTCTTAAGCTTGGAAAAGGCCGCGAAGCTGGCGCTGAGTTTCAGACAATCATCGATCACCCGGGTATCGACGTAACTTCACCACGCCACGCTCTCGCTCACCTTGGTCTGGCCCGGGCACTGGAGTTGTCGGGGGATCATCCGGCGTCTCGGGCCGCCTATCAGCGGTTCTTCACCTTATGGGCTGATGCTGATCCGGAAATTCCAGAATTGCAACGCGCCAGGCTTGAATACGCAAAGATCAGTTCTGATGCCCCATAAGCAGGCGAAGCCTGCACGCTCGTACAAATGCCGATGAGACCGGACAGAACGGGGTCTTGCGTTTCGAACCGCTTCAGCATGACTGGCCCGCCAGGGGTCCTTCGAGTTGCGGGGCAAGGGATGTGAATTCCCACATCTCCCGACTGGAAAACGTCGTGAGATATGGGGCACCCGAG
>CAZZVD010000156.1:0-12886 GCA_964657465.1 uncultured Acetobacteraceae bacterium | reverse complement strand
ATAACCAAAAAAGGAAAACGTTGCACTTGGTTTCTGATTCCACCCACCCGTCCAGAGAGTAGGGCATTGTTGCTGCGGGAGGCAGCAGAGTCGCGAAGGCGGAAAACTTTGCTGGTGGAGTGCGGTGAATTCCCACATCTCCCGACTGGAAAACGTCGTGAGATATGGGGCACCCTGGTTGGCTGCAGGGACAGATTTTTTGGGAGCCGTGCGAAATGCCTTTCGCACAGCTCCCAGCTGCCGAATGGTGGTGCTACATGTAGAAGGTCTTGATGGCATCCCAGGCGTACAGGCCGATCAGCGTTGCCGTTAATACGCTGGTGACCCCGGTGAACACCTTCAAGAACGGCTGAATTTGATTCAGCTTGCGGATGATTGCGTCGTTTTCCTTATGCTGACGCTCGGAAATGTCATCCAGGAAAAGTTGGTCATCTTCGTACCGTGTGATCGTGCCACGATACAACAATAGCGTTAGCAGCACAGCAGCAAAAGCTGCCCAAATGATCCATAGCGTGGGAACGAAGTGCATGTCTGGCCTCCAGAGGAAACAACCCCCAGATACCGGGCGGGTCCGGAGCAGGCGGGCTCGGAAGGTAGTAGGGGCTTACGGCTAAAAACTATAGTCCCGGGAAGTGAGAGTTGCACAGAGGTTTCTGCACATTGGACCAGGTAGCGGCAACTTGTTCTGATTTGGGCGCTTCTTAGCTGCCAGCAAACGAGGATCAGCAGAATATGAACGGCAAACAGCAGGGTAGTCTCCGCGCAACGCGACCTTTTCTGGCCACTTTCCTGGTGCTTGGTATGGGCGTTCTGGCTGGATGTGAACACCCGCCAGCGAATGACCAGCAACTGCAGGAACAAGCGGCCCGGGCCACGGAGGCGGCTAAACGAGAGTCAGCCAAAGCACTTGCGGACACTCGGGTCGCGGCTGCTAACGCCGAGAGGGCGGTGAACGACGTCGCCGCCGGGGTGAAGCAGGGCCTGCATGACAAAACGCCGGGTGGAGAAGCAGCCAACGGCCGTCTCGACCTGAACGCCGCCTCCCGGTCTGAACTTTCCTCTTTGCCGGGCATCTCGGATGCGAAAGCAGCCCAGATCATCCGGCATCGGCCCTACGCCAAACCGCGCGACCTGGTGAAATCCGGGGTGCTGACGGAAAGTCAGTTCGAACGGATTGACCCTAAAGTTACCGTAGAATAACGGGCAGCGGAACCTGAGTCGCAGGCGCCGTCTCAGGCATCTATTGAAGGCAGGATTCCTCTTGTCCTCGTTGGGCGGGCGGGTCTACACTAGAGCTTCTAGGTAATTTACGGAGATAAACAGATGTCAAGTGTTGCCGAACCAGTAACTAGCCTGAATCCCTCCCCAGCCATGCCCCTCACCCTTTCACCCCAAGCGGTGGCCAAGGTGCACGAGATCATGGCGACCCAGGATCCTCTGCCGGCAGGCCTGCGCATCGGCGTGGTGGGTGGTGGGTGCTCCGGATTTCAGTACTCCATGTCATTTGAAAACCAGGCCGGCATGATGGACAAGGTTTTCAAGTTCGATGACCTGAAAGTGTTTGTTGACGCCACTTCATTGATGTATCTCAATGGCTGCCTGGTGGATTATGTAGAAACCCTGGAAGCAGCCGGGTTCAAGTTCGATAACCCAGCGGTGAAGAGCACCTGCGGATGCGGATCTTCCTTTAACGTCTAAGATCCCTCTGAAGTACGCAGAAAGGCTTCGCCAACCGGCGAAGCCTTTTTTGCGTTTGCGGCACAATATTCTCCCGAGTCTTTCGTCTTCCTCTTAGAAAGCAGAATGTCCAGTCTCGATCAGGCAACGGCGGAGCAGGACGCGTGGATCGCGCAAGCGGTAGAACGAGACGGTTCACGCCTGCGGAACTACATCCGCAAGCACGTGCTTGATCGAGAGGCGACTGAAGACATCCTGCAGGAAGTGTTCCTCGAACTTATCGAGGCGTACCGGCTGTTGAAGCCGATCGAGCAGGTGAGTGCATGGCTGTTTCGCGTGGCCAAGAACCGCATCATCGATCGCTTTCGTGGCAAAAAGCTGGACTCGCTGAGTACGGCCAAACTCGCCGAGGACGACGAAGTGCCGGCGACCCTGGAAGATCTGTTGCCTTCGCTTGAGAGTGGCCCTGAGGCGACCTACGCACGCATGCTGCTGCTGGAGGAGATAGACGAAGCACTGCAGGAGATGCCGGAGGAACAGAGATCAGTGTTTGTTGCGCATGAGTGGGAGGGCCTCAGCTTTAGAGAGTTGTCAGCCCAGACCGGGCTCAGTGTGAACACGCTGTTATCGCGTAAACACTACGCCGTGCTGCATTTGCGCCGTCGTTTGCGGTCGATCTACGAGGAATTTTTAACATAAGCGGAATAGAAAGAGGCAAAAAATGAGAAGAAAATGGCTTTACCGGATACCCGGAATCCTGCTGATTGCAGTGGTCGCGGTTGCGATTCTAAGCTTTGTCGTACAGCATCTGTGGAACTCGCTGGTTCCTACGATCATGGGAGGCTGCATGATCACTTTTTGGCAGGCAGCCGGCATTCTCCTCCTGAGCAAGATTTTGTTTGGCGGTTTCCGTGGCCGGGGCGGCATGCATTGGCGTCACCGCTGGGCAGAACGATGGGAGAAGATGTCGCCGGAAGAGCGAGAGAAATTCACCCAGGGCATGGGTAGGCGCTGTGGCGCCGGCAGATGGCAGCCAGAGGAGCAGAAGATCTGAGGCTCCACAACCGGAGGAGAGGAATGACATGGATTTCGATACACAATGTACCTCGTTGACCGCCGCCAAAAACGCGCCTGTGCCGGCGGAACTCGAATTGGAGAATGCCCGGCTGCATCGCCTGGTAGCTGACCTGCTGGTAAAGAATCAGCAACTGCGCGTGGAGTTGAAAGCAGCGCAACGGGCGCCTGCGTCTGCTGCGACATTTGGTGGTATTTCCAACAACTGACGCCTGCGATGCTCCCATCGTGCGGTTGTCGTCGCCGCCCATCGTTGTTATGCTCAGGCTTCCTTATCCGGAGGCCTGAGAACCGATTTGAAGCGCACACCCGCCACTCTTCTTGCCCTGAGTTTGATGTTCACCGCAGCCCATGCTGACGCTCCGGCTACGCCTGATGGAAAATTACCGCAATGGGCCTACCCGGATCACTTTGCCCAGGGACCCAGTAACGCGACAGCGGCCAGCCGCGCAGTGCCGCAACATCTTCCGGGTAGCACGGCCACGTACACCAAAGCGGAAATAGGCAATATTTTCGTGGTGCCGGACTGGTATCCGGACGCGCACCCGCCCATGCCGGATGTAGTGATCCATGGCCGCAAGCCGGATGTCTATTCGTGCGGACATTGCCATCTGCCAAATGGCCAGGGCCGGCCAGAGAACGCCAGCGTCGCCGGTCTTCCGGCGGCTTACATTGTGCAGCAAATGCAGGACTTCAAGAGTGGTGCGCGCAAGGGGTCTGACCCGGAGATGCTTTCGGTCACCAACATGGTCAAGCTGGCCAAGGCTACCAGCGATGAGGATGTGAAGGCGGCTGCCGCGTACTTCGCCTCGATCAAGTACAAGCCGTGGATCCGCGTGATTGAAGCGGATGAAGTGCCGAAGACCGAACCTGCCGGAGGGATGATGGTGGCGATCGAAGGCGGGGGCAACGAGCCCATCGGCGACCGCGTGATTGAGGTTTCAGAGAACCTGGAGAAGACGGAGTTGCGCGACCCAACGTCTGGTTTTATTGCCTATGTGCCTAAGGGCAGCATCGAGAAAGGCAAAGCCCTGGTGACCACGGGGGGCGACGGGCAGACTATGAAGTGCAGTATGTGCCACGGGGTGGACTTGCGAGGGATGGGGAATACTCCTTCGATCGCTGGGCGTTCGCCGAGCCAGATGACGCGACAGTTGATCGATATTCAGAACGGTAACCGCAATGGTGCGATGGCTGCCATGATGAAGGGTGTTGTGGCTAAGCTAACTATTCAGGATATTGTGGCCATTACCGGGTATCTTGCGTCCCAGGCTCCCTAAGCGGCTGCGTGTCCCACAGCCTGTGTCGAAACGAATGACGGGTGCCCCACATCTCGCTCGTTTTTCGCGAGATGTGGGATTCCACAGGTGTGTCCCGGCCAATCTCTACTGGTAGCAGGCCTCAATGAAAGTCATCTACACGTTGCACACTCAGCGGCCGAAGTTGGTGGAATCCCGCATCTCGCGAAAAACGAGCGAGATGTGGGGCACCCGTCATTCGTTACAGAACCTGGTGTGGCAAAAGCGGCTAACCCTGCCGCTTACAACTGCGCTGGGGCGGGCGGTGCATCGAGCTTTTGCTTGCGGCCGAAGGATTCCAGCAGGCCCTTCACCAGGACATAGAGCACGGGGATGAATATCAGGTTCAGAACCGTGGAAAGCAGCATGCCGCCGACCACCGTGGTGCCTACAGAGCGCCGCCCAAGTGCACCCGCGCCGGTTGCGAAATATAAGGGCAACACGCCGAGGATGAACGCGAACGAGGTCATCAGGATCGGTCGCAAACGCAGCTCGGCGGCTTCAATCGCCGCTTCAAGGATCGATTTACCCTGGCCGCGAATCTGCTCCGCAAACTCCACAATCAAAATCGAGTTCTTGGCCGATAGGCCAATCAGCATCACCAGCCCGATCTGACAGTACACATCGTTGGGCATGCCGCGCAGCGCGACCAGACCCAGGGCGCCGAGAATCGCAGTCGGCACGGCGAGCAGGATGATGAAGGGGAGAGCAAAGCTTTCATACTGCGCCGACAAGGTGAGATACACCACCAATAGCCCCAGGCCGAAAATGAGCACGGCCTTACCGCCCGCCTCGATTTCTTCCAGCGATAAGCCCGTCCAGGAGTAGGTCATCCCCTGGATCATGTTCTTCTTCGCGAGCTTCACCATGTTGTCCAGACCTTCCCCTGTGCTGTAACCCGGGGCGGCCGAGCCATCGATCTCAGCGGAACGGAACAGGTTATACCGGCTGATGACCTGCGGACCCGACTGCTGCTGAATAGTGACCAGGTTGTCCAGCGAAACCATCTTGCCCGTGTCGGACCGCACGTAAAACTTCCGCAGATCCCCCGGGGTTTTGCGGGCCCCTTCGCGAGCCTGCACAAACACGCGATAGGACCGGTTGTTGTAGTTAAAGTCGTTGATGTACGCCGATCCCATGAACACGCCCAGCGTCGAGCTGATCTGGCTGATCGGCACGCCAAGAGCCTTGGCCTTGATGCGGTCGATCGTTACCAGCAGTTGCGGATCGTTCGCCGTATAGCTGGTGTAAAGGTTGGTCAGCGTCTTGTCCTGGCGGCTTGCTCCGATAATCTGGTGAGCCACGCGATCAAGATCCTGCAGTGTGTTGCGGCCGGTATCCTGCAGTTCGAATGCGAAACCACCGAAATTTCCCAGGCCCTGAATGGCCGGCGGTTCAAAGATAGCGACGATGCCGCCGGGCACGCCAAACAGCTTGGGTGACAAATCGGCAAACACTTCCGCAGCCGAGTGGCCCGGACCTTCCTTTTTGCGCAGATCGACTGACTTGAGCGGAACAAAGATAAGCCCGTAATTAGACGAGCTACCGCCGCTCAAACTGAAGCCCATGACAGCGAATGTGCCGTAAACATCCTGGTTCTGCCGGATGACCTTAACTGCGTTATCCGCCACCTGGGTGGTGTAGCTGAGGGATGCGCCCGGCGGGGTTTGCACAATGCACAGCAGGTAATTCTGATCTTCGGTGGGCAGAAACGCGCTCGGCACATGCTGGTAAAGGTAGACCGTGCCAAACAGGCCGCCGATAAACAACACCAGCACCACATAGCGAAGACGCAGCACTTGCCGGATCATCTTGCCGTAGTACAAAGTGCCCTTGTTGATGCCCCGGTCGATAATGCCGAACAGGCCCTTCTTATGCTTTTCGCCGCGCAGAAAGATGGCTGCCAACGCCGGCGAGAGGGTGAGTGCGTTGAAGGCCGAGATGGCGATAGAAAAGGCAATCGTCAGCGAGAACTGTTTGTACAGAATGCCGGTCGTGCCGGGAAAGAACGAAACCGGCACAAACACGGAGATCAACACCAGCGAAGTGGCGATGACCGCACTGGTGACCTCAGCCATGGCGACCGAAGTGGCGGTGTGCGGATCTGAGTGGTCCTCATTGATGTGGCGCTGCACGTTCTCAATGACCACGATGGCATCGTCAACTACCAGCCCGGTGGCCAGCGTAATGCCAAACATAGTCAGCGAATTGATCGAGAATCCAAACACCTTGATGAAGGCAAAGGTACCGATTAGCGACACGGGAATCGTGATGGCCGGAATGATGGTGGCTCGCCAGTCCAGCAGGAAGAAGAAGATCACGATGATGACGATCACGATGGCTTCGCCCAGCGTGCCTACCACTTCGCGGATGGAATCGCCGACGACCGTCGTTGTGTCAAATGGGATCTGGTAGACCAGCCCCGGCGGGAACGATTTGGAGAGGTCATCCAGCGCCGCCTTCGCCAGACGGTCCACTGCCAGTGCATTGGCATTGCTGAGCTGCTGCACGCCGACACCGATAGCGTCATGCCCGTTGTACTTCAGGCTGGTGGAGTAGGTTTCCGCGCCCACCTCGGAATAACCGACATCTTTCAACTGCACGATGCCGCCCGTGCCGTTCTTGACGATGATGTTGTCGAACTCGCCCGGCTCGGAAAGCCTGCCGATCACGCGCACCGGGATTTGGTAGGCCTGGTGTTCATCCGCGGGGGGCTGCCCAACCTGTCCGGCCGGAATCTCGACGTTCTGCTCTGCCAGGGCACTCGTCACATCGACGGTGGTCAGGCTGCGCGCGGCCAGCTTGGCCGGATCAAGCCACAAGCGCATGGCATACCGCCGTTCGCCGAAGATGACCGCATCGCCGACGCCGGGAATGCGTTTGAGCGCATCCTTCACATAAACATCGATGTAGTTACTGATAAACAGATCAGAGTAGCGGCCATCGGGCGAGTAGAAGGCTGCCGCGAACACGAAATTCGAGTTGGCCTTGGTGATGGTAACGCCGGTGCTGGTAACGGCCTGGGGTAGACGGCCCTGCGCGGACGACACGCGATTCTGTACGTCGACGGCGGCGATGTCGAGGCTGTAGCCGGTTTGGAACGTAGTCGTGATGGTGCTGGTGCCATCATTGGAGCTGGTGGACGAGATGTAGCGCATTCCCTGGACGCCGTTGATCTGCTGTTCGAGGGGAATGGTGACCGCCGACTCCACCACCTGCGCGTTTGCGCCCACATAGTTGCTGGAGACACTCACTTGTGGCGGCGCCAGCGTCGGGTACAAAGAGATGGGCAGCGTGGGGATGCACACACCGCCGGCAAGAATGATCAGCAGGGCGCAGACGGTGGCAAAGACTGGCCGGCGGATAAAGAAATCAACCACGGTGACGCTCCCTTTTGCCTTTGCGGCCCAACGGCCGGCTCAACGACACGTCAAACGACACATCAAAACCAGTACAGGAAGGCTGGCAGGGCGTAACTAGCCTGCGGGCCGTGGCGCGGGCTGGGCTACCTGTTCGGGCAAGGGCTGCACGGGGGCGCCATCCACCAGGAACTGCGTGCCTGAAATGATCACCTTGTCCCCGTTTTGCAAGCCACTCAGCACGGCATAGTTGTTGCCAACGGTGTCGCCTACCTGGATCGGGCGCTGCCGGGCAAAAAACTTGCCATCCTGGTTGGTGGCCACGTAGACAAACGTCTGGCCGCCGAGCCGGGTTACGGCCAGCACCGGCACCACGGGGATGGGGGCCGAGGACCAGATCACCCGAGCCTTGATCTGCTGCAGATTGCGCACCCTGGCGGCGTCCGCTTTGACCGGCGCTTTCACCAGGATGCCCTGCAACTGATCGTCCACCTGGGGTGAGACGAAATCGATCCTGCTGCGCTGCAGCTCATTTTCCTGGTTGTCCAGTATGACTACCGGCAAACCTCTGCGGATTCGGCTGAGCCGCTCGGTGGGGATGTAGATGTAGGCTTCGAGGTCGCGGTTCTCATCCACCGTCGTCAGCATGGTGGTGGCGGAGACATAGTCCCCCAGGTGCACCGGGACATCTCCCACGATGCCATCGAAGGGAGCGGCAATGCGGTAGTAACCTAACTGCCTGCTCTGGCTCTTCGATGTGGAGACGGTCGACTCATAGTCCGCCTGCGAATTCTTGTAGGCCTGTTCTGCCTGGTCGAAGGCATCGCGGCTGGTGACTCCCTGCTCAAATAATTTGCGTTGCCGCTCTACTTCGACCTTGTTGTACTCGAATACGGCTAGCTTTTGCTGTTCGGTCGACTTGGCAGCGGCGTAGGTCGCCTCCTGCTTGGCCGGATCGATTTCCATGAGCGACTGGCCGGCGCGCACGTGGTCGCCCGAGCGCACATTGATTTTGACCAGGTTGCCATCTACCTGCGGATTGATGGTGGCGGAACGCCGCGAACGGATGGTGGAGACATATTCGTCGTACTGCGGCACAGCGGCAGTGGCCACGGTATCGACTTGCACGGGAAAGGCCTGCATCGCGGGCGGTGGAGGCGCCGGCTTCGCACAGGCCGTGAGCGCCAATAGGGCGAACGGCAGGGAACGCGTGAAACACACAGGTAGCCTCATTCAGACACTATCCTCAAGTGGAACTCACAGTTTTGGGGCCTGACCGGGCAGAACGCGCCCAGACTGACAGCAAGCAGGTGCGATGTTACGTAGAAGGGCAGTGCTCGCAAGCAGTGCCCTTTCGATGAGATCGGGGTTTCGGTTGCTTCAGAAAGTTTATCGCGTTCAGCCCTGTCTGTTCCGTTCCCGCATACTTTACTCCACGTCGAGAGCAATCTTGCCAATATGCCGTCCTGATTCCATCAGGCGATGGGCATCGGCGGCGCGATCCAGGGGGAAGAAAGCATCAATCACTGGTCGGATTTGTCCCGTGGCGAACAAGGGCCATATCTTATGCTCCACTGACCTGGCCAGGGCCGACTTTTCTGCGATGGTACGCGGACGGAGGGTCGACCCGGTGACCACCAGGCGCTTGGTCATCATGGTACGCAGATCGACGGTTACCTGGCTGCCGTGAGAAAAGGCGATTTGCATCAATCGCCCACCGGGGGCCAGCAGGTCAATGTGTTTGGGAAAGTAGTCGCCTCCGATCATGTCGAGGATGGCATCGATGCCGTGCGGGGCCGCCCAGCGGGCGATTGCCGTGGCCCAGTCGGCGCCTGGCTCGGTGGCCTTATAGTTGGCAGCGATTTCCGCGCCCAGGCTCAAGCAGAAGCGGCACTTTTCCTCTGTGCCAGCCGTGGTAGCCACGCGTGCCTCAAAGGCGCGTGCCATCTGAATCGCCATCGTCCCAATGCCGCTGGAGCCCCCCTGAACCAGAAAGAGATCGCCGGCGTGTAAGCGCCGGCGGTCAAAGAGATTCGCCCAGACGGTGATGGCTGCTTCAGGAATTGCCGCCGCAGCGTGGCTCGAGACGCCGGTGGGGATCGCCATGCACTGCCCTTCGGGTACGGCGCAGTACTCAGCGTAACCACCGCCAGACACCAGGGCGCAGACAGTATCGCCTACCCGCCAGCGGGAAGAGGCGCCCTCCGCCATTTCGACGATTTGGCCCGACACCTCCATCCCGAGAATCTGCGAAGCTCCCGGAGGCGGCGGATAGTGTCCCTGCCGTTGCAACAGGTCGGCCCGGTTTACGCCGGCTGCCTGCACCCGCACCAGGACTTCACCTTCCGCCAGGTGGGGGAGAGGGCGGGTTACGAGGCGGAGCGCGTCGGGGCCACCCGGAGCGGCCACCTCGATACAACGCATGAGAGCGGGAGCGTTCAATTGGAGCGAGTTCCCCAGGGGTGGAGTTTAGAAGGCGTACGAAACGCCGACCAACGGCACCACATCGGCACGCAAACCGCCGGAATTCAGCCGCGCGGTCACGTTGCCGGTTACTACCAGTTGATGCACGATGCGCACCTTCGCGCCAAAGGCGAGTCCATCCGAGTCATACGACCCGACATAGCTCTGGATATCCGGAACTGTGGCGCCATTTACATCCGTGTAACTTGAGAGCTTTAAACGGCTGGCATCGAACACATGTTGCCCTAGCAAGTCGGCGGCCACGGTAATGCGGTGGGTGACTCGCGCATCCACACCGGTCGAGTAAAAGAACTCATGCGGCAGACTGGCGGTGCTGCCGGTGGTGGTGGTGGGGTCGCCCGCGAGCACCGAGTCACCGTTGTACTGGTAACCCGCGCGTACGTGGGGCGACACCCGGCCGCGATACGTAAGCGCCGCAAACGGAGACACCCCTGTGGTGCCGGCACCGAGAAAGTTCCTGGCATCTCCTGATGGCAAGCGCAGGTCGAGGCCGGCGGAGAGCGCGACATGCTCCCCTTTGATGATCGCGAACTTGCCCCGCAGCGTGACATCACCGATGCCGCTGGCATCCTGTCCATTGATGTAGGTTTTATTGACGCTGCTGACCGCATTGGCGCAATTCACGCCGGCGTCGAAGTAGTGAAACTCGCCACACTGGGCTCCGGTGCCGGTACAGGTGCCGTCCTGCTCGCAGGCGACAGTCCTGACGATGTGGGCATTCGAGGTCACGTTGAGATGAACCCTTTCAATGGGCACCGCGACTGAAGCTTCCAGCCGATCGGTGATACCGACCACACCGTACAGCACGATCTGGTGGAGCGAGACGTCGAGGTTGTTGGCGGTGACAATGTAGTCGTTCTCGAAGTCTGGCTTGGATCCATTGATCGCAAACTGCGCGTGGCCCAGCACGGCAGGCAAATGGTTCAGATCGATGCCATCGATTGCGCTGAAGCCGAAGTATTGGTAGGCCACCCCCAGGTTCACGCGGTGCCTGCCGATCGTGGCCGCGCGATCGGTCAGGATGGGGCCAAGGCTATCTTCAGAAGACACGGGGATCTTGAGCGCCTGGTCGAAGGTGAAGCTGATACCCGAGCCGGAGGAGCCCAGCGGCAACGTGGAGAGCTCTTCGCCGATGGCTGCGTTCAGTGGTTTGAATGTGTCGAGCGATGTGCTGGTGAAGTGCGCCTTGTGCGCTGTGTTTGGCAGCGTGAGCCCTCCGGGTCCAAACAGCTGGGGTACAGAACAGATCAGGCTGTTGGTGGGCGCTGTGTTGGAGCAGGTCTGGGCGAGTGCTGAGACACCAGCGAGAATGGTCAATAAGATAGGAATTCGTGCACGTACCTTCATTTGAATCTCCGAAAACCAGCGAAATTACTTCAGACTGTCAATGACCCATTTACCCTGAACACGTTTCAACAGGAACACGATGGCCGTTTTGTTGGCTGATGTGCTGCCTTGTGACTGGATATCAAGTTTCTGTATGCAGTGTACGGTGGCCGTGTCGGCGGCGATTATGGGGGCCTCGGGTGTGAGCGACATTGTTAGTTTGCCGATGACCTTGAACGTATCCTGCAACTTCTGCCTGGGCGCGCCCGGCCACGCCGCTGCGAGCCGGTTCACATCCTTTGCTTCGTACGCGCTCTTATAGGCATCGAGAACCTGCAACACCTCGGTGCGATCCTGCGCCAGACGCTGTTGCCGGTTGCTATCTTCGATACCGCTGGTTAGTGCCGCGAGCTTGCTATTCGTTTCATGAGCATGCGGACTATCTGGATATTCTTTCTGAAAGCGCTCCAGGTCAGCAGGCTGGGTGGAGTTCTTGACGGCATCCCAGGCCAGTTCCGCTATGCGCAATTCCGCTACTTTGGCCATGGGGCTGTTGGGGTACTTATCCCGATAGTTACGCAGCGCCGAGACGTCCGCGGTTCCTTGTATGTTCGTCCATGCTGCGATTGCGGGATCTTCGGTGCGTGCGGGCTGGGCCGGTGGGGGCAGTTGGGACGCTTGCGGGGCGGGGGTGGTCTGTGCGGCTTGTGGAGCTGGGGCGGCCGGCGGCGGCGCTGCTTTGGCTACTTCCAATGGCTGTTTTTGTGCTTCCCTGGCAGCCGCGGCACTTTCGATAAAGATGAGTGCGTGCGATGCATCGGTGGCTGCGAACTGCAGCCGCAACTTGTCACCTCGGAGCGCCAGGGTGAGTTCCTGTGTTGGCTGTTTGCGGTCTTTGCCTTGGTAACGTCCTGGGGTTGCGGCGCGTAGCACCTTGCCGTTGAGGCGCACTTCAGCGCCGCTGCAGCGGCAGAAAATATTTTGCCGGTCGCCAGCGCGGGTCACTGCCAACACCAACTGTTCCTCCATGCCTTGGGCCGCGGTCACATCGATCGATCCCTGGTCCGTCACCTGCACCTGCAGGTGCAACTGCTGATTGTTGGCCGTCACCGTGAGTACATGGGGACCGGGGGTGAGGCCGGCGAGATCGAGCCGGTGGGCTGCCATGTTGCCCTGGGGATGCCCATCCAGCGAGATCGAAGCAGCTGGCAAGCCGGCGGCGAAGATGGCCAGGGAGCCGGCAGGCTCGAGCGAGACCGGTCCAGGTTGAGAGATGGGCGGTGCGGGCAATAGGCGTGCCGGTGTGGCTGCTTCGCTCGGGTTCGCGGCCGGCTGGGGAGGGCTGCTGAAAAGTTTGAACAGCCCGAGACCCAGGAGTACGACCCCGATGAGCAGCGCGGCAATCACTGCGGCGGGCTTGCGCCGGGCGGAGGATGTGGCCGCGGCCGCAAGGAGGGGCTGCTCTGCGCCCGAAGCGGCTTTCCGTGCGGCCCTGGCGTTAGCTTTTGCTTCTCGCGCTTGCGCTGCCCGCAATTTTTCGGCTTCTGCCTGCTCCGCTTGTAACTTTTTTGCGCGCTCCTTATCTGCGCGTGCTTTTTTGGCTTGTTCTTCCGCGATGCGTGCTTTCTCTGCGCGTTCCTGCTCGATGCGGACTTTCTCTGCGCGCTC
>CAZZVD010000155.1:0-12894 GCA_964657465.1 uncultured Acetobacteraceae bacterium | reverse complement strand
GTGGAATCCCACATCTCGCGAAAAACGAGCGAGATGTGGGGCACCCGTCATTGGTCACTTAACAGACGGTGAGAAATGCGGACTCGGGACCCGCAATGGGCACCCGCCCAGGGAGGGGCATTCTGTCGAAAGCCCACCCTCAGCGAAGAAACTGATCCACGTAGCCTTCCCCCAGCCCTACCTCGGTGTAATGCTTCCGGCACAAATCAATCTTGGTAAACACATCCTCATACCCCTGCACCCGGCCATCGGGATCCACATAAATCATCGCTCCATTTACCTGGAACAGGGTGATCATCTCCGGCACATCCGGCTCGACCACCAGCGTGTGCGTTTCCCCCGGCGTCTCGTACACATACGACCCCTCGGTCGCCACCCAGTCATGCTCCAGGTAATGCCAACTACCCTTGAGCACAAACCCGTGCACCGGCTGCGGATGCCGATGCCGCGAAAGCACACCCGACTTGCGCACCCGCAGCAGGTTCATCCAGTACCCGCGGCTGGCCGATAAGCACAGGGGACGGAACCACACATTCGCTGCCTGCGGCACCCACAAACGCTCATCCTCGGGAATGGCATGGGGCACCACCAACTCAGGGAAACATTCTTTAGGCTGCGGATGCCGGTAAGGGATGCGTGCTTCCGCATCCCGCTCTGCGTCTGGTCGATTCAATGCAACACTGCTCATGCCTTCACTCTCCTGTTAAACCGCCGCATAGCCGCCATCCACTGGCAGGATCGCACCGGTCATAAATCGTGCTGCCTCTGAACATAAGAACACCGCGACCCCACCCACATCTGCAGGCTCACCCCACCGCTGCATGGGCGTGCGCGCCAGGATCGCTTGCGATCGATCCGCATCCTCCACCAGGCCGCGCGTCAACTCGGTCGCAATCCAGCCGGGAGCAATCGCATTCACCCGGATACCCTGGGGCGCCCAGGCAATCGCCAACGACTTGGTCAATTGCGCCACTGCTCCTTTGGACGCCGTGTACGCAGGAACGGATGGGCCGCCAAAGAACGAGAGCATCGAAGCCGTATTGATGATGCAGCCCCGCGCAGCCGCAAGTTGGCTTCGCGCCCCCACGCACATGCGCATCGTGCCCGTCAGGTTCACATCGATCACCTTCTGAAAGGTCTCGATATCGTACTCGGCATTGTTGCGAAAGAGCACGCCGGCACAATTGACCAGAACCGCCAATTGCTCAAACCGCGCCAGCACGCCGGCTACCGACGACGCCGAGGTGACATCCAGCTGCACGCCGGAAAGGTTGGGGCGCTGGGGAAGCGCCGCTACCTGCTGCTCGCTGAACCCGGTGGCCGTGACCTCATAGCCCGCATCGGCCAAAGCGACGGCGATGCCCAGACCGATGCCGCTACTGCCCCCGGTGACCAGTGCCTTCGGCTGTTCTGCTTCCCGCCTGGTCAAGCCGTCTGCCTGCATAGTTTCTCCGGTCGAATACTATTACAAAGCACCGCGGCCTCCAACCCGGCGCCGGCCGCGTCGCCCATCGCCGGGTCACCGCCTCGTCTCCGGACACGGCAGCCTTGATTCTTGCCCGGAAGTTGCATATCCGCCGCTGCCCGTTGCCGATTAAATAAGCGAACACACACAAGGCGAACGGCGTAAGGCACTCCTCACCGAAAGGCCGCCAGGATGAAGCTGAAATTGGAACCCGATTTGACTGCGGACGTACTTGCACTCACCACGGAGTACGGCTACGTGCCCGACGAGATCATCAGCATTGGCATCGCGCTCGCGACCGTGCTGCTCCGCGAGCGCGCCCAGGGCAACCGCGTGGTGGTGATCACCCCCGCGGGAGACCTGGTTTCCGAGTTCCGCGAGGTAGAACCGAAAGCCGTCTACCGCCTGGTCAAGAGCTACGTCGAGAGCGTGTCTGCCCAAGTGGCAGAACCCTCGGCAGCTCACCTGGTAGCCCGTTTAGAGCGCGAGCGAGACCTCGAAGATCAACGCTCGTAGCCGATCGCAAATCCCCCTTCCCAGTCTCAGGTCTGCGGAGTAGAGTGTTGAGCGCATTCCATTCCAACTTGAGGGGGCTCCCATGTCGAAGCCGCTCCTGCTATTTGCGTCTCTTTTGCTGACTGCTTTTGGGCCATCGTGCGTGCAAGCGCAGGATGGGGCAACGCCGCCTGCTCCCACCGTTGAGTTCAAGATACCCGCCCAGGCCGCCGGCCAGGTAAACCCATTCAAACCTACTGCCGAGTCGCGTGCTCATGCGAAGAAGGTGTACGGCTATGAGTGTGCCGTATGCCACGGCGAAGCCGGTGACGGCGCTGGTGAGATGGCTACGCACATGAAGGCCAAGCTGCCCGATTTCCGCGATCCCTCATCCCTGAAGGGCCGCTCGGATGGGGACTTGTTCTACATCATCCAGAACGGCAAGGGCGAGATGGAAGGCGAGGGCCAACGTCTAAAGCCGGAGGATACCTGGAACCTGGTGAACTACATTCGCTCCTTCGCCAAGCTCCAGGCGGCGATCGGCTCCCGTCCCGGCCAGGGATCGCTATAGACCGAGCCGGCGGTCGGGCTGGTCGTTTGTGCAGCCGCAATGTTCTGCTAAACTGATCAAGCGCTTGGGGACGTAGCTCAGTTGGTTAGAGCGCCGCCCTGTCACGGCGGAGGTCGCGAGTTCGAGCCTCGTCGTCCCCGCCAGATTCTCAAGGCTTTAGCAGCGAATCTGGCAAGACGCGAAAAACCCTCTCGTTTTGTAGCAGTGTTGGCCTATTCCCCAGTTGCTAAGCGACGTTCCCGCGTCGTTTTCTGGGTGGGTGCTTACAGGCCACCTGGCCCCGCTTGGAAGGAGCCACGGAAAAGCTTTCCAGGGAGTTATTCCGCAGGGTGCAAAACAATTTCCAGAATGGCACTAAAAGGCGCTATTCGCTGCCTGCGAAACTCTGCAACTGTTGCAGCACGCCCTCTATCTCAGCCGTCGCTCCATTTGAAAGCACCCAGGGGTTGAACCACGAAGGTAGGAAGCCCCTTGAAACCCAGAATTCTCGTCATCGGTGACGATCAGGCGTTGCTTCACTCCCGCAAGCTGTTATTAGAGAGCAGCGGCGCAGAAGTGGTCACAGCCTGCGGCCCCATCGAAGCGCGTGCGGTAACTTCTGCCAGGGGCTTCCATCTCGCTCTCATCGACGTGACCGATATGGGCATAGAGCGGGGTGAAGTTCTTTGCACCCTCAGCAAGGATAATGACCCGAAGTTGCCCGTCGCGTTTCTTGTGGCGCCTGAAATGGGTGTAATCACGCCAGTGAATGGCGATTACATCCTCTATCGTGATGGTCCGAAGAATATGCTGCTTGAAATCTGGATGATTCTGGAGCAAACCATGAGCGAGCCGTTGCACCCCTTCGGGGTTGAGCGGGTGCGAGTCGATTGTCCATAGGGTGGGAGTGACTGACGCGGCGTGGTGGATTCCCACATCACCCCATTCAGTGGAGGTTCCAACAGCCTGGCTTGCTCTCGACTAGTAACTCCACCCCTGAAGTTATGGTTGAGTAACAAAGAGGGTAAGAGCCCTCCCACATCTCCCGACTGGAAAACGTCGTGAGATATGGGGCACCCGCATGTGCTTCATTGCCAACGTCAGTGGCAGCTCAACCACGGACTGGGGTGCCCCATATCTCACGGCGCTTTCCAGCCGGGACCGGATTCCCTGTTACGCTGCACCGGACACATCTACGCGTGCGGTTTTCATTGAGGAAAACCGCATGAAAATCGCCAAGGCAACCACCTTCAACAGGAAATCCGGGGAGATGTGGGAATTCACTGCTCTCCATCAGAAGTATCCCCACCCAGGTAACGCTGGCCCCGGCACCTGGTTACCCTGCAACCATCTTCCGCCTTGCTGAACCAGCTCTGTAGCGTCCAGGGCAAACCATACCTGAGCTCCTGCGGCCGCCTACCGGAGTAGACTTCCAGCAATGGCCAGGTACTTCAGCCGCGGGTTCCTTCTGGGATGCTCAATCTACCTGCTCGCTGTTGCACTTACATTCCTCCTCGGCATAGCGACCTCCTCGCCGCACAGCGGCTCCTGGACCTTTTTGCCAACCTGCCTCTTGACTCTGCCCTGGTTCCCGATAGCGGTCATCGAAGGCGTGCCGGAACGGGTCTCCAAGGAGCTAACAGCCTTCTATGATCTGCCGCTGTTTGCGTTGTCCGCGTTCCTGAACCTGTTGGTCGCCGCGGGCGTCAGAAGGCTCTTCAGAGACCCGGAGTGAACCCCCCTTCTCTGCGACCATGCCAGGAACTTCTCAGGCATATCATGGAAACATCGTGCGTAAGATTCTCCACGTGGATATGGACGCCTTCTACGCGTCGGTAGAGCAGCGCGACGATCCTCAACTGCGCGGTAAGCCCGTCGTGGTGGCCTGGCGCGGCAAGCGTTCCGTCGTCTGTGCCGCCTCATATGAAGCCCGGCGATTCGGCGTACACTCCGCGATGCCGGCAGTCCGCGCCGAACGCCTGTGTCCGGATGCGGTCTTCGTCCCACCCGACTTCGTCCGTTATCGGGCCGTTTCCCAGGCGGTGAGGGAAGTCTTTTCTCGCTACACCGATCACATCGAACCACTCTCCCTGGACGAAGCCTACCTCGACGTTACCGAGAACAAGCCGGGCCTGGCGACGGCGACGCGCGTAGCCAAAGCGATTCGGCAGGACATCCGCGAGGAGCTTGCCCTGACCGCATCCGCCGGGGTCGCGCCCAATAAATTTCTCGCCAAAATTGCTTCCGATTGGCGCAAACCAGATGGTCTCTTCGTGATCCAACCCGGCGAGGTGCATGCTTTCCTGCAACCGCTCCCCGTCGGCCGCATACCCGGTGTGGGGAAGGTGACGGAACAACGGCTGAAGATGATCGGGGTGCAGCGGGTGGGAGATCTGCAGGCCCTGGAAAAGGAAGTGCTGGAGGCACAGTTTGGCCGCTATGGGCAACGCTTGTATGAACTCGCGCGCGGTATCGATGACCACCCTGTCATCACCGGCCGCCCGACCAAATCCATCTCAGCAGAAGATACCTTTGAACGCGATATCCCCCTGTCCGAAACCGGCGCACTGATTGAACGGCTGGCAGAAAAGGTCTGGAACTCCTCCCGCAAAGAGGCCCGCATAGCCCGGACGGTGGTGTTGAAACTGAAGACCAGCGACTTCCAAATCCTGACCCGCAGTCACACACCGCCAGTGCCGCCGGCATCGGGTACGGAGCTGACCGCCATCGCTCTCGCTCTGCGGGAACGGATCGTCCTCGGCGCAGAACAACGCTTTCGCCTCGTGGGCGTCGGCCTCAGCAACTTTCGCGAAGCGGAAATCGAACGGCAATCCACATTGTTTGGTGAAGCCGCCGGCGCCGCCAATTAGTCACTGCCACGTTTCTCCGTGGGCATTGGTGAGCTTGCGGTCCAGGTAGCTCGCAGCGCTGATCAGCGCCAGGTGACTGAGACCCTGGGGAAAATTACCCAGCAGTTCGCCGCTCAGGCCAATCTCTTCCGCATACAGCCCAAGATGGTTGGCGTACCCCAGCATCTTCTCGAACAGCAACCGCGCCTTATCCGTGTCTCCCTGGCGGGCAAGGCACTCGATCCACCAGAATGAGCAGGCGATAAAACTTCCTTCCTGTCCTTCCAGACCATCGTCCGTGGTGTAGCGATAGACCAGCGCATCTTCGGTCAGGTGTTCTTCAATCGCCTTCATGGTCGAGCGCCACTTTGGATCGTCGGGCGAGATGAAGCGCACCAACGGCATCAGCAGCGCCGCCGCGTCCAAAACCTCCGAGCCTTTGCTCTGCACAAATGACTGCAGCCGCTCGCTCCAGAAATGATGGAAGATGTCTTCGTGGATGGCGTCGCGTATGCTCAGCCACTCCGTTATAGGAGCGACCAGCGACCGCTTCTGTGAGAGCCGGATCGCTCGATCCATGGCCACCCAGCACATCAGCCGCGAGTGCAGCAGATGCTGCCGGCCCTTGCGCACTTCCCAAATGCCTTCGTCCGGCTGATTCCAGTTGTTGCCCACCCAGGTAACCAGTTGGCGCACCCGCTGCCAGCCATCGTTCGAGATGCCGGCAGTGTACTTGTTGGACAAGTAGATCGCGTCCATCACCTCGCCATAAATATCCAGTTGCAGTTGGCTGCCGGCGCCATTGCCAATCCGCACCGGGCGCGCCCCGCCATAGCCGGCGAGATGGTCCAGCGTGCTTTCCTCCAGGTCACTCCCCCCGTCCATGCGATAGATGGTCCGCAGCATGCCTTCGGGCCCTTCCTTTTTCAAGCCTTCAATGACACGATCACGCAGCCACCCGGTAAACGCGGTTGCCTCCTGGGTCAGGCCCAACCGCATGAACGCGTACATGGAGAAGGCTGAATCGCGCAGCCAGCAGTAGCGGTAGTCCCAGTTGCGCGTGCCGCCTGGGTGCTCCGGCAAACCAAACGTAACCGCTGCTGCTACCGACCCATGCTCATGGCTGGTAAGCATCTTGAGCACCAGCGCGGACCGGTTCACCATCTCGCGCCAGCGGCCGGTGTAGCGGGACTGCGCAATCCAATCCCGCCAGTACTTCGCCGTCTCATCAAACTGCCGGTTTATCTCCTGCGGCTCCAAAAAATTGAGCAGCGAACGTTCGCCCTCGGGCACATCCCCAAAGGCAAAGCAGGCACTCTGCCCGGCCGACAGGGTGAACTGGGCGACTCCATCCTCGCCCTCAATCTCCAGGGGAATACTCCCATGCAGAGACATCGGCGTACACCGGTCGTTCGCGGGATGGAAGCGAATGGCTTCCTTTTCCGCCACCGCTTCGTGCGCCACCCGCCCGTAGTCAAACCGCGGCGCGCACAGCAGGCGAAACGCGATGTCACCGCGCACCACGCGCACCATGCGGATGATCTGGTGCGCATACGGGCTGGGTGTGTCTCCCGTGGTGACAGGCATGAAATCGGTGAGCTCCGCCACACCATCGGCGGAGAGAAACCGGGTGAGCAGTATATTTGTCTCCGGCAGGTAAAGCTGCTTGGTGCGGGCTGCCGTCATGCTGGCATCAATGCGGAAGCAGCCGCCCCGCTCTGCATCGAGCAGGGCCGCGAAGATAGTCGGCGAGTCGAACGAGCGGTGGCAAAAGAAATCGATGGAGCCGGCCACACTCACCAGCGCCGCGGAGCGCATGTTGCCGATGATGCCGTAGTCTTCAATCCGGTGCATGCACCCATTGTCGCAGCACTGCTCTGCCTGCGAAGCACGGCCATCCGCACTGCCCGTGCCAGGCATCCATGCTTAGGAGGAAAGTACATGCCACAGAAAAAGGTTGTCGCTCGGGCAAAGAAAGATTTGCAGGAAGGGAAGTCGCCCTCGACCGCGGCCGGGGAATTTGTGCGCAACGAAATCGATCGCGTGCGCGCTGGCAAGCACGGTGTGCGCTCACCCCAGCAGGCGATTGCGATTGGCTTAAGCGAAGCCAGGCGTGCGGGTACTCCTCTGGCGCCGCCGAAGAAAGGAGCGGCCAAAAAGGCGACACGCACCAAGGCCGCCCAGGATACAGCGAAAGGCAAATCCCCTAAGAAGAAGACGTCGGCCAAGCGAGCGCGAGCGACCACCAAAGCCTTGAAGAAAGAGCCTCGCTCCACCGTCTCCAAAAAGGCCCTCTCGAAGCATGCCAAGGCGGTAGCTGCGCGCAAGAAGAAGTAGTGGTTGGGGGAGCTCCACCAGCCCCTTACGGTTTTCTAGTGCAGGTGAGCGCGGTCGCCGGAAACGCTGAGCGGCACGCGATAGATGCTGGAGCTCGCGGCAACATACAGCGTTTTGTAATCCGGTCCGCCCCAGGCCACATTCCCCACGCGCTCGGGAATGTCCAGCGTGCCCAGGTGCTTTCCTTCCGGCGAAAAGATCCACACGCCCCCCGGTCCAGCGCTGTAGATGTTCCCCTGGCTATCGACCTTCATGCCGTCAGGAGACCCCACCCGCGGATCGCTGGTCGCATCCCAGAACACCTGGCCATCCGTCAGCCCGCCGTCCGGCTTCACCGTGTAGCGCATCCAGTATTTCTTCGGCTCAGAGTTGTTGATGTAGAGATATTTCTCATCTGGAGAAAAGCAGATCCCATTCGGCCGGGTCATCCCGTTCACCAGCAACTTCAGCTGTTCCCGATTAGGCGGCGCTCCCGGTGCCTGCGCCGCGGCTCCCGGCAGGCGAAACACACCGTTAAAGTTCATTTGCTTGGCTGGATCGCCCTCCAGCTTCGGCAGCCCGTAAGGTGGGTCGGTGAAGTAGAGCGTGCCGTCTGACTTGTACACCAGGTCATTGGGGCTGTTCAGCCGCTTGCCCTGGTAGCTGTCGGCCAGTACCGTTACCTGCCCGTGCGGATCCATCGTTTCCAACCGCCACACATCGCGCTGCGCATGGCCGGCCACCGTCAAACGGCCGCGTGGGTCGAGCGTCATGCCGTTGGAGCCGGGCTCCGGGCCGGCATAGGGGGTCGCCTCTTTGTAGCCGCTTGGCTGCAGAAATACGCTGACCCCCTTGCCCGGAATCCATTTACGAATGCTGTTACTGGGGATCTCCGCGAACAGCAGGTAGCCGCCGGCAGAGATCCACACCGGGCCTTCGGTCCACTTGAAGCCGGGGCCGGTGGCCACGCGCTCAACCGTCGCCTTTGCCGGGACCAGCGCATTCAACGCAGGGTCAAAGCGCTCCACCTTCAGGGGAAGTACTCGGGACAAGGGAACCGCGCCCGCCGGGGGAACCACTGCCGCCTTGCCTGCCGAGCCGGTAGCCGCGTGTACCCGGCCGTCCAGACGGCTCCACTGCGCTGCCAGCAACCCTCCAACCGCCATCGCGCCCACCATTAGGGACAGCGCACGTCTCCGTTGCTTCATCATGTCTCCTGCCAGGGTCAACCGTCTGTTTTAAAACAGACGGATGATACCACCCGCGCGGGACCACCATCACGGAACCCTGCGTAAACCCGGCACTCGGCTCCCGCGTCTATCCGGGCGAGAAGGAACCAGGCCAGCGGATGGATGCCACTCGCACGGCAAGGCCCTCTCGATGTCAAGGAGGCAGTATGAAGGTTGTGCTTACGCTTCTCGCCGTCCTGGGGCTCGCGCCGCTCGTGCAGGCACAGAACGGGCCCCACACCCCGCCCACCCCGGCTGCCATGGCGCAGCACGAATTGCAACGCTTCACCACCCTGCTCTCGCTGACCCCGGCCCAGGTGGAGCAGGCCACTACGTTGTTTACCGCAGAAGCCACCTCGCGGCAGAATGCCCGCACCGGGGAACACACCGCGCGGCAGGCCCTCGAAACCGCCATCAAGGCAAACGACACCGCCGCCATCCAGTCGAGCGCCAACACGCTCGGCCAGCTGCAGACCGAATCGCTGATCGCCCACGCCACCGCACGCGCCCAGTTCTACGCCCTGCTCACGGCCGATCAGAAGAGCAAACTTGACGCACTGGAGGGCGAACACATGATGGGCGGCCCGGAGCACGGACCGCCGATGCGGTAACCACCCGCTTGCTGCGGAACGCCAGGCCGCTGAGGCGTTCTGTAGCCGGACCTGAAACCAAACCGGTAAACTGCTGCCCAGACAGGCGCGTCTATGGAAGCACTGGAGCACGGTATTTACGTTGGAGATGTATCCCTCACGCGAGACAGGATGATCGCGGAGCTCGAGGATATCGAGACCCTCTGCGCCACCTACCGGGCGCGCATCTATCGCTACGCGCTGCTCTCCCTGCGCGACCCGGATCTGGCGGACAGCGTCACCCAGGACTGCTTTCTGCGCGCCTACAAGGCTCGGGCAGACTTTCGCGGGGATTGCAGCCTGGCTACCTGGCTTACCCGCATCGCCACTAACCTGATTCGCGACGCGGTACGCTCCCGCAAGTTCCAGTTCTGGAAGTCTGCCAGCGTGCAAGCCATCGACGTGGGGATCTTAGCCGACCGCCTGCGCTCGCCCGGTCCGTCGGCCGAATCGAAGCTCGTGCTGCGCGAACAGCTGGCGCAGGTGTGGGACACCGTGGCCACCCTTCCCGCCAAGCAGCGCAGCGTCTTTCTGTTGCGCTTTGTCGAAGAGATGGAACTCTCAGAGATCGCCGGCGCCCTCGGCCTGCACGTAGGCACGGTGAAAAGCCATCTGCACCGGGCGCTCAACACCGTGCGCAAAGGGATGGAGAAAGCAACATGAAGACCAGCCATTTATCCAGATACGAGCAGGAGGAGTATCTCCTCGATCAGCGCACGCCCGCGATGCTGCATCACCTGGCGGAGTGTTCCGCGTGCCGCGACCAGGTAGCCCATTTGCAACAGCAACTGGGGCTATTCCGCACCACGGCCCTGGCATACAGCGCAGAAAGCCTGGCTGGCCGTTCACAGCTCTCGCTGGCTGCCCGGCCAAAGCCATCCGCGGCATTGCACTGGGCCCTGGCAGCGTTGGTGCTGCTGCTAATGGGTTTGTTGCCGCTGCACCTGTTTACTCCCCAACCGGCGCCCCAGGTGGTCGCCACGAGGAATGATGCTCTCGATGACGCTCTGCTCGATCAGGTGGACGAGCAACTCTCCGTCGCCGTGCCCTCACCGATGGAGTCGCTTACTCACCTGGTCTCCACCGATAGCAGCAAAGCAGGAAATTCCGGGCCGGTAAGCTCGGGGATGCGGAGCCAGCCAAGTGCCCAGTCCAATTAGCGCCGCTTTAAGGGTAAGCCTGACGTTGCTTTTGCTCGCGGGACCGTTTTGCGGAACCTCTGTTGCTGCCGCGCAGCAGATGCCGCCTCACACAGGGGCGGCCGATGAGATGGGCCCGCCCCCGATGGAAGGTGGCCGGCCACCCATGGAGCGAGCCTTTCATTTAGGACCGCGCGGCCGCTGGTGGAACAATCCGGAACTCGTGCAGAAGTTGAACCTTACCGCCGACCAGCAGAAGCAGATGGAAGCGATCTTCGCGCAAAGCCGGCCGGGCTTGATGAACCTCAGCGGTACCGTACGCCAGGAGGAGATGGCGATGCGGCCGCTGCTCAGTGCCGACGCACCGGATGAAGGCAAGATCCTGGCCCAGATCGACCGTGTTGCCCAGGCCCGTGCCGAACTGGAGAAGAGCAACGCCCGTATGCTCCTGGGCCTGCGACGAGTGCTGACCCCGGAGCAATGGAAAACTCTGCAGGCCGAAACGCCTCCTGGCGACTTTGGCGGACGCCACCGCTTTGGTCCAATGAACGGCCCGCCCGGCGATGACCCCATGCATGATCCAACTTCGAACGGTGGTGCCAACACCAAATCGCTGCCGCGCTAACTGACACAGTGTGTGTTGCCGACGCAGCCCGATCGCTTCCTGGAGGTTCTCGGAATGACAAGTTGGGGGCTAGCTAACCCGCAAAACATGTCTTCGCACACCGAAGATTAACCTAACGAGCAAGGCCACAAGCCAAACACAGCAAGGCTGAGCGCTCCCTTCAACCTGTCGCACCAATCAGTAGTGGTGAGAAATCCGGGTTAGCTCTCTCGGCAATCCCACCCTCCCCCAGTTCCCGGGTCAGCAACGCGTCACCACTGCGCCTCGCCAGCGAATACTTCGCGCAGACCGTCTTGACCATGTCCTCCAAGCGCCCGCGGTAAGCCTTGGAAACGAACGCCTCGTTGTCGAAACGCTGCCGGTACATCGCTTCCAGCTCAGGAAACTGCTCGCGCACGAACCTAAGGTAAACGTCTTTCGAACACGGCTTTAAGAACAAAGGCTGCGCGCAGAAAAAGCTGGCGTCCACCGCCTTCGCCTTCTTCGCCATGCCGTCGAGCGCTTTCCCCGTATCCGTGATCCCCGGCAGCAAAGGCGAGCAGAGAATACCGGTCGTCAAGCCGGCCTGGCGCAACCGGTGAACCGTGCGGAAGCGAAGGTCCGGTCGAGGCGCCCGCGGCTCCAGCAGCCGGGCAAGCGTCGCATTGGGTGTGGTGATGGTCAGGTGCAGCACCAAAGTGTTGTTCTGCGCAATCTTTTGCAGCAGGGGGATGTCGCGCTCAATCAGCGTCGACTTGGTCACCACACCAATCCTCAGCCCGCGTTTGCGGGCGAGTACTGCCAGCAGAGACTCCGTAACCCGGGCGCGGCGCTCGATCGGCTGGTAGGGATCGGTGGCGGTTCCCAGGGCGATTTCTTCGCCGGCCCGCACCTGCTTCAGTTCCTGTTCCAGCAGCCACGCCGCATTCTGCTTGATGAAGATCTTCCGCTCGAAATCGTCTGGTTGACGCAGCTCCATGAACTCATGGGTATACCGGGCGTAGCAGTACCGGCACGCGAACTCGCAGCCGCGGTAAGGGTTGATGCTCCAGGCGAACCCCAGTCCGCGGCGAGAGGTGCTGCGGTTGAGAATGGAACGGACATTGAGCGACCGCATCTCGAGCAGGTGACCCTCCCCGGCCGGGGAAGACTCAGCCGCTATCCGGGCCATACCGGAAAGAGGGCCTGCGGTTCCTGTAGGTGGGAATCCCTGGAGGATGGGGAATAGTTCAAAGTTGCTGTGCCGTGCCTGTGCAGTCTTCGCCATTTGTTCGCCTTCAAGGGGTAGCCTACGCTCCCTTCGGCCAAGGGTCAAGGCATCAACGGATCGCTTCCTGGAGGGTGGCGGTGGTGTTGAGAGTTACCGGTCAGGCGCCGTGAATTCCCACATCTCCCGACTGCAAAACGTCGTGAGATATGGGGCACCCCAGTCCAGAGAGGAACGGACAGTCCGCGTTGCGGAGTTGGGGAGTTTGCTTTGTACCCGGTCTGGGCCGGCTTCGCTACGAATCAGTTCCTGGGGAGTTTGCTTCGCACCGGGTGTGGCTTGGCTTCGCTACGGACTGGGTGCCCCATATCTCACGACGTTTTCCAGTCGGGACCGGATTTCCTGTTACGC
>CAZZVD010000154.1:0-12958 GCA_964657465.1 uncultured Acetobacteraceae bacterium | reverse complement strand
TCATCTTCAACCCACGTACGCCGGAGTCGGCGAACATGGGGCACCCGTCCAGGGATTAAGGCATTGTGGTCGGAAGCTGAGGGTCGTGGTGAGAATCCGGATTAGAGAAGGGCTAGAGATGCAGAGGGACAAGCTATTTAGCAGCAGACGTCGGCTTGCGAGGATTTACTCGCTTGCCATCCCAGATGAAAGATTGGGTCCTGCTGCTTGTCCGACCCTGGAGCTCTGTGCAGATGAGTGGAGGGGAAAGGCGCACAGCAGATCCCTCCACTACGCTTCGCTTCGGTCGGGATGACAAAGGGGGATATCGCTACTCATCCGCTACTTCGGACGCTCGAGGTCAAAGCGGTCGGTGGTGCGGATATAGGTGTTGCCGGCCATACGGCCGACCGCTCCCAGCTTGTCGGGGTCGATGCGGAAGTTGCTGATCAAATCTTCCTGGATATGGAAGCGCAACACCTCACCCAGGACCAGGCTTCCGCCGCCGGGCTGGTCGCTTACCTGCACAGTCTGCAGCAGGCGGCACTCCATGTGCACCCGGCTTTCGGCGACGCGAGCCGGCTTGATGACTTCGCTAGCCAGCGGAGTCAATCCGGACAGGGCGAATTCGTCCACCTCTGGCCCAACCTGGGCGGCGGTCGCATTCATGCGATCGGCAAAGTCCGCTGACACAATGTTGATTACAAATTCGTGGGTAGCGAGTATGTTGCGGAGTGTGTCTTTCGCGCCCAGCGGCGCGGGGCGCAGGATTGGGCAAAACACCACTACAGGCGGGTTCGAACTGCAGGCAGTGAAGTAGCTGAAGGGCGCGAGATTCCTGACACCCTGCTCATCGACACTCGAGACCAGGGCAATGGGCGGGGAACAATCGAGCCGACCATCAGCTTGTAAATATCATTCGGGGAGTGCTGCGCGGGATGGATCGTGACCATGGGATTCATTCCCGCGCCGCCGGTCTTCGGTTCACTGCCTGGTTCGTTCATGCAGCGTTCAGATGCAGGATTCTCAGAGATTGCCTCGTTCCGCCTGCTCCCGTTCGATGGCTTCAAAGAGCGCCTTAAAGTTACCCTTGCCGAAACTGCGGCTTCCCTTGCGCTGGATGATTTCGAAGAAGAGGGTAGGCCGGTCTTCCACGGGACGAGTGAAGATCTGCAGCATGTAGCCTTCATCATCGCGATCGACCAGGATGCCAAGGCGCTCCAGTTCCTGGAGGGGCTCATCGATACGGCCGGTGCGCGCCTGCAAGTCTGAATAGTAGGAGTGCGGCACGCGCAGGAACTCGATGCCCTGCGCCTGCAACCGCGAGACCGTGTACAGAATGTCATCCGTGGCGAGGGCAATGTGCTGCACGCCGGGCCCGTGATGGAATTCGAGGTACTCCTCAATCTGCGATTTTCTGCGCCCTTCGGCTGGCTCATTCAAGGGGAACTTGACGCGTCCGTTGCCATTGGCCATCACCTTTGACATCAGGGCGGAGTACTCCGTCGAAATATCCTTGTCGTCGAAGTGCTGGTACAGTGAAAACCCCATGATGTCCGCGTAGAAATCCACCCAGCGGTTCATCTCGTTCCAACCCACGTTGCCGACCACGTGATCGATGTGCAGGAGTCCGGTCGGGCGTGCCAGGTGATCCTCTTTGGTGGCGACGAAGCCCGGCAAGAAAACACCGTGGTAATTCTTGCGCTCGACAAAGGTGTGGACCGTATCGCCGTAGATGGCGATGGAAGCCTTGCGTGCACTGCCGTACTCATCTTTGTCTTCGTGCGGTTCAGCCACGCTGCGTGCGCCGCGGCGGATGGTTTCTTTCCATGCCTTTTTCGCGTCATCCACCCAGAGGGCAACGTCGCGCACGCCATCGCCGTGGAGGCGAATGTGCTCTGCCATTTCGTTGTCAGGCCGCAGTGGTGTGGTGAGCACAATGCGGATCTTGCCTTGTTGCAAAACGTACGAGGCGCGATCACGCTGCCCCGTCTCCGGGCCCGCGTAAGCTACCAGGCTGAAGCCCATGGCGACTCGATAAAAGTAAGCGGCCTGGCGTGCATTGCCGACGTAGAACTCAATGTGATCGGTTCCGTTCAGTTGCAGAACGTCCTGGGCCGTTTGTTGCTCTTGTTGGGTAAGCGTGTTCATAGTTCGGTACTGCTCCTTGGGTCGCCCTCAGTCTCCGAGGACCGGATGAAAGATATACCTTCGAGGAGGCATTTGGATAGGCCCCGGAAGGTACGATGGGAGTACGTATTTGCGAACCTGCCATCATTTTGGTCACCACCTTCTTGTTTGATGCCGAATGGCGCAGTAAATCGTTGGAAATGCGACGCTCCGGGGTTGGTGAGCGCGTCAAAAGTGGATAGGAACTTCGCGGCGGCGGCCCTGACACCATGGCGTCATGCCGCTCCCACGGACGAGGGATATATGGGTACGGGTTCAGCATTATCAGGGGCGGCAGAGCCATACCTGATCCAGCAGGATTGGGCGGCTTACAGCGAAGGGCAGCACGCGACGTGGGCGGAGCTGGTGGGGCGCCGTATGCCTCAGATCGAGGCACATGCGTGCCAGGAGTACCTGGATGGATTCCAGCAGATTGGATTGCGCACAGACCTGATGCCCAATCTGGCCGACGTGAACGGGCGGCTCCGGCCGCGCAGTGGGTGGCAGGCCACGGCGGTGAGCGGTTTTCTTCCGCCGGACGCATTCTTCGCCATGCTGGCGGCACGCCAATTTCCGACGACGACGTGGCTGCGTAGCCGGGAATCGTTGGACTACATTCCCGAGCCGGATATCTTTCACGACGTGTTTGGGCACGTGCCGATGCACGCTCATCCGGTCTTTGCGGATTTTTTGCAGCACTACGGCGCGGTATGCGCAGCACTGACGGACAAAGAGGCTCTGGAGAAAATGGGACGCCTGTTCTGGTTCACGGTTGAATTTGGTGTGATCCGGCAAAAGGGAGAATACCGGCTGTATGGGAGTGGGTTGATCTCGTCTCAGGGGGAATCTGACTACGTCATTAACGGCGGCCCGCAGATCCTGCCATTCGACATCGACAAGGTGCTGGATCAGGAGTTTTCTACTTCAGAAATGCAGCCCGTGCTGTACGCCGTCGAGTCGTTCGATCAGATCTACGAAGCCACTCACCAGGCCCAGCGCCGCCTGTGCGCCAGCTGACGCGAGACCCCTCCCCTATTGCGGCGTTGGTTGGCAGGATGTGGACGGCTGCCGCGCCATTTGTCGTTGCGAAGCCTCGCTGTGCAACATACGCGGGAAAACGCTGGATTTTCTTCAGATTGTCACAGAGCATGATGCACAATTTTTAGACAAGGGGGGATTTGTGCCGCGCATCCATTTTCAGCAGCAATTAGCTGCACTCAAAGACAAGTTATTGGCCATGGCTGCGCTCTCTCAGCAAGCAGTGATCTCGTCGGTAGAAGCTTACCTGCAACGTGATGCAGGGCTCTGCCAGTACGTGCGCGAGAACGAAACCGCGATCAATGCAGCGCAGCGCGAAGTGGATGAAATGGCGTACGAACTGCTGGCCCAGGAGCAGCCGATGGCGATCGATCTCCGCTTCATCCTGGCGGTGATCAAGATCAATGGCGACCTGGAGCGGGTGGGCGATCAGTCGATGAGTATCGCTATTCGTACGCAGGAACTGCTGGCGCATCCGGCGGTCGAACTGCCGGTGGACATTAAATTGATGGGTGAGCACGCGTCGCGCATGGTGCGGTCCGCAGTGCAGGCGTTGCTCGATGCCGATGCCCGGTTAGCCGATGCCGTTGTGGTGATGGACGATGAAATTGATCAGATGAACCGGGAAGCGCGGGACACGTTGATGGCGGTGATGGAAAAGGAGCCCGGTATCAGCCTGCAGGCGCTGAATGCCATTATCATCGCGCGCAACCTGGAGCGGATTGCCGACCACGCCACTAACATTTCTCGCGACGTCATCTTCTGGATCCGCGGGGCGGACGTGCGGCACCAGGTAAGTACAGCTATTGATTGAGGTTACGCCGGTAAGCCGGGTGTGTTGACTTGCTTGCGTCGCGGAGTTACGGTTTAAGGATGCTACTGTACTGTCGCTGTTGCGCCGGCTGTTGCGTGATCCCATCACGCCGTACGGGTCATTCCTAAAGATTTAGCGCGTTCTCTTCTTCGGAAACCCGGGTGTCGGCAATCAGCGACGCACGGGTTTTTTCGTTTTCGATCACAAAATTTCTGCTGAGTGGGTGGGGAGTCCTTTGATGGCCGAGGTGAAAGAAACAAAAGCGCAGCGCATGGAGCGGCTCAAGCGGGAGAAGAATCCGTGGGAGGCGCTGGACGAGGTGCGTGCCTTTGCCGCCGCGGGCAGGGAATCGGTGGTCCCGGAATGGGCGTCTGCGTACTTCAAGTGGTGGGGCGTGTACACGCAGGGTGATGGCGCCGGCGTACTGGGCGGCAAAGGCGGCGAAGGCAAGGCCACCGAGTACTTCATGATGCGGATTGGGCTGCCGAATGGCATGGCCACCTCCGAGCAAATCGAAGTGATCGCCGATATCGCGGCGAAGCATGGCCGCGACCTGGTCGACATTACCGTGCGGCAGGCTATCCAGTTGCATTGGCTCACCATCGAGGTGATGCCAGACATTATCGAGCGCCTGAGCGCTGCCGGGCTGTCGCCCAAGGGAGCTTGCGGCGACGTGGTGCGTAATGTCACTGGTTGCCCGCTGGCAGGGCTCGCGGCGGACGAACTCATCGATGCTTCGCCCTTCGCGATCGCCGCGGCCGGTGATTTGAATGGCAACAATGAACTTTACAATTTGCCTCGCAAGTTCAAGGTTTCGATCACCGGATGCCCCTCGTGGTGCTCCTATCCGGAGATCAATGACATCGGTCTCACGCCCGCCGTGCGCACCACGGCAAGCGGCCGGGAGGTGGGCTTTTCGGTGCGCGTGGGCGGCGGGCTTTCCGCCGATCCCCATCTTGCCGTGCGGCTCGATGCCTTTGTGCAACAGGGGCAAGTCGCGGCTGTAGTGCGCAAGATTACCGAGCTGTTCCGGGACCAACAGGGCTTGCGGGAAAGTCGTGACCGGGCACGTATGAAGCATCTGTTCCTGCGTGAAGGTTGGACGGCGTCATCCTTTCTCGATGACCTGAACCGCAGGCTTGGCTACCAGCTCGATCCGGGGGTGGAAGAGAACGTTCCTGATGATGTGTACCGCGACCACGTGGGCATCCATCGGCAGAAGCAGGATGGTCTCTCCTACGTAGGCCTTTCCGTCCTGCGCGGCCGGATGACTGCCGCGCAGTTGCATGCGGTGGCAGGCCTGGCGCGGCGCTACGGCAGTGGAGAGCTGCGCACTACGGTGATGCAGAATCTGGTGCTGGTCAACGTGCCAACGAACCAGGCGCAGGAGCTGGCTAAGGAGTTGCTGGCGATCGGGCTGCCCGTCGAGGGATCCTCCTTTTGGCGCGGCGCGATTGCCTGCACTGGAACGGAGTTCTGTAAGCTGGCGATTACCGAGACCAAGGGTTTCACTCGCTGGATTGTGGATGAGTTGGAAGGCCGGCTACCGGGTTTCGATCAGCAACTGAAACTGCACGTGACGGGCTGCCCCAACAGCTGCGGCCAGCACTGGATTGCGGATATCGGCATGGAAGGCAAGAAGCTCAAGCACGAAGGCAAGTGGGAAGATGCCTACTATTTCTGCGTGGGCGGTTCCGTTGGACTGCATCAACAGACGGCGCGGCCCATTGGCTACCGCTGCCTGGCGGCGGAAGTACCCGATGCGCTGGAGCGTTTGCTGGGCGGGTATATGCAGGCGCGCACGCCCGGTGAAAATCTGCGCTCGTACTTCTCGCGGTCGAGTGATGAGCAGTTGCGCGAACAGTTGGCTGGTGTTGTGCTGGAGCCAGTCGTGCGTGATGCTGCACCCGCAGGTGGTAAGCACGTTGAGTGACCCGGGCCACAGCACGAGCCTGTTTCCCATGTTTCTCAAGCTGGAAGGGAAGCGATGCCTGGTCGTGGGCGCGGGACCGATCGGGCTTGAGAAAGTGGAAAGTCTTCTGCGCTGTGGGCCGCACATTCATGTGATCGCGCCGGAAGCCGTCGCCCAGGTGCAGGGTTTGCATGCAGATGGCCGTATCGATTGGTCGGCGCGTGCCTGGACGCTGGAAGACGTGGCGGGGTACGACCTGATCATCGCGGCCACCAATGATCGTGAAGTGAATCGAGCCGTGTTCGAAGAGGCTTCGCGGCAATCGATCTTGTGCAACACGGCCGATGATCCGCCGCTGTGCGACTTCTTTTTCGGTTCGATTGTGCAGCGCGGCGCTCTACAGATTGCCATTTCCACGGCGGGCGAAAGCCCAGCAGTGGCGCAGCGTTTGCGGCGTGAGCTCGATGCGCAGCTTGCGCCTGACCTGGGGCAGTGGCTCAACGACCTTGGCGAATTGCGTCGCGAGGTGTTGCAGGCCATGCCGGCTGGTGGGGAGCGCAAGGCGCTCCTGCATGATCTCGCCCATCGCGAAGTGTGTGCTTCCGCGGCTTGCCCGGCACGTTTACATGCAACCGAGGTTGCGACAGAGGCTGCGACCGAATTCAGGCGCGAGGTACCTCAGTGAGGGCAGAAGCAGGCAAGGTGTACCTGGTGGGCGCCGGTCCGGGTGATCCGGATTTGCTGACCGTGAAGGCGGTGCGGCTGCTGGCTGAGGCTGGCGTGGTGCTCCATGATGACCTGGTGCCGGAATCCATTTTGCAGCTGGCGGGCAAAGAAGCACTCGTTATCAGCGTAGGCAAGCGCTGTGGCCGCAAGAAGATCACTCAGGCGGCTATTCATGACCTGATGATTGTGTCCGCGCGCAAGGGCCTGGTAGTGATCCGGCTCAAGTCGGGCGATCCGATGATCTTTGGCCGGGCGGCGGAAGAGATCGATGCACTGCGCGAGGCGGCAATTCCCTTTGAAGTGGTGCCGGGTGTAACGGCAGCTTCGTCGGCAGCAGCTTTTCTCGAAGCTTCGCTTACCGACCGGCGGGTCTCCTCTAAATTGATCGTGCTGAGCGGTCACCATGCGGCACGCAACACCAAGCAACCCGAGCTGTGGTCAGGCGTGTTACCCGAAGATGCGACGCTGGCTGTTTACATGCCGGGGCAGGATCTAGCGGATGTGGCCGCCTCGCTACTGCTTAGTGGCGTGGCCGCGACCACTCCTTGTGTCGCGGTGACGGATATCGCTCGTCCGCAGGCTGCGATCAAGGCTTCGCCTCTGAGCGGGCTGGCGCAGGTACCGACCTCCGCCTCGCCCACCCTGCTGCTGGTAGGTAAAGCCTTTCAGGCGGTGCTGGCGAAGACAGCGGAGGCACATTCGCTCCTCATGGACAACCGGCAAAGCCCGGAAGCGGACAGTCCGTTTCTTCCTCACTGAAGAGCTGTTGGGAGTAGAGAGTGGCTGATAGAGAGCCGCGTAATCCCACATCTCGCGAAGTACGAGCGAGATGTGGGGCACCCATCTTTGGTTCGGAGCGGGCGTGAGCAAGGCTAGTTTGTTGTCACCAAAGTACATCTGCCACTGTCGAACAGGGACTTGGTAAAGCGCACGTATACTCAAGTCTCGATTTCGGGAGCTGAATGCAGATCATTTCGACGGCCACCGCCTTTCCCCCGCATTATTGTCTTCAGGAAGAAGTAGTTCAGGCACTCAGGACGCAGTGGGAACAGGGGCTGGAGAATGCAGCTGTCCTGGAACGCCTGCATTCTCGGACCGGTGTTGCCGGGCGATATTTTTCTCTCCCACTGGATGACTACCCACGGCTCAACACGTGGGGCAAAGCAAACGACGTCTGGATCCAGACTGCCGAGCGGCTGGGCGAGCAGGCGATCGATTGCGTGCTCAACAAAGCAGGGGTGGATCGCCAGCAGATCGGCGCGCTCTTCTTTGTGTCGGTCACCGGCGTATCGAGTCCCTCGGTGGATGCGCGGCTGGTCAACCGCATGGGGCTTTCCCGGCAGATCAAGCGCAATCCTATTTTTGGTTTGGGCTGTGTCGCTGGCGCAGCCGGGCTTACGCGCGCGGCCGACTACGTGAAAGCTTATCCCGATCAGATCGCAGTGTTGCTTTCCGTTGAGCTTTGCTCGCTCACTTGGCAGCGCGATGACTTTAGCGTGGCAAACCTGATCGCTACCGGGCTGTTTGGGGATGGCGCCGCGGCCGTACTGGTCGCCGGTGACCAGGTGAAGCTGCCGCCCTCGCATCTGAAAGCACCGCGCATTCTGGGCAGTGCCTGCTCCTTTTATCCGGACACGCAAGACGTGATGGGCTGGAAGATTTCTGAGAAGGGCTTTCAGGTTCTTCTTTCGCCAGATGTGCCTAAGGTAGTGAGGGAGAACCTGGGACGTGACGTGGACGGGTTTCTCGCGCTACACGGGATGACGCGCGCGCAGGTAGATTCCTGGATCCTCCATCCCGGGGGACCCAAGGTGCTGGAAGCGGTGGCGGATGCCCTCAACCTGCATAACGGCGAGTTGCAGCTCTCGTGGGACGCGCTGCAGCGGGTGGGCAATTTATCATCAGCCTCAGTGCTGGTGGTTCTGGATGAAGTCATGACCCATCGCCGCCTGGCCCCCGGATCCCGCAGCATATTAGCCGCCATGGGACCCGGCTTCTGTTCGGAGATGTTGTTGCTGGAGTGGTAAGCAGATAGGGAGCGCCGTTGATCCGCTGTGATGCACTCATCGTCGGTGGCGGACCTGCCGGGCTGGCAGCCGCGATCGCGCTGCGGCAAAAAGGGCTGGATGTGCTGGTGGCCGATGCGTTGCAGCCGCCCATCGACAAAGCCTGCGGCGAAGGCCTGATGCCGGATGCGCGGAACGATCTGGCTGCGTTGGGCGTGAGCGTGGGTGAGGATGAGGGCGCCCCGTTCGAGGGCATCACATTTCTCACTGAGCGTCACGCGGCGACTGCTCGCTTTGCTCAGGGTAGCGGGGTGGGGTTACGCCGCTTGCACCTGCATGCGCGGCTGGTCGAGCGATGTGAGCAAATCGGTGTGCGCCTGGCGTGGGGAACGCATGTGGGCGTTGCGCCCGGACCTCGATTTTCGCTGGCGGGTGAGGCGTGTGCGTATCGCTATGCAATCGGTGCCGACGGGCAGTCCAGCCGTGTTCGCAACGTGCTCGGTTTTGGCGAAGGTGAAGTGCTCAGCCGGCGGTATGGCATGCGTTGCCACTACCGGGTGCATCCCTGGAGCCGCATGGTGGAGGTGCACTGGGGCAGGCTGGGCCAGGCGTACGTCACCCCGATTGGTCCCGAGGAAATTGGCGTTGCTACGGTTGCGCGGTTTTCGTCCCACCGTAGTGAGGATGTGCTCGAGAGCCTGCCTGCTCTGCGGGTGCGTCTGCAGGGAGCAGGCGTAGTCAGCAAAACGCGCGGAGCCCTTACCACCACACGAAGATTGCGCCGCGTGACTGCCGGGGCGACGGCATTGATCGGCGATGCTTCGGGTTCCGCCGACGCGGTCACCGGCGAAGGCATCGCCCTGTCGTTTCGCCAGGCGTTGTTGTTGGCGGAAGCGGTGGCGGCAGACGACCTCGCGGTCTACCAGCAGGGCCATCCGGCCATTATGCGGATGCCACATCTCATGTCGCGAGCAATGCTTATGATGGATGCATGGCCCTGGTTGCGCGAGCATGCGATAGCGCTGCTTGCGGGCCAGCCGCACCTGTTTGCCCGCCTGCTCGCCGTTCACCTCGGGGAGCAGTCGCGGGCGGGTCTGGTCCGCGAGCTGCCGTCGATGGGCCTGCGGCTCTTTCGGCCAACAGACGCAATACCGACGAGGATCTATTGAAGAGAAATCTGCAAGCTCCTTGGTTCCTTGTTCTTTTGCTGCTGGTGAGTGGCTTGGCCGCTCATGCGCAGTCAAAGAGTATGAAGCTGACTCTGGATCCGGCACAGACCGAGATCCGCTGGAAGCTGAATGGCACTCTGCACAATACGCATGGCACCTTCCAGCTAAAGGGCGGCGAGGTCATTTTTAACCCGTCTACCGGCGTGGCCGAAGGAGAGATTCTGGTCGACGCCACCACCGGACAGAGCGGCAACGCCACACGCGATAAAAAGATGCAGGACGAGGTGTTGGAGAGCAATCGGTACCCGGCGATTTTCTTCCATCCAACCAAGATTAAGGGCTCGTTCAAAGCCGGCGACGGCGAGCAGGATCTCACCGCGGAAGGCACGTTCAACATCCACGGCGCCGATCATCCACTGGAGCTGCCGTTGAAAGTGCAAACGGCGGGCGGCGTTGTGACAGTAAAGACCGGCTTTCCGGTGCCTTATGTTGATTGGGGTATGAAGAATCCGAGCAAGTTACTGTTCAAGGTGGGCAAACAGGTAGAGATCGAGATAACGGCGAAGGGGACAGTTAAGCGGGTGGAGTAGGTTTGCTTAGCGGCGATTGCGATGCTCGCTTTGGGAAGGGTCAGCTCGTTGGGTTCCGCAGGAAGTGGGATTGCTGGAGTGAGAGCGTTTGAGAGGGCTTCGCCCTGTCTTGTTCAACCCACGTACGCCGGAGTCGGCGAACATGGGGCACCCGTCCAGAGAGTAGGGCATTGTTGCTGCGGGAGGCAGCAGCTTAGCGAATGCGGAAAGCTTTGCTTGAGTGCTGTGAGTTCCGCCCGGCCAGGGAGTAGGGCATGGTTGCTGCGGGACGGAGCAGAGTCTCGAAAGCGGAAAACTTTGCTGATGGAGTGCGGTGAATTCCCACATCTCCCGACTGGAAAACGTCGTGAGATATGGGGCACCCGAGCCGGTTGCGGGGACGGATGCACGACTTAGTTCGCCATACAGGGCGCGCTTAGAGCGACCAGCCTCCGTCGACGACTGTGGCAGCACCGGTGACGAAACCGCCCAGGTCCGAGGCCATCCAGAGCACGGCCTCCGCGATTTCTTCGGGTTTGCCGAGCCGGCCGACGGGCTCCAGGTCAATCGCTTTCTGTATGTCGCCACCAGTAAAGCGCTCCATCATGGGCGTTTCGATATTGCCCGGCAGCACGGCGTTAACGCGGATGTTCTGCCTGGCATAATCGAGTGCTGCAGATCGGGTCAGGCCGACGATGGCGTGCTTAGACGCGGCATAGGCAGCGCCGCCTGCGACACCGCGGATACCCGCACCTGACGATGTGTTGATTACCACGCCGCCTCCCTGTTTCACCATCTGCGCCAGCTCGTGCTTCATGCAGACAAACAGGCCGCGAAGATTGACACCCAGAATCCTGTCCCACTCTGCCAACTCAATCTCGTGAACGGGAGCCGCCTTGTTCTCTACACCGGCATTGTTGAATGCGATATCCAGCCGTCCAAACTGATCAATGGCCTGCTTCACTGCGTTCTTCACTTCATCGGCGTCAGAAACATCGCAGGTGATCGCCAGTACTTCGCTTCCGGCCTTTCTTACGGAAGCCTCAACTTCTTTGAGTGCGTCTTCGGAGCGGTCAAGGATCGCAACACGCGCGCCTTCAGAGGCGAACGCGACGGCTGCGGCCCGACCAATGCCGCTGGCCGCGCCGGTGATGAGGGCAACTTTATTCGTAAAACGCTGAGATTCTGCCATGATGTTTTCTCCTTGGTGTGAGGAACCGGTCTCCCAAGTGTTCCGCTGACACTGTTGCAGCGGTTCTACCCGGGGTGGATATTCTTTGCTGCTCTTCCAGCGGCTGTACTGCGCGTCCGAAACGTGCTCCATTCAATCCACGACTTTGCCCCCGGAGAGACGGACTCGATGGCGCCGTTGCATGGCTGACCACGCTTGTAAGATGAGCTGGCTTCCCTTGCAGACCCGTTTGCAATTTTGCATGAGGTTGTGAGTACAATTCACAGATGCTGCCAGCGGATATTACTGCTCTCGCCACATTCGTTGCTGTCGCCGAAGAGAAGAACTTCACGCGAGCCGCCAAGCGTCAGGGAGTCTCCCCTTCCGCCGTCAGTCACGCCATGCGCGGACTGGAGGAGGCGCTTAAAGTACGGCTGGTGGCGCGGACTACACGCAGCGTCGCCCTCACGGAATCCGGACAACAGCTGCTGGAGCGGTTGCGTCCCGCGCTTGCAGAGCTTAGTGACAGCCTGCTGTCTGTTTCCGACTCCAAGGGCAAACCGGTTGGCCGCGTGCGCCTGCTTGTGCCACGTCTAGCGTCGTACGTGGTCGCACCGAAGCTGGGGGAACTGGCACGGCTTTACCCGGAGATCGTCCTCGACATCACCTCGGACGACAGCCGCACAGACATTGTTGCGGGAGGCTTTGACGCCGGTATCCATTTCGGTGAATACATCCAGAAGGACATGATCGTCGTGCGCGTATCTCAGGACCACCGCCCTGCCATCGTAGCCTCGCCACAGTACCTCGCAGGACGCTCCAAGCCCAGGGTTCCGCGCGATCTCCTGGAGCACCGCTGCATCAACTTCCGCCACGGTTCTGCCGGGCTGTACCGGTGGGAGTTCGAGAAAGGCCCCAAGTCACTCGCGCTCTCGGTGAATGGACCGCTTATCGTTGAGGACGTGGAACTGGTCCGGCGCGCAGCGTTGGACGGGGTTGGCTTTGCTTTTCTTTCCGAGCACGACGTGGAGGAGCATCTCCAGGCAGGCTCACTGGTGCGTGTGTTGCAGGATTGGTGCCAGCCCTATCCCGGATTCTTCCTCTACTACCCCAGTCGAAGACAGCAACCCAAAGCTCTGTTGGCCGTTATTGAGGTATTCCGATTCGAAGGAGCGGCCCGCTGAGGTCCAGCTGTGAGCGTTGCTCACAACCTCATGCACTGTCTTTTCATTATCTGGAGCATTCACTTGAACTGCCGTTGAAGGTGCAAGCAGCTAGTGTCCTGGCTGCGCAGGAAGTGGGCTTGGTGGAGTGAGGGCGTTTGAGAGGGCTTCGCCCTGTCTTGTTCAGCCCACGTACGCCGGAGTCGGCGAACATGGGGCACGGCGGATTTAGGGAAGAAGTG
>CAZZVD010000153.1:3959-12965 GCA_964657465.1 uncultured Acetobacteraceae bacterium | reverse complement strand
CTAAGGAGTAGGCAATTTACTGTTATCCCATCCGCCGCCGAGTGCTTTGATCAGCTGCACACTCGCCGCAAACTCGCGCGTAGTAATATCCGCAGCCGTCCGCTCGTTGGTCAACTGCGTGGATTGCGCAGTCAGCACTTCAAGATAAGTGGTGACCCCACCCTTATAGCGATTGGTCGACAGCAGCAGCGAGCGCTGCGCGTCGGCGACGGCCTGCTGTTGCGCCGCTGCTTCACTGTTCAGAATGCGCAAGCCAGACAAATTGTCTTCTACCTCCTGAAATGCCTGCAACACGGTCTCGCGGTAGTTCGCCACATTCACTTCATACCCGGCACGCGCTTCCTCGGTCAGCGCATGACGCCGCCCTGCATCGAACAGCAACTCAATCGCCGATCCGCCCAGCGACCAAAGCGAGCTGGGCCCCTGGATCAACGTCGTGGGGCTCTTGCTCTCGAACCCGCCCGTCCCGGTCAGGTTAATGGTGGGATAGTAAGCCGCGATCGCGATCCCGATCTGCGCATTCGCCGCATCGGCGCGACGTTCCGCGCTGGCCACATCCGGCCGCCGTTCAAGCAGCTGCGACGGCACACCCACCGGCACCTGCGGCAGTTGCAAATCGAGCGGCAGCGGCGGCAGTGAAAAACTCGAGGCCGGCGTACCGGTAAGCGTAGCAATGGCATGCTCATACTGCGCCCGCGCCACCCCCACATCGATCAACTGCGCGCGCGTTTGATCCAGCTGCGTGCGGGCCAGCAGCACATCCGATTCAGACGCGACGCCACCCTTGAACCGCGTGGTGGTAAGCGACAGGTACTGCTCAAAATTCCGCACCGTATTCTCGAGCAGCCGCCGTTGCGTATCCAACCCACGCAGCTCAAAGTAGTCGGTCGCCAACTCGGAGCGAATACTCAACTCCACATTTGCCAGGTCAGCAGCCGTCGCCTGGGCGGTCGCTCGCTGCGCTTCCACCGTTCTGCGGATATTGCCCCAGAGGTCGGGTTCCCAACTGACCTGCCCTTGCAGAAAAACATCGTTGTACGTCGTGTGGCTGCCAGGCACATACAAGGGACGATTCTGCGACTGGCGAGTACGCGTAGCCGACGGACCGGCCTGCACGGTCGGAAAAAATTGCGAACGGTAATACTGAATGGCAGCTCGGGCTGAATTGTATTGCTGGTAAGAAGCCTTGAGCGTCTGGTTCGACACCGTTACTTTTTGCTGCAGCTGATCCAGTTGCGGGTCCTGATAAATCTCCCACCAGTTCGCGCGCAGTGCGCTATCGTTCGGCGCAACCTGCTTCCACCCGCCGCCCGCCGGGTTGGGTGGAGGCACAGGTTCCGCCAGCTCCTTGAACGAGGGCGCGGCCGGCGCTGTAGGCCGATGATAATTAGGCCCTACCGTGCAGCCAGCCAGCAGCACCAAAAGCGCCGGTAGGACAAACCCCTCCATCCGCTGGGATCGAGTACTGTTTCTGTGACGAGAGTTCATTCCGCGGTCCCCGCAGCCGGTTTCCTCGGCTGCACTACGTGCACTGGTTCCTTATCGATCAAAGAATCAGGCGGATCCTGGATCACCTGCGAGTTCGCATCAAGCCCATGAATCACCTGGACAGTCGATCCATTATCCTGGCCCAGCACCACCGGCAGCAGCCTCGCCTCATCGCCATCAGGGCCCTTGACCACGGTGCCCACCTGCAGACCCTGCGCACGGAAGATCAGCGCCGATACGGGAATGATCAGGGGAGCCACTCCCTGGTGCACATCCATGTGTACTTCCGCATAGGCGCCCGGCAGCAACTTGCCATTGCGATTGTCCACATCGATTTCCACCAGCAGCGTGCGGGACGCAGGATCGATCGCCCTGGCCGTGCGGACTAACTTGCCGGTAAATGTCTGCCCAGGAAATTCAGACAGGGTGAGCTTCGCCTCACTGCCCACAACCGCCGACTGGGAGTAGATCTGTGGCACGTTGACGTAGACGCGCAAGACGTTGATCGCAGAAATACGAAACAGTTGCGTGCCCGCCCCGGCATTGATCAACTGGCCGACATCTACATTGCGTGCCGTGATGACTCCGCTGAATGGTGCATAGATCTTCTCGAAGGATTGCAGCTGTTCCAGCCGCTGCACATTGGCCTGCGCCGATTTAACGGTGGAGCTGGTGGAAGCCGCCTGGGTAGTGAACGTATCCGTATCCTGCTTGGAAACGGCGTTCTGGTTGAGTAGATCCTGGTAACGGCCGGCATTCGTCTTCGCCAGGCCTGCAGTGGCTTCGGCCGTGGTCAAGTCGGCGCGCGCCTGCAGCAGCTGCTTATCCACTTCCGGCGAGCTGATCACCGCCAGTAATTGTCCCTGCTTCACGTGGCTGCCGATGTCGAAGTACCACTTGCTCAGGTAGCCATCCGTACGCGCATACAGAGAAGCATCGCTGTAGGCAAAAATGTTGCCGGGCAACACGACCTCCTCCCCCGTTTTGCCGGCGGTCGGCGCATTCGCAATCACATCGGGCGCGGCCAGCTGGTTGGTCTCAGTAGCGAGCTCCGTGCGTGCGCGCACCCGCGGAATAATACCCACGACCACCAGCACCGCTGCCAGGATCAGAAGAACCACCACGGTGATTACGGCTGCGCGGCTCGACAGCGGTGGCGTGTCGGGCAGTGCTCCGTGACCCGCAGGTGCGGGTTGCGGTGGCTCGTCTCTTCTTTCCTGATTCATCATTCTCTCCAAGGTTAGGTTCTTAATCTTCCACGTCGGTTGGGCCTGCGGCCAGGGCATCTTGCTGGCTGCGGCGTCCAAGCCATCCATGGATCACACTGAAAAAGGTCGGTACAAAAAACAGGGTGGCTGCGGTGGCAAACACCAGGCCACCAATCACCGCGCGGCCCAGCGGAGCATTTTGTTCGCCGCCCTCGCCCAGCCCCAATGCCATCGGCACCATACCGATGATCATTGCCAGTGCAGTCATCAGCACCGGCCGGAAGCGGGTAAAGCCGGCCATCAACGCCGCCGCATGCGCATCGCCCACATTCTCTTCCATCTGCTCGCGCGCAAAACTGATCACCAGGATAGAGTTGGCCGTAGCCACCCCCATCGTCATGATCGATCCAGTCAACGCCGGAACACTGATGTGCGTGCCGGTAAGAAATAACATCCAGACGATGCCGCACAGCGCCGCCGGTAGTGCGGCAATGATCATGAATGGATCAAGCCACGATTGGAAATTGACCACGATCAAGAGGTAGACCAGCAGAATGGAGAACGCCAAACCGCTCGTCAACCCGATGAACGATGAGTTCATCGTTTCCACCTGCCCACGCAACACCACCTGCGAGCCACGCGGCAACTGCTTGCGATGTTGTTCGATGATCTGCGCGATCCGGGTGGAGACGCTGCGCAAATCGCTATTGACCACGTTCCCGTAAATATCAAGGACAGGAGCGATGTTGTAGTGGCTCACATTCGCCGGCGCTGCGCCACGCACGATGGTCGCCACGTTGCCCAATATCTGGATGGGCTTAACGCTCGTCAGCGACGCACCCGTAGTCTCGGGCGAACGGTTGGCTGCACCGACATTCAGAAGTGGATTCGGCGTCAATGTGGCGGCAGAGCTGGGTGACGTCACAGGAATCCTTTGCAGATCGCTAAGCGATTGCAACTCGTATTGCGGCGACTGTGCCGCAATGTTGTAACTGACGCCGTTTCTTGGGTCGAGCCAATAGGTGGGATTGGTCTGGTAACTGCCGCTGGTCGATACCAGCAAGCTGCCCGTCACATCCCGCTGCGTCAATCCGATGTCCTGGGCTTTCGAGCGGTCCACATTTACGGTCAACCGCGGATTGTTCGACGGCTGCTGTATCCGCAAATCGGCTGTGCCGGGCACATAACTGATGTCCTTAAGCAGATTGTCAATGAAGGCGCGGTTGCCCTGTTGGTCGTGGCCAATCACCTGGATGTCGATCGGGGCCGGCAAACCGAAGTTAAGAATTTGCGTCACCATGTCGACCGGCAAGGTGTAAAACGTGACACCCGGGAATTCAATACCCAGCTTGGCCCGCAGATCCTGCACGTAACGGTCTGTTGGGCGGTGCTTTTCTGCCAGTGCTACGGTGATATCCGCGTCCCCGGCGCCGACCACGCCGGTGCTTGTATAGGAGAGATTGAGGCCGGAATAAGGGATGCCGATGTTATCGATAATGCTGACAACTTCGCTCTTCGGAATCTCTCGCCGAATCGCGTTGTCAACCTGATCGCAGAGCAATGCCGTGTCTTCAATACGCGTACCCGTAGGGGCGCGGACGTGCAATTTAAATTGCCCGGCATCGACGGAAGGAAAGAAGTCCTGACCCAGCCATGGATACAGCAGGGCGAATGAGCCAATCGTGAATACGAAAAACAAAATCAGGAAAGCAGTGCTGTGCGCGATGCACAACTGCAGCAATCGGAAATAGAACACACGTAACTGCTCAAACCTGCGCTCGAACGCCAACTGGGCCCGCACCAATGGATTGCGGCTCTGCTTCTGTTGCTGCGCACCGGCCGGATCGTGCTCATGGAGAAGATACTTCGCCATCGTCGGCACCACGGTACGGGAAAGAAAGTAAGAAGCCAGCATGGCGAAAATGACCGCTTCCGCCAAAGGCACAAACAGATACTTTGCGACACCACCCATGAAGAACATCGGCACAAACACGATGCAAATGGAAATGGTCGAGACAAACGCGGGGATGGCGATCTGGGAGGCGCCGTCTAGAATGGCCTGCTCCACTTCTTTGCCTTCTTCAAGATTGCGGTTGATGTTCTCAATCTCTACCGTGGCGTCATCTACCAGGATGCCGACCGCCAGCGCCAGCCCACCCAGGGTCATGATGTTGATCGTTTCGCCCAGCGCACCCAGCACCAGCAGAGAAACAAGGATCGAAAGCGGTATCGAGACAGCGATGATGATGGTGCTGCGCCAGCTGCCCAGAAACACCAGGATCATGACCGCCGTCAGGCAGCCCGCAATCAGGCCTTCGCGCACTACCCCCTGGATCGCACCCCGCACAAACACTGACTGATCAGCTAGTGGAGTGATGCGCAGTTCGGGCGGCAACTGTTGCGCAATCCCAGGCAGCAGTGCGCGAATCCGCTTGATGACGTCGAGGGTGGAAACGTTCCCGTTCTTGAGCACGCTCATCAAGCTGGCGCGCTGGCCATCGACGCGGACGATATTCGTTTGCGGCGGAAACCCGTCGCGCACGTGAGCCACATCGTGGATGTAAACGATGGCTCCATTCACGCTGCGGATGGGGAGATCGTTCAGCCCCTGGATGGTGGTGGGAGCGCTATTCGTCGAAAGTTGATATTCGAAGGACCCCACCTTCATAGTGCCGGAAGGCAGAATGAGATTTTGCACGCCGATCGCGTTCACGACATCGTTTGGAGACAGCCCGCGCGCCTGCAAAGCCTGGAGGTTTAGATCCACCTGCACCTGCCGCTGCTTGCCGCCGTAGGGGTAAGGGCTTTCTGCGCCTTCCACAGTGGCAAATTGCGTGCGGATAAAGTTAAGTCCAAAGTCGTTGAGTTGTTGCTCCGATAAGCCTTGCCCCGACAAGCCCAACTGCAGGATAGGCACGCTCGAAGCCGTATACGTAATGATGAGCGGCGGCGTAGTGCCTTGCGGCAGCTGGCGCAGCTGCGTCTGGGAAACAGCGGTAATCTGCGCGATCGCTGTAGCCAGCGTCACCTTGGGCTGGAAGTACACCTTCACCACGCCCACGCCATCCAGCGATTGCGACTCGATATGGTCGATATTATCGACCGTCGTGGTCAGTGTCCGTTCGGTCAGGGTGATGATCCGGTCGGCCATATCTTCAGCAGCCAGACCCTGGTACTGCCAGACAATGCTCACCACCGGGATATCGATGTTAGGAAAGATATCGACCGGGGTGTTAAGGATGGACAACGGTCCCAGTATTAACAGTAAAAGTGCGAAAACGGCGAAGGTGTAGGGGCGCCGTAACGCGAGACGAACAATCCACATTGGCTAGCTCACTCCTGGAACTTCATTCGGAAGTCATCAAGACCCTGGAAACCGGGGTGTATCACCGGATCCGCGAGCACTGGTATTTGAGCGGAAGAATACGTAGGGGCGTTGTGCGTCCCTTCAGCTTATTAGGCGGCTCACGGACAGCGGGCTTGCAGAGCGACCAAAACCAGGGCAAAAAACGAAACAACAATTAAATTATACGTTTTACGACATCAAAACCTTCATCAGGCAGGCCGCAGTACTGAGACGTACCATCCGGCACCCGGGACGCGTTCGAACCAACAACGTCGGTGTATTCAGGATGTGCCGGAGGCGGGTGACGATTCAGAAAGCGGCTTCCGCGGTGCACTGGACCACCAAACGCAACTCGCGTGGCCCACACAAGGCGTGTTTGGCCTCAGCGGGGCCTATCCCAACCCCACTCACGCTCCAGGAGGGGTCGCCTGAGCCTAGCCTGCATTTCAGACAGCAAAAGAGCCGAACAGTTAACTGCTAACTGTTCGGCTCTTAAACAATTCACATTATGGCAACACGCTTAATTTCCTATTTTGCGAGAGCGGACTCCAGCGCCGGACTTGCGACCGCCGAGGGCTTGTCAGGATAGTAGGCATTCGAGATGTACTCCTGCAGCATGCGGTGGGTGTTGAAGAATGAGCCATTCAGCGCGATGGTTGACCGCATAATAGCCCGCCATTTCTCTGGATCGCCGTAATAGAGCGGCAGGATCGTTGACTCCAGCCGCTCGTACAGGCTGGCAACTTCCTGCTCCTGCTGATCGCTATCGGGGATAGCCCAACCGGTAACGCCCTCGATACAGCCTTCCACCCACCAGCCATCGAGCACACTAAGGCTCGGCACGCCATTGAGAGCCGCCTTCATCCCGCTGGTGCCAGAGGCCTCGAACGGACGGCGTGGTGTATTAAGCCAAAGGTCGACGCCGGCGGTGAGCGTCGCGCCGAGACGCCACTCGTAGTTTTCCAGGTAAACGATCTTAAGCGCATCAGATTTCAGGTGATTCGAAACTTCAAATATCTGACGGATCAGCTTCTGTCCGGGCTCATCATGGGGATGCGCCTTGCCGGCAAAGATCACCTGCAGGCCGCGGAACTTCTCTGCACAACGGACCAGGCGTTCCGGGTCGGTCAGCAGCAGGTCCGCGCGTTTGTAAGTAGCCACGCGGCGAGCAAAACCTATGGTGAAAACGTTACTGCGAAGCGTCATCCCGGTGCGTTCGGCAACGGTGTCGATCAGCACCCGCTTGGATGCGGCATGGGCCTGCTCAATCTCCCGCAGAGGCGTGTCAATCACGTAGCGAAACTGGAAATTGTCCTTGCGCCAGCGCGGAATGCTGCGATCGAAAATGGCCTGAAAAGGAGCAGCCGTCCAGGTAGCCGCGTGTACCCCGTTGGTGATCGCGTCGATGGCATATTCAGGAAACATTTCCCGGGAGATGATGCCGTGCTGCATGGCAACGCCATTCACAAACCGTGAAGACGATAGCGCCACATACGTCATGTTGAGCATGCCGTCATGACAGCCCCCCATGCGCTCCAGCAGGCTTGCCGTATCGTGCCCCAGAATGCGGTAAGTCTGGTCCATCGTAAAGCGGTCATGCCCTGCGGGTACTGGCGTATGAGTGGTGAACACGCAGCGGCTGCGCACCGCCTCCCGGTCCCGCTCCTCAATGGCTCGGCCGCTCTCGCCCTCTAATTGCTGTTCCATCAAGCCCACCGTCAGCAGGGCGGCGTGACCTTCATTCATGTGGTAAACGTCAATCGCGTAATCGAGAGCCTCAAGAATGCGGGCTCCGCCAATACCCAGAACCGCCTCCTGCCGCAGACGGTAATCCGTATCGCCGCCATACAGGTGGTCCGTAAGCCGACGGTCAGCCGCTTCATTCTGCGCCAAATCGGTATCCAGCAGGTAAATCGGAATGATGTGCCCGGAAACGCCCTCGAGATCGTAGCGCCAGGCGCGAATCGCGACCGGACGCCCCTCAATCATTACCTCGACCACAGGCTTTTCCAGCGCCAGCATCTTTTCCACGGGCCAGGGCTGGTCCAACGCCGTCTGAATGCCCTGCTCGCTGAGATGTTGCTCAAAATAACCCTGGCGATGTACCAGCGTCACGGCGCACAAACCCAGCCCAAGATCCGCTGCGGATCGCATCGTGTCGCCCGCAAGCACACCCAGGCCGCCGCTGTAAGTTGGCATATCGGGCGCGATAGCGATTTCCATCGAGAAGTAGGCAACCATACCCGCTCGGTCAGAAATGCCAATCGATTGCAAATCATGCTGGTGGTTCGAAAAATGCATCCTGCTTCTCTCCCTGCTCACTTAATGTTCCTGTCCACTGTGCCTGTGTCCCGGCACGCGCCAGCGCTCACAAAACACTACGCGAGCCCAGTGCTGCAGCCTCAGCCACTTGAAAGCTTGAGAAAGCAGGTTCTTTTTGTTGCTCCCCAGGCACTGGGTCAAAATACGGCCTTGGTTCCCCTATTTTAAACATCGACCAGAAGGCTTTTGTCAGTAATCGGACTGACACTTCTGTCGGGGTATCTAGTGCTTCCGTGGGAGCACGTTTCTGGCAAGTTCATTTTCAGGAAATCAACTGTTTTATCGCGATTTAGTCATCGCATCGCGCACCAGTCGAATCTCTAGTCTCATTGGGATGCGAGCTGGGCATCCGTTACACGGCTCAGACGCTGCCAAATTTCACCCAGCCACCGCTCATGCTCCGGCTTCATGAGCACGGAACGCAGACACGTCACACTAGGCTGCACATCGGCCCAGGCGCCAGGCGCAAAAAAACCTGTCGGCAACACGACTAACGCGAGATGCAGCCCAGCACTCGCGGCGGTTGTGAAAATCTCCTGCGCCAGCTTTGAAGATGCAGCCACACTATCGCTGCGCACCGCCCAGACGAGGATGTCGAGATCGGGCGCGAAGGGTGCGAGGAAGCGCGGATCAGCGCTGATC
>CAZZVD010000153.1:0-3859 GCA_964657465.1 uncultured Acetobacteraceae bacterium | reverse complement strand
AGCTCCAGCGCTGCCATGTCCATGCGCCCGGCGCTATCGGTGGGAACGGAGGCAAACGGGAGACCGAGCACGGCGCTGATGCGGCTATGCGTGTAGTGCGCCTGGTCAGAAGCCAGCACGCGCTTCCCAGGCGCCAGCAGGCCCGCAATCCACAAAGCTTCCAGGTTGGCAAAGGTGCCGCTGCTGGTGAGGTGCCCCAGATGCTGTCTCCAGCCAAACATGGCCGCGATTTCGCTGACCGCCTCCACCTCCATGCGCGAGCTGGCCCGGCCACCGTCGAGCGCGTGGTTGTTGGGGTTGATCTTCATGGCGAGTGCGTATGCGGCACGCGCCAGCGGATGGGGCGGCTTGAGCATTTGCCCCGCATACAGTGGATGAAAGTAGGGGAAGTTGTCCGCCAGGCGAGCGGTCACCTGCCGCATGACAGCCGACATGGATGCATACGCGGCCTGTTCCTGTTCTAGCACCAGTCCAGCCGGGGGCAAATCGGCAAACGACGCATCCAGTTGAGGCACTGCCTCGGCTAACAGGCGTAGGGCGATATCATCAGCCATCGTTTTTGCAGTGTACCCCGCTCTCCGCAGCCTCAGGCGCGCGCTTTCCCCAGCGCTTCGAGTGCGTCGCAGGCCGCCTTCAGACCGTCTTCCTGCCGCAACTGCTCGCCGATACTGGCGGCGCGGCGCTGTATGCGCGCACTTGTGAGCAGCAGATCGATCTTTTTGGCAGCCGCTTCCGCCGTGTACTTTGATCGCCGGATCAACCGTGCCACACCTAGTCTGCGAACTCGGCGAGCGTTGTCCGGCTGATCATGACTGTAGGGCATCACCAGCATGGGCTTGCCGGAAATCAGCGCCTGCGCTGTAGTACCAACGCCGCCTTGATGGATGATCACCGACGCCCGGGGAAACAGGCGGGAGAAAGGCGCATAGTTGGCCACGAACACGTTGCCCGGCAGCTGCTGCGGTACATTGCGTGGGTCACTGCCCACCAGCAGGACGGCGCGTTGCCCGGTCAACTGGGCTGCCAGCGCACTCTGCTGGTAAAAGTCACCGGCGTCCAGCACCGCCGCCGAACCCAGCGTAAACACCAGCGGTGGTGGCCCTTGCTGCAAAAACTGCTCAAGTGCGGGCGGAAGGTCGCGCTGGCCCTGGTCGCCATCGTAGAAGACAAAGCCAGTCGTTTGGGTCACCGCCGGCCAATCCGGCTGAGGTTCGCCCAGCAGACGGGAAAACATGGCCAGCACCAGGTAGGGCGAGTGCTTCGCTTCAAAAATAGGATCCGGACCGCGGCCCAGGCCTAATTCAGCGCGCAACTGGTAGATGGGCTCCGGCCAGCTGCGGGTCACCCAGCGGGCGAAGTGGGCAATGGCCCGGCCCATGCCCGGAAGTGCCGGCTGCAACTGCGCCAGCATAGGGTAAGGCGGCAGAACCGGCGCATCGTAGCGGGAGAAGAAAGAAAGCGGGGCCAGGACGAACGAGGCCCAGGGAATCTTTGTGACCTCGGCCACGATCGGCGCCTGGTAAACCAGCTCGCCAGCCAGCATCAGGTCGGCCCCACCATTGGCCTGAACTGCCGCCAGCAGCTCCAGGTAGCTCTGCCGAATGGCCGGGAACAGAATCTCGCGCAGGGTCCGTTCCGTCCCCTTCCGGATATCCATCAACATGGCAACCAGCTGGTAGTCTTCGGGATTAAGGATGGGGCCCACCGGAGCGAACTCCAACCCCAGCGAAACAATCTTCGCGCGAAACAGTGCCGGCACCGCCAGCACCGGCACGTGGCCTCTTCGCCGCAGTTCGAGCGCCAGGGCAATCAGCGGATGAATGTCACCAAGAGTGCCGAAACTGGAAAGAACAATGCGCATGCGCTGCTTCTGCAGTGTAAACGGCGCCAGCGGGCTCCCCACCCACACTGCCGAAGCCGCCCCAGGGCGGGTGCCCTATCTCACGACGCTAATCCCTCTAGAAGGTTTTCTCGAACTCGCGGAACCGCCGCTCCAGCTCGAATTGCTGCCGCGCTTTATCGCTCCCCGCAAGCAGGGCCGCGCACTCGCCCGTAGCCTTCCCGCTGCCGAGTTGCGCGCGGCAAGCGGCAAGCGGATGCCCGTAGTCTTCCCATGCACCCGTCTGCGCCCATAGGCTCCCGCCCGCGAGAAAGCTGTGTTCCAACCCCGTGCGCACCATTTGTTTAAAGTCGGCATAGGTCAGCGGATACGTCTCTGCCGCGCGCACATATTCGTGGGTCATGTTGATCCGCGACACGCCTTCATCGTCGGTCGAGAGCGCTACTGGCACGTGGTACAGCCGATACATGGTCAGGGGATGATCCGCACCCTTGATGTTGAGGATCACGTCGTTGCTGGTCAGGTTGATCTCGGCCATCACCCGCTTTGCCGCCATTTCCTTAAGCAGATCGTAGGGCCGATCTTCAAACATCACATCCACGCCATGGCCGATGCGTTCCGCATGGGCTCGTTCCACTGCCTCGCGGATATGAAAGCGCAGCCCGTCCGGGGGCACCATACCGGGTGCGAGTTCGCCGGCGTGCAGCGTGATGTGCACCCTGGGATAGAGCACATGCAGCGCCGCCACCATCCGCATCTGCTCGCTGTAGTTCGCCATCGCGGCCCGCCCGTCTTCTGGCTGCACCATGTTGATGCCCACGATCAGCGGATCGGCGGAGGCGAGCTCGAAGCCGGCAACCAGCTGAACAAACACCGCTTGCGGAGGCAGTGCCCGCAGTACCTGATAAAGGAAGCGAACCTGCAGGTGGCACGCAGGCTTCGCCTGGGGCGTGCCGCATCCTTCGATCACTTGCCGGCGGCGTTCGCCCTGGTCATACTCCGCCCGCTGCTCCGGCAGGTATCTGGCCAGGCCGCCATCCAGCACCTCCTGGCGAAGACGAGCGAAATCCGTCTGCTCATCAATTGGCCCCAGACCTTCTGCCAGCGCGCCGACCGCCGGGCGGAAATTAGCCGTGTGCATGATTTCCAGGTATTGCTCGTTCTGCTCGGCGGCCCGGGTGGCCAGTTCATCCACCCATTCGCCCACAAACTTCGGATTTTCGACGGCAAGGAAATGGTCGAAGCTGGCAAAAAAATGATCGTGACCGGAGTCCCCGGTGATGGGGACGAAGGTGCGCATAGAGAACGCATCGATCATCTGGTCATAGAGCTTCTGGTTAGTCAGGGCCGCCTCCACCCGCTCCCCCTCTTCGCCGCACACCGGTTGGGCAGGCAGGCTACGGGTCGTGGCGGCCGGTTTGTACAGGGTCAAAGTTTTCGACTGGACGCAGAGGTTCTCTTCGATGGCCTGGCGGATAAAGCTTTCCGCGTACACGGCACCGGCCAGGTGATTGTGGAGATCGGCGCCTTTTGGCATGTCGTGGAAGAAGGCATACAAGGCGAGTGGACCCTGTTGCCGTGCATGTTCCAGGGCACGTTCCACGCGGGCCTCCCCATTTGGAGCGACTGCTGCTGGTTGCGCCAGTGCGATCGGGCCGAAGGCGATGAGACGGAAAGAAATTAGAAGCGTGCAAGCAGCGACGGGGGCCCGGCGGACGGAAACATGAGCAAAGGCCATGGGGGCTGGGGTCTTTCGAATGCCAGAGATTTGCCGAAGCGAGGCACCAGTGTACGACAGGGCGGGCAAACCGAGCATTGCCCCGCGGCCGGTTGGGGCAGAGTTTGCGTGAGGCCGTGTGATTGCTATACTGACCCCTGTTGCTTGTGCGCAGTTGCTGTCCTGGCCGGGCTCTCCGCCTGAAGCTCCAGACTCAGACTCAACGTTCGGCAGCATCCTTGGATTCCCAAGGCCAGATAGCTCAGTGGTAGAGCGCGGCCCTGAAAAGGCCGGCGTCGGCG
>CAZZVD010000152.1:0-13008 GCA_964657465.1 uncultured Acetobacteraceae bacterium | reverse complement strand
AATGTCATGTGAGTGTTCAATGTCATGTGAGATCCATGTGCCCCAGACCATTGAAGGCAGCTTCGCGCAAGGCGCAAAAGAACTCATCCTGGTACTGCATGATTCGAAGACTGTCTATCACGGCTCCATGTACTCGAGCTAGCTAGGTACTCAAGCTCGGTCGGTCGGCAAGCGAAATCCTTGCGGTCTGGAGAGCTTTAAGGGTGGTTCAGGGTCGACGGATTGCTGGCGCCCTTGCAGTTTAACCGGAAGTCGCTTACAACTGTGGAAGGCTGAGTAGCATCCCAGCCTTCCACAAGCCATCTGCACTGCAAGCCTTACGAAGCACTGACGTTTCTAGAATTCCGCCATCATCCGAGCGGAAGCCCAACGGGGAACCTTCATTCTTTTGGAGAGGTGGTACGCATGCGGCGCATTCTCGCCCCCCTGGTATTCGTGTATCTGACGGTTGCATTCTGTGGTCCGGCCTGGTCACAGGCTTCGTTCTCTTCCCTGAGAGGCACTATCACTGATTCGTCCGGGGCGGTCGTGCCCGGGGCTACCGTGACGCTTGTCAACAAGGCCACCAGCGTTCAGTCGACGCAAACTGCCAGCGGGAGTGGAGAATACAACTTTCAGCAGATCGCTCCCGGCACGTATGTCATTTCGGCCAACGGCAGTGGATTTGGCTCCCAGTCGAAGCAGGCCGATTTGCTGGTGAACCAGCCCGCGACTATCAATTTCAAGTTGACGGTGCAGGCGACCGCGGAGACGGTGGACGTGAGCGGCGAGGCGCAGACGCTGAATACCAGCGATGCGTCGATTGGGAACTCCGTTAACAACGCCACTATCCAGGCGCTTCCCATGGAAGGCCGCAATGTTGCCGACCTGCTGAGCCTGCAGCCAGGGGTCCTGTACCTTGGGCGGCAAACGACTGGACAGCAGGATCAGGATAGCCGCAGTGGGTCCGTCGCCGGGGCACGCTCTGACCAAACCAACGTCACGCTCGACGGGCTGGACGATAACGATCAGCAAAACGGGTATGCGTTCACGGGCATCCTGCGCTCCACGCTCGATTCGACGGAAGAATTTCGGGTGACCACTACCAGCTCGAACGCAGATGCCGGACGGAGTTCTGGCGCGCAGGTCACACTGGTCACTAAGTCCGGCACGAACAAGTTCCATGGCGCTGCGTACGAGTACAACCGCACCAGCTTTGGGTACGCGAACGACTGGTTCAACAAGAGCGGCGAATTGCAATCGGGCGAGCCCAACAGGCCGGGCAAGCTGATTCGTAACACCTTTGGCGGTTCCTTTGGTGGACCAATCAAGAAAGACAGGCTGTTTTTCTTTTTCAACTATGAGGGGCAGCGGACGGCAGAGAACTCACAGCAGACGCGCGTGGTGCCCAGCGCCGGCTACCGGCAAGGCAATATCACCTACCAGTATTGCGTGGATCCCAGCGACCCGACTTGCGGCACCACTGCGACCAATACAATCACGTCCGCGCAGATTGCCGCTCTCGATGCACCTTGTGTAACCAACGGTGTTTGTACGACGCCCGGTCCGAACGCGGCCGCCCAGGCCCTCTTCAACTCTTACCCGCTGCCCAACGGCGCCTCTGAAGGGGACGGTTACAACCTCTTGTCGTATACGTTCGCTTCGCCTAATCCTGGCACGCTGAACACGAGCATTTTCAAGCTCGACTACAACATCAACGATAAGCACCATCTGTTCGTACGCGGCAACCTGCAGAAGGACACTCAATCCGGCGTAGAAGACTTTCCCGGGCAAGGGCCATCGTCTCGCCTGGAAGACAACAGCAAGGGCATCGCTGCTGGTGAGACGTGGTCGATCACGCCCCGGCTGGTGAATGACATTCGGTACGGGCTCATTCGGCAGGGCTACAGCAACCGCGGCAGATCGCAGGGAGATTTCACCACGTTTCGCTTTATCAACGATGCAGGGACGGATCCCTACTACATCACACGCACCAGCATCGTGAACATACCGGTGAACAACGTGGTCGATAACCTGACATGGACCAAGGGGCGCCACACGCTGGGTTTTGGAGGCAATTGGCGGCTGGTGCACAACAACCGCGGGTCCGACGGCAACTCCTATAATTATGCTTCCACCAACCCCTATTGGTACGCGGGCGGTCCGCCCGATCCCTCTTCGCTGGGCCTGCAACCTGTCTCGAACGGCTTCGCCAACTCTTACGAGATTGCCTATGCGAATTTGGTGGGCGGGGTGCCCGATCAAACGACCGTATCCAACTACAACGTTGCCAAGGGGGGTGCGACGGGCAGCTTGTATCCGGACGGTACCTTCATCAACCGCAAGTTCAAGGCCAACGAATTCGAGTGGTATATCCAGGATAGCTGGCGAGCGCGGCCGAACCTGACCATTACCTTTGGTCTGCGGCACACGATTTTGCAGACTCCTTATGAGCAAAATGGGCAGCAAATCGCGCCTACCATCAATACCGATGCCTGGTACAAGCAACGCAATGCGTCTGCTGCCCACGGCATAGTGTACGAGCCACTGTTACAGTTTTCGCCCAGTGGGCCTGCCAACCATGCTCCCGGATTATGGGCCAAGCAGAAAACAAACTTCGCGCCTCGGCTGGCCATCGTGTATGCGCCAAATGAAAAAACGTCGATTCGCTCGGGGTTTGGCATTTACTTTGACCACTATGGGGAAGGCATCGTCAACAGCTTCGACCAGTTCGGTTCGTTTGGGCTCAACAGCACCGTGGAAAGCCAGGCGGGCGTCTACACGTTTGAAAATGCACCACGTTTCACGGGTGTGCATGATGTTCCCTCCAACGGTTCAGACCAGCCGGCCAGCATCACCTATCCTTATACCTATCCCGCCGATGCCTTTGCCATCACCTGGGGCGCGAATAACCATTTGAAGACACCCTACGCTGAGGCGATGGATCTTTCGGTGCAGCGTGAGATGCGCGGCGGTCTGACGCTTGAAGTTGCGTATGTTGGCCGGCTCGGCAGACATTTGCTGCAGGCCATCGATCTGGCGGAGCCTGTCAACTTCAATGATCCGCAGGGTGGCGGGGATTACTTTACCAACGCTGCGAAGTTGTCTGCGCTGGTCGATGCCAATGGCGACGATGCCACTGCCACGGTTCCCACAATCCCTTACTTTGAAGATGTGTTTCCGCAGATGGCTAACCTTGACTACCTGGGCGAGAGCGCGACCCAGGCCATTTATACGCATGAATGGGCGCCTTACCGCGACGGTGCGGGGGAAACGACTTCGCTGGCTGACCTGGACTTCTTCTGCTCTTATGGCTGCCCAAACGGATCGAAGTTCTGGCAGTCGCAGTTTTCGTCGCTATATGCCTGGGACTCGATCGGCATGAGTTACTACAACGCCGGGCAGGTAACGCTCCGCCATCCTTTCAGCCACGGCCTGCAGGCCGACTTTAGCTAAACTTTTTCGAAGTCGATCGATATGGGCTCTGATACGGAGCGCTCCACAGAGATTGGCTCGAACTCGTCATTCAGCAACATCATCAATACCTGGAATCCTTCTCTGAACCGGGGGCTTTCTGACTTTGATACCAAACACCTGATTACGTTCGATTGGATGTACCAGTTGCCTTTCGGCAGTGGGCAGATGTTAGCCAACACTTCGAATCGGCTGGTGAACGAGGTAATCAATGGCTGGCAGTGGTCCGGCGTAAGCCGCTGGACGAGCGGTCTCCCCTTCAGCGTAAACGCGCCGGGGTGGGGTACCGACTGGCAGATTGAGAGTCTGGGTGTACAAACGGCGCCAGTCAAGCTGAAGAAGCATATCGACCAGAATGGCGTGCCGCAGGTATTTGAAAATGTGTCGGCTCTGAACAACGGGGTCACGAACGGATCGCCCATTCGCCTGGCGTATCCGGGGGAAGCGGGCAACCGTAACATCTACCGCGGGGACGGCTACTTCGATATCGATTCGGGCCTGGCCAAAACATTCAAGATCACGGAAAGCCAGGGCGTGAAGTTCGCCTGGGAGGTGTTTAACGTGACCAACTCCGTGCGCTTCGATGTGAACCCGGTGAATTCTCTGGGTACCACGTTGACCAGCGGCACCCTGGGTAATTACTCGCGGACCTATAGCAAGCCTCGGGTTATGCAGTTTTCGCTTCGCTACGATTTTTAATTTCGGTGAAGCCTCACTCGCGCGGGCCGCTTCCTCCTGGAGCGGCCCGCTCTCTTTTGCCGCCTATCCTCTCGATCAGGTATTATCGCGCGGTCTATTCGAAGCGTTCCAGATTCCTGGCGCTTCGGAACGGATGAGAGAGGAAGTCCCGCATGGCAGAAGCGAATTGCGATATAGGATTGATCGGCCTGGCTGTCATGGGCCAGAACCTTGTCCTGAACATGAACGACCATGGGTACAAGGTCGCTGTTTTTAACCGTACCGTCTCGAGGGTCGATGAGTTTCTCGCCCAGGAAGCAAAGGAAACCCAGGTGGTTGGGGCCCACTCCCTGGAAGAGTTGTGCGGCCTGCTGAAGAGCCCGCGACGAATCATGATGATGGTAAAAGCGGGCACGGTCGTGGATCAGACAATTGAAGGGGTGCTGCCTTATCTGGAGAAGGGCGATATTGTTATCGACGGCGGTAATTCGCTCTACACCGATACCAACCGGCGTACGAAAGACCTGGCGGCAAAAGGTATTCTCTTTATTGGCACCGGCGTGTCTGGAGGAGAAGAGGGTGCGCGCTTTGGTCCATCGATCATGCCCGGTGGTAACCGGGAAGCATGGCCGCACGTGAAGCCGATTCTGCAGGCCATTGCAGCCAGGGTAGAAGACGGCACCCCGTGCTGCGACTGGGTAGGCGAAGACGGCGCGGGGCACTACGTCAAGATGGTGCATAACGGCATTGAGTACGGCGACATGCAGTTGATCGGTGAAGCCTACCAGCTGTTGAAGGATGGCCTTGGCCTGAGCGAGGACGAACTCGCCGAGGTGTTTGCGGAGTGGAACAAGGGCGAGCTGGACAGTTTTCTAATCGATATTTCTGCCACCATCTTTGCCAAGAAAGACGAAGATGGTGAGCCGATGATCGACAAGATCCTGGATGCTGCGGGGCAAAAGGGGACGGGCAAATGGACAGCCATCTCCGCGCTTGATCTGGGCCAGCCGGTTACGTTGATTGGTGAGAGTGTGTTTGCCCGCTGCCTCTCGGCATTAAAGGCAGAGCGGGTTGCTGCGGCGAAGATTCTTAGGGGTCCGCGTAAGCGCAAAGTGGTCAGCGGGAAGAAGGAGTTTATTGAGGAGGTGCGCCTGGCGCTCTACTGCTCCAAGATGGTGAGCTACGCGCAAGGCTACATGCTGTTGCGGGCTGCGGAGAAAGAGCAGGGTTGGCACCTGAACATGGGCGGAGTTGCTCTCATGTGGCGGGGTGGATGCATCATTCGCAGTGTGTTTCTGGGGGATATCAAAGCGGCGTTCGATCGCGATCCGCAACTGCAGAATTTGCTGCTCGACCAATTCTTTTCCGGGGCGCTGCATAAGTATCAGGCATCGTGGCGGAAAGCGATCATCTATGGGGTTCGCATGGGCATTCCGATGCCGGCGTTTACCACCGCGCTCTCTTTTTACGATGGGTATCGATCGGCACGGCTGCCGGCGAACCTGCTGCAGGCGCAGCGGGACTTCTTCGGGGCGCATACCTATGAGCGGGTCGACAAGCCAAGGGGAGAGTTCTTTCACACCAACTGGACTGGCCGCGGTGGACGCGTAGCTTCGTCTACTTACAATGCCTGATCTGTCGTTCTAACGAATGACGGGTGCCCCACATCTCGCTCGTTTTTCGCGAGATGTGGGATTCCACGAACCTCGGCCCCTGAGTGTCGATCGTGTCGTTGAACTTCTTGAGACCTGCGGTAAACAGAGAGTGGCCGGTGGGCAGACGTGGAATCCCACATCTCGCCAAAAACGAGCGAGATGTGGGGCACCCGTCATTTTGTTATGGAACAGGCGTTGCTGTTTTCTAGTGAGGCGCCGGAGCCGGTGGCTGGTTCGCAGGTTGGTTCTGTTGATTGTTGGGCTGGTTGGTGGTTACATCCTGCCCCTGGAAGATCAGCTTGACGGTGGAACGGAACTGCTTGTAATCCGTGTAGCGTACGATCTGCCGAATGCGCACGTCCTGGCTCATGGAGCCATTGCCACCCGAGAAGTGCAGCTCGGCGTCGGCTTTGGTGTAAACCGGGAACCAGTACTTGCCATCCACCTGCTCGCGATACGTCGTGAACGGGGGTGACAGGTCTTCATGCCCCTTGCGCATATCATCCGGAACGTTCTTGGCGCTGGTGACCACAATTTGCAGGTCCTTCTGGTCTACCCAAATGCGGCCCTTGAGGTAACGCTTGCCTTTTTCCATGACCTTGGGGGCAACGTCGAAGACATAGCAATCCACTTCATCGACCTTCTGCTTGCCGACGTAGGTCAGGTTGTATTGGCCTACGTCTTCAGAGGTCAGCACGAAGGGCAGGCGCTGCTCGATGTCCGATACGTCGGCCGGGGTCATCTGGATACGTTCAAGGGTGTTCTGCGGAGCGAACGTCACACGCTCTGACTTACGGCCCTGCTGGTCGAAGGTGATGGTCACTACCTGGCGATACTCGCCGTCCACTTTGCCATCGTCGTCGATGGTCTGGATGCGTACGTCGCGCTGGTAGGTGTAGTTGTCCAGGGCTTTGCGGAATTCGCTTTCCTTGGCAGCGAACTGCTTCACGATCTCGTCCGGCGGCGTGGCCGGGGCGCCAGTCTCGATGGGGCCGAAGCCGTTGTCGGGCCGGTCCTTGGTCTGGGCATGAGAAGGCATCGCCACCAGTGGCAGGAGCGCCAACCCCATCAGCAACTTCGCCCAGACTCCACCGACTCTCTTTCCCATGGTTCCCCCGAACATTGCTTCATTATGCGCCAGGCCGTTTGGCCACTGTTAATAGACGCATGCGCCCCCCGTGGGGTCTACGCGCCCAGGACCTTGCGCAGATTATTGTTGGCTGCGGTCAGCCGCTCTTTGGCCAGTTCGGGTGTAAGGTGCAGCATTTGCATCACGATTGCGACCCGCACCGAGCCGGCCTGTTGCAGCAGATCCGCGGCTCGGTCTTCGTCGACTCCCGTGGCTGCCGCAATGATACGGGTAGCTCTGTCTTTCAGCTTCACGTTGGTGGGCTGCACATTGACCATCAGGTTGCCGTAGACCAGGCCTTTGCGGATCATGGCGCCCGTACTCAACATGTTCAGCACCAGCTTGGTGGCGGTTCCAGCGCGCATGCGGGTGGACCCGGTGATTACCTCAGGGCCCACCGCCGGGGTGATGGCGATCCTGGCCTGGCGTTCCACAGGAGAGCCCGGCACACAGCTCAGGCCTACTGTCAGCGCGCCCAGTTCATTGGCGTAGGCCATGGCCCCCAGCACGTAGGGAGTTCTCCCGCTGGCGGCGATGCCGACCACGGTGTCGGCGGCCCGCAGGCCATGGGCCTTGAGGTCGTCTGCGCCTTGCTGCGGGTCATCCTCGGCTCCTTCGATGGAGTGGCGAATGGCGTAGTCGCCCCCGGCGATGACGCCGACCACCAGGCCCGGGTCCACGTTGTAGGTGGGAGGGCATTCCGAGGCATCCAACACGCCTAATCGGCCGGAGGTGCCTGCGCCCGTGTAGAACAGCCGGCCGCCGGTTTCCATGCGTTGGGCTATCCCGTCTACGGCCTCGGCGATCCGCTCCAGCTCGGCGTGCACTGCGGCGGCTACCTGCTGGTCTGCGGCGTTGATCACCTCAAGCATTTCGCGGGTGGATAGCTGGTCGATGCGGTCTGAAGCCGGGTGCCGGGCTTCCGTAAGCAGGTTTTCGAGTTTCATTACTGCCAACCATAGCAAAGTTTTATGGTGCAAAGGGGCGGGTGCTAGGCTGGGGCTGGGCCTCTAAGGCATTGGAGAAAGCTATGCAAACAGAACCCCAGAGCCCGCCGCCGCTGCCGAAAAAACCCAGGCTGCGCCAGATTCTGGAACAGAACTGGCAGGCGGAAATGACCGGCTACCAGACCTACCGCACCCTGGCGGAGCGAGAGCCAGACACGCTGCGGAAACAGACGCTCGAACGTATGGCGCAGGCTGAGAAAGAGCATGCTGCGCTCTGGGCAGAGCGCCTGCGCGCCATTGGCGAGCCTGTACCCGTGTACCGCGGCAAGCCTGGCGGCGATGCCGATACTTTGAGAACCCGCCTTGGCGGCGATGATCTGGCTTTGCGGCGGTTGGAAATTGAGGAGAGCCGCGACATTGCTCGTTACAGCAAGCAGCTCAAGGCACTCGGCGATGAGGCGAGCCTGGCCATTCTCAACCGGGTGATCGAAGAGGAGCAGGACCACTACCGCGAATTGAGCAGCCTGATTCGCCGCCAGCCTGCGCGCGGCGGCGGTCGCGGCGCGGAATCTAAGACAATTGCCGATCCGAAAACGCTGCTGGAACAGTTGCTGACCAGGCGCAACCAGGGCCGCTCCCAGACTGCGGGATGGATCGGCGATGCCATTTACGGGGTGAACGATGGTCTGGGTTCGATCTTCGGCATTGTTTCGGGTGTTTCTGGCGCCACGCTGGGGAACAGCAAGTGGGTTTTGCTCTCCGGAATTGCCGGCATGATCGCCAGTGCGCTCTCGATGGGCTCAGGCGCGTACCTGGCCTCCAAAAGCGAGCGCGAGATCTATGAAGCAGAGTTGAGCCGGGAACGGGAAGCCATCACGATGAACCCGGCGGAAGCGCGGGAGTTGCTTTCTCTCTCTACTTTCAGGTGAAAGGGCTGCCGGCAGAAGACGCCGATCACATGGTGGGGCACATTGCGAAAGACCCTGACCAGATGCTGCGGGCGCTGGCGGCGGAGCGACTGAATGCTACGGAGGGGGCACTGAGCAACCCGCTCACTTCGGCTATCTCCGGCGCACTGTCCACCGCCGCCGGAGCGTTTATCCCGATCGTGCCGTTCTTCTTTCTGAGCGGGTACCGTGCGGTGATTGTTTCCGCTGTGGTTTCGCTGGTAGCGCACTTCGCGGTGGGTGCGGCGAAGTCCTGGGTAACGGTGCGCTCATGGTGGAGCAGCGGTTTCGAAATGACCTTGGTCGGCGCTGTCGAAGGCGTCGTCACTTATGTCATTGGCCTGGGGCTGGGCCGACTCGGCGCCTGAAGGCTCAAACCCGAAACGTGTCTGGCCGCCAGTTTTGCACGGCGGTCTTGATTTGCTTGTTGGTCAGGCTTTCATCCAGGGCGCGGACGGCGAGGCCGGGTAGTTCTGCGTCCGAAGCGAAGCGGAGCGCAACCAGCTGCGACGCGGTCAGCTCCGGGATGCGCGGCTTGAGCGCTTCCGGCAAAAGCTTCTCGAGCCGCAGGCGCTCTTCCAGGCGAATCACTCGATCCTGCACCTTGAGGGAATAAGTACGGGTGATGACGCTGTTCCAGATGAGGGAGAAGGCCAAAAGCAGCAACAATGCGGTTTCGATACCAGGATGCCGAACCAGCGCCACGATGCCGAGAACGAAGGCCAGAATACCCATGCCACTGAGGAAGAAATGAAACATCGGATCGATCCGGGCGTGATTTTTGTAAGACTGCGGTGTCGCTTCTGCCATGGGAAACGTCCTCGTTGGGTGCCTAACCCGTATATCTGCCAGCTTTGGTGATTATGAAATGATTACACCATGAATAGAAGTTTCGCCGGTCTTGCCGTTGCGGTCTCCACTATATTTGTACCGCTGTCCCATGCCGCAGTTGCGGACACCCATCCCGTACATTCTGGTTTCGTGCAGGCAGCGACCTCTTCGCTTCCGTCAGCCGCACCCATTGTTGTGCATGTCGACCTCAAGGATGCTCCTCGCAAGCTGCTGCACGCGCATTTGACGATACCGGTCAGCGCCGGCCCCCTGACCCTGGAATACCCTGAGTGGATTCCCGGCGATCACCGGCCGACCGGGCCGATCGACAATCTTACCGGCCTGGTGATTCGTGCGAATGGGCAGGATTTGCCCTGGCGCCGCGATGACGTCGATATGTATGGCTTCCATGTTGAGGTGCCGCCGGGTGTAAGCAGCCTGGATGTATCGCTCGATCTTCTCGCGACCGCCGGTTTTAGCGGCTCGGATATGTCGGGAGCCACGAGTGCGCACATGACGGTGCTCGAGTGGAACTCGGTGATCCTGTATCCCGCGCATGTTCCGGTCGCGCAGATCCCGATCACGGCCTCGGTGACGATGCCGCCCGAATGGAAATTTGGCACGGCCCTCCCGGTCGCTTCCCAGACAGGTGCTGAAGCTTCGTTTGCGCCGGTATCCGTCGAGCAACTGGTCGATTCTCCGCTGATTACCGGGAGATATTTTCGGGAGATTGCTCTCGCCCCTGAAGTGACGCCGAAGCACTACCTCGATGTTGCCGGCGATGGCCCGGAGGACGTTGACCTCAAGCCGGCTTTTCTTGCTTCGATTTCGCAGCTGGTGCGCGAGGCCGGTACGCTGTATGGCTCGCGCCATTATGAGACCTACCACTTTCTGTTGAGCCTGAGCGACGTGGTACGCGGCGAGGGCCTGGAGCATCACCAGTCCAGCGACAATGGGGTAGAGAAGGACGGGTATGCCAATCCGAAATCGGCGATGCTGAATGCGGATCTGCTTCCGCATGAGTTCACCCATTCCTGGAACGGTAAGTATCGTCGCCCCGCGGGCCTGGCTACGCCCGACTACGCCACACCCATGCAAGGTGAACTGCTGTGGGTGTACGAGGGAATGACCCAGTACTGGGGAAATGTACTTTCCGCGCGCACCGCCCTGCTGACTCCTGAGCTCTATCGCGAGCAGTTGGCGTGGGATGCCGCCCGGCTGGATGTAAAGCCGGGACGCACGTGGCGGAATGTGCAGGATACGGCTATCTCTTCACAAATTCTGCGCGGTGGCAGTGCGGCCTGGTCGAACTGGCGGCGCAGCCAGGACTACTACAGTGAGGGCGAGTTGATCTGGCTGGACGCTGACACCACCATTCGCCAACTCACGAAGGGTAAGAAGTCGCTGAATGACTTCTGCCTCAAGTTCCTGGCGGTCGGGGGAAACACCCCGCCGAAAGTCGTGCCCTACACCTTCGACGACATTGTGGCCGATCTGAACGCGGTGACCCCGTATGATTGGAGGTCGTTCCTGATGGAGCGGCTCAATACCCACGTTGCGCACGCCCCGCTGGGCGGAATCGACCATGGCGGTTACAAACTGGTGTATGGCACGGACCCTACGGAGTTTGAGCAGGCCTACATGGACCACTTCAAGGAAGTGGATGCCTGGTTCTCTGCCGGCATGATGGTGGGTACCAGTGGCGCCATTAGCGATGTACGCGTGGGTTCGGCCGCCTTCACCGCTGGGCTTGGCCCGGGTACCAAGGTGTTGGCGGTGAACGGCCGGGGCTTCACTGGGGATGTATTCAAGAGTGCGCTGCGCGCGGCCAAAGGCAATAGCGAGCCAATCGAGCTGATCGTCTCAAATGACGATCAATTTCGCACGGTAAAGCTCGATTACCACGATGGCGAGAAGTATCCGCGACTGCAGCGCGTGGAGGGTTCCACCGATTACCTGGACGAAATTCTCAAGCCGCTCGCTCCACAGAAGGGTAGTGGCCTATAGTGGTTCGTCTGTAGTCTCAAGGAGCTTCTGTGCACAATTCGCTACGCGCCCTGCTGTTTACCGCCCTGTTGGTTCCTCAAGCGCTGCCTGCGCAGAACACACGGCTTGCCGCCACTCCGCCGATGGGTTGGAACAGCTGGAACCTTTTCGCCGGCAAGGTCGAGGATAAGGATGTACGGGCTGCAGCCGATGCCATGGTTTCTTCAGGCATGAAAGATGCCGGTTACATCTACGTCAACATCGATGACACATGGCAGGGCACGCGCGATGCGCAGGGGAATATCCAGGCGAACAGCAAGTTTCCCGACATGAAGGGGCTGGCTGACTATGTTCATTCCAAGGGCCTGAAGATCGGAATTTATTCTTCCCCTGGTCCGACGACTTGCGCCAGGTACGAGGGCAGTTATGGGCATGAAGCACAGGACGCGAAGACCTATGCGGCCTGGGGCATTGACTATCTGAAGTACGATCTCTGCGGCTTCCGCAAGATTATGGATCAGCAAGCGGCGAATGATCCTGCTAAAGCTACGCAGATGATGAAGGATTCGTACGAGAAGATGCACCAGGCTTTGCTGGCGACTGGGCGGCCGATCGTTTACAGCTTTTGCCAGTATGGGTGGAATGCGGTGTGGGAGTGGGGTCCGGGGCTGGGCGCGAACTTATGGCGAACGACGGGCGATATCAACGCCACCTGGGATCGCATGACGCTCATCGGATTTTCCCAGGCCGGTCTGGCGAAGTATGCAGGGCCCGGGCATTGGAATGATCCCGACATGCTGGAGGTCGGGAACGGTAAGTTGAACCTGGAGGAGAATCGCACGCACATGAGCTTGTGGGTGCTGCTGGCGGCTCCTTTGCTGGCGGGCAACGATCTTTCGAAGATGTCTCCCGAGACCTCTTCCATCCTGGCCAATAAGGAAGCCATCGCGATCGATCAGGATGCGCTGGGCAAGCAGGGCGATCGTGTATCGGCAACCGGTCCGGTGGAGATTTGGGCCAAGCCGCTGAAGGGCGGAGAGCAGGCGGTCGGGCTCTTCAACCGCGACGACACGCCGCTGCCGATTACTTTGAAGCTGAGCGACGTCGGGTTTTCTGGCGGAGCAAACGCCCGAGATATTTGGGCGGCCAAGGACCTAGGCAGGCTTTCCAGCAGCTACACAGTGACCGTTCCCCGTCACGGAGTCGTCTTGTTGCGACTTTCAAAGTAGGGAAGAGGCAAGAAAGGTGGGTGGGGGAAATACCACCACTCAAATCGACTTCCGGCCTGTTCGTAACGCATTTCTCACCACGACTGTCGGATACAACTACAATGCCCCCACCCCTGGACGGGTGCCCCATGTTCGCCGACTCCGGCGTACGTG
>CAZZVD010000151.1:0-13011 GCA_964657465.1 uncultured Acetobacteraceae bacterium | reverse complement strand
TCGGCGAATCACGTGCATTATCCTTCGTCAAGGAATCCACGTGTCACGTCAACGGTCACTGGCCTTCTGATCATTCGCGCGCGGCGGGCTGCCTAGGCTGACCCAGCGAACGCATTGCGAACGGTAAAGCAGGCCTATGCCCAACTACCAGGCGATCGTAGCGGGAAGAAACTCGGCAAACAGCTCGTCGTAGTACGGCTTTAACTGCGCCAGATCGGGCTTGACGTGCCCTTTCGAGTACAAGTCATATTGATTGAACTTGAGCACCCAGGGCAGCATCGCCCGGTCTTTCTCATTGCACAGGTAGTCATAGGCGCCGTGCTTGTGCCAGGGATAGAACGAGTGATAGCGCAACATGTATAAGGACTCATCCCGCAGGTAGGGCTGCATCACTTTGGCGATATAGCCGTCATGACCGAAGGACATGTGCAGATTATCGAGACCGCAGTTTGGCTGGTAAATGCCAAATTTGGTCTGGTACTCCGCGACCTGCCGGTCGGGATTCTTGGCGAAATACTCCGGAAACACGATGTCTTTTGACCATGCACAGCCGACCGGAAAAGTATCGCCCACGACGCCCCACTGCGGCTCTCCGTAAAGACACAGACACTTGCCTAAATCGTGGATGAAGCCGGTCAGGATCATCCAGCGTGGCTGACCGTCCCGCCGCATGGCCTCTGAAGTCTGCAACAGATGTTCGATTTGCGTCAGGTCGGTATCGGGATCGCTGTCATCAACCAGGGTGTTCAGGAACTCAGCTGCTTCCCACACAGTCTTCTGCCCCTTGCGCAGGCTGAAATATTCTTCCTCTTTCGCCAGTACGTAATCGACGGTCATGTTCTCGTGGTTTTGCCGATAGAACTCAGCGACTCCGGGCGTGGCGGTCGCGTCATACTGGCGGAACTCTGCTTCGCTTTTACCCTCCCGGTAGCGGCCTTCAAGAAAGTCATCCCATTGATCAAGATCGTGAAGGGGCTGGTTTGCTGCGAGTTGGCTCATGGCATCTCCGTTGGGTGGCGAAAGACTACGTTACCGCTAACGTAAACCAGCAAGCCCGGCCCTGGCAATCCCCCGCGTTGGAATATTTTCCCCGGCATGCCGGGTTCTTTACGGCAGCGGTCGGAGGTGCCGGTGTTTTAAGAAAAGCAGCCAGCAGATTGCGCGTTGACAATCACTCGCGGCAGACATTAACGTAACTGTTCGTCGCATGTAACGTTAATCGAGAGGATAAGATCGGCATGCCATGGACGCAAGTCTCGCAACGATCCACGCTCCTGGCCGTTCTCACCGACATTCAGTTTTGGATTCCGGTCGTTGTATTGGCCATGGGTGTCCTCTTGCTGGTGTTTATCCATAACCAGTAAGTCTCGCCGCCAGAGGAACATGCCAGCGGACAACCCCTCACAACACGACGCGTCAGGCCGGTCATTGCATGGGTTAGGCGTCATCTGCGGGCTGGCCGCCGGAGTCTGGTTGGGAACCGCGGAGGCGCCCACCAAACTCGTAAACGCCGGCTTTTCGCCTTTCGCCGTTTCTCTCTGCATGGTGGCCGGCGTGTTTACCGCCCGCTGGACGTTCCCGACCCTGCTCAAGGGAACTACCTACGTCTTCGCTGATCTGTTGGCCCGGAAGCACCTGATCGTCTGGGCCATTCTCGCTGGTGCGCTTTGGGCCGTGGCCAACACACTCACCGTGTTCGCGATTCGTGATGTGGGGCTGGCAACAGCCTTCCCTCTTTGGAACACCAATTCACTCATCGGCCTGCTCTGGGGCAGACTGCTGTTCCGTGAACTGCAGGGCGCCACCGGCAAAAACATCGCAAAAGTGATCTGCGGCAGTGTCTTAATTGTGGCCGCCGCTATCATGCTTGGGTTCAGCACGATCCAGAGCGCCGCAGGTGTCCCGGCCCACGCGATCAGCGGCTTGCTGGCAGCAGCGGGAGCAAGCCTGATGTGGGGAACCATGTATGTCCCCTATCGCAAGGCTTACCTCAGCGGCATGAATCCGCTCTCGTTCGTCACCGTGTTTACCATCGGCGAGCTCGGCACCATGTTCCTGCTCACCTGGACGCTCGATGGCGGGATGCACTCGTCTGTTTTCCGCCTGATGCAAAGCAAACAGTTACTGTTCTGGCTGTTCCTGGGAGGCTTTGTCTGGGTGGTGGGCGATCTGTTTCAGCAGTTCGCCACCAAGTACCTCGGCATCGGCCGCGGGATTCCGCTCTCCAACACAAACCAGTTCTGGGGGCTTGCCTGGGGCGCCCTCGTATTTGGTGAGCTGGCTTCGGCGAATCGGGCTCATCTCGCGCTGGTACTTGGAGGATCCGTCCTGATGATTGTGGGAGCACTGGCCATCAGCACAGCAGTGGCATCCTCCCGCGAGATGACGTCGCGCAACGAAGCCCTCGCCCGCGAATGCGATCGCTACGGGCTGGAATACCGTGAGGTGTTGCTGGCCCAGAGTGGCGGCGAGTTCAGCGAGCGCGGCACCCGCCGCCGCTGGTGGGATGTCGCGATCGTACTCGCCGCGAGCTGCCTGTTTCTCTGGCTGGGCCTGCAGGCGGTCGTGCCGCCGCTCGCCATGAATCTCCGCTGGATCGCCGTTCTGACCGTGGCACTCCTGGCAGCATTGATAGGCGCTGGCTGGGCACTCTGGCGGCAAACTCGCTTCGTGTGAACGGCGGCGCATCGATAGTTTCGAGGGGATCAACATGGCCGTACGCTTGAAGGACATTGCTGCCGATCTCGGCGTTTCAACCGTAACGGTGTCCAAAGTACTGCGTGGCGGTATTGATATCGGCGAGCGCACGCGCGCGCGCGTTCTCAAGCGCATGGCCGAGCTGAACTACCAACCCAACATGCAGGCTCGAGGATTGGCCAGTGGGCGTTCCTTCGCGGTGGGACTCGTGGTCCCGGACCTGGTGCATCCATTCTTCGGCGAATTTGCCCGGTACCTTGCTGGCGCACTGCGGCCCAGCGGACTGGCCCTGGTGCTGGCCTCCTCCGAAGAAGATCCCGAGATCGAGCGGCAGGAGATTCGCACGCTCGCCAACCGCGGCGTCGATGTCTTGCTGGTGGCTTCATGCCAGCGTAGCGGGGAAGCCGAGTTTTTCACCCGCAAGGGTTTGCCCATGCTGTTGATTGACCGCAACGTGCCTCAGCTGAAAACGAACTTCGTAGGCTCAGACGATGTGCTCGTCGGTGAGCTGGCAACCCGCCACCTGATTGGCCTCGGGCGCAGGCGGCTTGCCCACATCGGCGGCCGCGGAAGCAGTCCTGCGATCGACCGGCTCAAAGGCTTTCGCAATGCACTTAGTGTTGCCGGCATCCGGCTGCCGAAGAGCTACGTGGTAACCCGCGAACGCTTTGAAGAGGCGGGTGACTCTGCAGGCTACCGCGCCATGCAGGAGCTGTTAGCGCAGAAGCAGCGGCCCGATGCAGTGTTTTGCTACAACGACCTGTCTGCCATTGGTGCGATGCAAGCCGCCATGCAGGCAGGCCTTAGCATACCGGGCGACATCGCGTTTGCTGGCTGCGGCAATCTTCGCTACGCCGAGTACCTGAAGGTGCCGCTTACGTCGGTTGATCAATCCATCGAACGCATGGGCGAAGCGGCCGCGCGCCGCGCCCTCGCGTTATCGATCAAGCCAGACGACCCACCGCAGACTGCGCTGATCGAGCCGAAGCTCATCGTTCGCCAGTCGACTGTCGCCACCTGGTCACCAACCTGAGGAGGATCAAATGACATCGAGCCGATTAGAAGCTTTCTCTGATGGCGTGATCGCCGTAATCATCACCATCATGGTGCTCGAGTTGCACGTTCCCCATGAAGATGGCTGGCCGGGACTATGGTCAGTGGCGCCCCGGCTGGCCGTATATCTCATGAGCTTCCTGACGGTAGGCATTTACTGGGTCAACCACCATGACCTTCTCAAGCGAACCAAAGAAGTGGACCACCGCGTTCTGTGGGCGAACCTGGGCTTTCTTTTCGTTCTCTCGTTGATTCCTTACTTCGTGGAGTACCTCGACGAGAAGGCGTTTACTGCCTTTGCCACGATCCTCTACGAGTTGACTATGGTAGCGGTGGGCGCTGCGTTCTTCGTTCTGCGCTGGACGGTGATGAGCCGGCAGCGGCACGCCCAGGGGTTACAGGCTTCCGATCACGCCGAACGCAGAAAGCACGCCGCCAGCCTCTTGTTGTATTTCCTTTCAGCGCCGATAGCTTTTTACCGGCCCTGGGTGTCGCTTTCGATTCCTGTTGTGGTCACCCTGATCTGGGTAGTTCCCCAGTTGGGGACGAACATGAAGCGGCCACAACGACCCACTCCCTATTAGCCGCCTGGGGTAGACCGGCAACTCGTCCTGAGCACCAGAGCTGTTAAATCGGCGCAGACGCGGTCAGACGCGGAGTCCGGTACGCCAGTGCAGCATGTTGCGGGCTCGGATTGCGCACCTTGGAAGGACGCCCCGACCTGCGCATACGCTCATCCGCTTCCGTCCAGGAGGGCAGGTCTGCTGCAGGCTGAACCCAGTGCGCCACCGAGGCCTCATCACACCAGTCCAGCAGATGAGGCATTGCTTCCTTGTGCGCCCCTGACAGCATGAAAAGGCGCATGTTCTCCTGTGTGTCCCAGGCCGTCATGGTCCAGAATGTCCAGCTACGATCGCGCAGTAGGGCTCCTTGCAGAAACCCCGGCGCCTTCTTCACCTGGTCATTAGAGCGAATTGCGTGGACGAAGAAGATGGGTACAAACCGTATGGAACGAACCCGCAGCCGGGTCAAACTGATGGATGCCATGTGTCCGAGGCGCTCCCGCACGCCCCTTAGAGGATGCGCTGGCCCACGTTGCGATGCAGCAAAGCCGACCGGTCTAGACGCAATCCGTTGGGCTGGTATGGATAAACCGGCAAAATGAGTAGTTGTCCGGCACTTCCCCCCTTCCAGGCGCATCCTAGTCACACAGACTCAGCGATAAAATTCAACGAACGAGGCAAATGCCATGGCGAGACCTCTCTGGTCAGGAAGCATCCAGATATCGTTGGTGGGCTTTGCGGTTGAAATCTATCCCGCGACCAACACCACCAAACCCTTTACTTTCCACGAGGTGGATCGCCAGACGATGACCCGGGTGCGACGGCAGAGCGTATCTTCAGGGCCTGCGCCGTCTGAGGAGTCAGTTGAGCCATCCGATGAACCTGAGGAGGCCCCGGCTAGCCGGAAAACTGCTCTTCACATTGCTCCACAGGGGGCTCCACAGGGGACTTCACAGGGCGCGCCCCAGACTGCTTCCCAGATCTCATCCCAGCTTTCCTCGCTGCTGCAGGGCAATCGGTCTGATGCATCGGCAGCGGCGGAACATGCCGTCGACCGCGCCGACATCGTCAAGGGTTACGAATACGAAAAAGGAAAGTACGCCATTATCGAACCGGCGGAACTCAAGAATTTGCGGCTCGCGGGCAAAAAGACAATCGAAATCTCGCAGTTCTCAAAAGCAGCTGAGATCGATCCAATCCTTTACGAGAAGCCGTACCTGGTGATGCCTAAGGCTGGCCCGCAGGCGACTGCCTTTGCCGTGGTCAGGCAGGCGCTACGAGAAAGCGGCATGGTGGGGGTGGGCGAGATTGTGTTCAGCGGGCGGCAACATTTGATGACGCTTGCTCCGCCTCTCGACCCCAATCAGTCTGGAATGATGCTCTACACCTTGCGCTTTGCGGGCGAACTACGCGACGCCCGCGAATACGCGCAACACGTGGAGATACCCGCGACCGATCCGGCACAGCTGAAGCTGGCCATGCAACTCATCGATGCTTACACCCAGCCATTCGACGTTCACAGCTTTAAGGATCACTACGAGGAAGCATTGCGGGAGTTGGTTGAGGCAAAGATGAATAATCTGCCCGCACCGACTCCGGCAGCGGAGCCCAAGCCGGGCAAGGTGATCGACCTGATGGAAGCCCTGCGCAAAAGTCTCCTGCAGAAGAAGCCGGTTCAGTCGGCTGGCGCTTCAGCAAAGGAGGCTGCCCCCACCACAGCAGGCAACTCTACCTCAGCCACCGGTCAGACGAACGGCGGAGAGAAGAAGACGAAGGCGAGTCGTGGGTCTACGGCGGCGGCCAGGAAGAGTAAGTCGGCTTAGAGGACAAGAGATCGCCACGATGCTTCGGGTCACACTTCACTGAGTCCCTCCCCCGAAAGAATCATTGAAAGAGTCCGTGAAGCATCGCGGCTAAAAAGAGCATACGGGACTTTCCGCTGCTTGAAAGAGCTGTTTCGTTCAGCAGCCCTGTCGACGGTAATTCATAAGCGATTACTCTTTGGCTAACCTGTCCAGAGGGCTTTCAGAGATCACGATGACTGAATGGAATGCACAGGGCTACGAAAACGTGTCCACGCTGCAGCAGGCGATGGCCAGCGAAGTCCTGGCATTGCTCGACCGCACGCAGGCGCTAGCAAACGCGACCAGCCTTGGCTGATATTCGACAGATTTTTCCTTTCCGGTGAATTCGGTACGGTTGTCTCTTTCAACGCCTTACATTGGATACCGCAGCAAGGTGAAGCATTGCAGGCAATTCAGAAGGCGATGCGCCAGAGTGGGCTGGCCCAATTAAGACTGGTGCCGGAAGGTCAGCGAACAAGCCTGGAGCATGTGATTGAGGAGACGCGCAGCTCGGCGAAATGGGCCGGCTACTACCAGGGGTTCGTGCGCTCGTATCTCCACCTCACCGCTGCGCTCGGGATGACAAGTTGGCGGCTGGCTAACCCGCAAAACATGTCGTCGCACACCAAAAACAACCTAACGCGCTAGGCCAAGCCAAAACACAGCAACAGGCTCACCGGTCCCGTCGGCCTGTCGCACCAATCAGTACTGGTGAGAAGTCCGGGCTAAATCCGGGCTAAGCCCAGATCCTGTTTCTTCTCGTTCTGCGGCACGAATGAAGTCGTGCCGAGATACAAAGCACCGGGAGCATTTGTGCAGGGCATCCAATTCAGATCGGGGGCAAGCGCCATTTATTGCCTTAAAGCGCGTCGCGCCTTGACACTCTCTCCCTATGCGGACACAGAGCCCTGTAAAGCACAGTGGAAGTGGCCTATCGGCCACCTAAGCCATAGGAGAGACATTGCCCGGCCTACATTACATTCGTTCTGCAACTTTGGCAGTACTAGACATACACACAGCTCTCTGTAACAATCCCTCGCAGGCAGTACACAACGATTACTTTGTCTGAATACCTGGCGGGTGCATTATGAGCTTTGGCGAAATGCGGAAGGTAGTTTCGAACGGTCTTGCCATTCCAGGCAACAGCAATCCTTCGCTCTCCAGCCGCGCACCGTCGTCACAGCGAATCGAACGAAGCGGGGAATTTGCAGGCTATGCCGTTTCCGGCTGGCGTCATCCCAGCCTTGCCATCTGGCACGTGAAACTCTGGTCAAAAAGTAGCGATGAGCCCCAGCGTTCCTACACCGTAGCCGCCGGTGAGTTTTATCCAGTCAGCGTACTGCCAGCCGAGAAGTTCGCCGTTCTCCGCCTCATCGCTATGTGGGAAGCGGATGGCAGGCGCTAGGAAGACCCTCCCTTCCCTCACACCCGGAGTGACCGGGCGAAAGAACAAACAAACGCCGGCCGCACTGCTCGCTGTCCCCGGCTTCAAGATCAAACGCAAAATACTGCGCGATGGGGCGCGGGGGAATGAATTTCGCGACAATGCTTTCCGCCGCATCGTTCTCTCGATACCCGCGGGAAAAGTCAGCACCTACGGCAGGGTGGCAGCCGGCGCAGGCTATCCGCTTTACCATCGGGCGGTTGCGCGCTTGCTCCGCACCGATCCCCCGGACCAGCTTCCCTGGCATCGGGTGGTGGGCGCCGGTGGTGAAATCAAGCTGCGCGGCGATGCGGCGCGGGAACAGAGAGCCCGCCTGAAGATGGAAGGCGCCCGATTTAACGGAAAGCGTGTCGACATGAGCTGCTGCGAATACAGCCCCCGCAGCTGGGACACACTTCCCTGGGCGTCACCCGACGACGACTAAAAGGTGAAGGCCACACCCAGCGTATAGCGATCCTGAATAAACTTCTGGTTCGGCTTCACCGGAATGATCGTCGTGGTGTAGGTATTGTCGAGATCCGTTGAGTCGTAGTCCAGGTAGCTTTTAGCGATGATGTCCGGATTCTGGCTCCATGTCTCGCGCCAGTCGGCGCGCGCCATCACTCGCGGACTTACCCGGTACTTGACGCCCCCGCCATACTGCAAGCCGATGCGGAAGACACCACCACCGTCCAGGGGAGGAGTGTTTCCAAAATCAAAAGCCGCGGCGATCAGCCCTACATTTTTAAGACCGAGCGTAAATACGCCCGCGGGCTTTTTCAAGGGAGCACCGTTCAGCGCGATCAGTTGTAATGCCGGACCAACGGCCACGTAAGGGCGCCACCGGGAAGCGGGCCGGGTGGGATGGATCAACAGGTTGTACTCGAACTGACGCGTGACCAACCCAATCTTTTCTGTCTCCAGATCGCTGTCTTCGAGAATTACCGTCTCCCCGGGAGGGATCGTCGCTGCAACTGTGCCAAGCTCGTACTTCACCTGCTGGCGAAAGTACGAGAACTCATTCGAAAAGTGTCGCCAACTATTGACTGTGACCGATCCCCCGGCAGCCCATCCATCGCCCAGGTCATCCCCCAGAAATAGAAAATACGCGGGCTTGCTCCCATCCGACGACATTTCCAGCACCCCTACCGCAGACAGATAGCTGGAATGCATATGCATGTATCCACCCTGCAATGCGAATTCATACCGGGGAGGATCCCACTTGTGATCTCGCTTCGCTTTCTCGATAGCCGTCAGATCCTGCTGACTCGGGGTGGCGTTGAACCCGCCGCCGGCTCGTCTTTGCAAACCAGGCGTTTTGCTGTGCTCGACATTGGCCGACCCGGCCAGATCTCCGTGGCCCTGGTATTGCGCCCCAGAAGCATCGGTCATTCGCCAGGCGCCGCTATCTGGCAACAGCTCTTGTGACGATTTAAAGTATTTTCGGGCAAGCAGCGTTCCGGCGATGCCCTGGTAAATCAGGTTGCCCCGGTAGACGCCATTGCGCACCGTCAAGGCCGTGTCCCGCGTGATCCTCTGGCTACGAGGCGGACGCAAGGCAGGATCGTCCGCTGTGGTGCGTGGATGCTGGCAATCGTTGATGCGCAGCACAGCTGCGTTTCCATCGGTTAGCAGGCGATCGCCGGTCGAGTTATAAGAGTCCTGGGGCACCCAGGGCCGTTCCACCATATCGAGGTTATCGACGCAATTGGTGAACATGAGGTCGTTCACAATCTTGGACCGCTCATTGTCAATATGTTCGTCGATCACATGGATGAATGTTTTCTGCTTTTTCGAAAAGGCAATCCCAATGTCCTGGGTTGAGGAGGCAGTCAGGACAGTATGCCCCTCACGCGTTTCGCCAGTCGCAAACACCCGCAGGTGATGGCGCGACGAAAAACTGTTGGTCGTTTTACTGAGAGCAAAGACCGGCTCCCGCTCATCCAGCAACAGAATTGACATCGGGGCCTGCGTGTATGTCTGGTTGCCGCTGATCGTCTTCAGCGTGCGGAAGGTTGAACCCGCAGTCAAATCCTCCGTTGGCAGCCACCCCGCAGCCTTGAACGCCCGTTCTAATCCGGAAGCAGAGCCAATAAAGACCAGGTTGGTGACGTCAGAATCTTTGTTGCTGCCCTGTGTCTTCGTGCGGTACGGCAACGTTTTGACGAACGCCGTGAGCTCAGCCTGCTGCGGACTGGTGGTAGACGCGGGCGTAACCGTGGGCGGGTAGACCTCCGCCGTCAGCAGAGGCTTCACGTTTTCCAGCACCAGTTCCGTTCCGGCTGGATACAGGATTTCCGGCTCCGCAAACCCGAGTACCGCGCTGCCACCGGCCGAGGCAAAAATGTATGCGACGGGATCTATACCGGCAAAGGTGAGCACCCCGTTTTCCGCGGCGTACCCCGGGGTTGCCGTGGAGCGGATTCCCTGAATCTTGCCTGCGGCTGTGACGTTTTCCTGTGCGTTCTCAACCTGGAACACGCGCGCATCCAGCAAGAGCTCCCGGCCGTCGCTCAGCCTGGCCTTGTTCCATTCAATCGTGAGAGATGCAGTCTCGTGCTTGAAGCCCCAGCCGGTATTGCTGGCTTGCACCACCTTGCCCTCGAACTCCGATGCCGCGGGGATCAGGATCTTGCCATCCACCACCACTGGTGTGATCGAGAGCGCGTGGATGATATCTCCCTGGTGCGTGACACGCGAAGAGAGCGCTTTCTCCAGCCGCACCGCGAACCGCTTACCCGCCGGCACACCCTGCACTGTATTCAGCTCGGCCCAGGGGACCGAATACACCGCCTTCTCCTGCACAGAGCGCAACTGCAGTACTTTGCCGTCCGTTTGCCAGGTGGCCTTCTCACTCTTTCCGTTTGCCAGCATCGTCATGGCAGTCCCATTGCTAAACACCTGCAATAGCTGTGGCGCTGCTTGTGTCGTGTGAGGGGGTGCGTAGATGCCCATCTGGCCTGAGCCGAGTAGGACATCGAGTTTCGCTTCGCGCGTCTCACCACCGCTCTTATACTGCAACCCATCGCCATGGATGGCGGGTGCATTTGCATCCATCAGCAGACCCGGTATGCCCTCTTCACCGCCCACCACGATCACTGGCAGCGCACTCTGCGAATCGATTCCGCTCAGCGCGAATGCCCAGGCATTGCCGGCCGTGGCCGTCTCGGTTATCTTCCCGGCCTTCATCGGAACAGCGCCCAGCAGGCGGCTGCGGCCGCTCTCCAGGTCGTAGTAGCGCAATAGATACTGCTTCGGCGCTTTGCCCTTTGCCGGCTGCAGAACAATGACCAGCGCACCGTCGCCGTCGCGCACCGTCTGCGCTTCGACCGCATGCTGCGCAATCTTACGAAATTTGCCCTTGACCATCATCTGCGCCTGCCCATCTTCTCGACCAGGGCGGCGCTCAATTGTGATTGGTGACTGTTCGGGAGTGCTCTGTTGTGCGGTTGCCGATGCTGGCAGCCAGCACAAAACCACTGCACACACCACTGCGTGGAACGCGGGCCGGTGTCTGTACAAGCGTGTACTCCGTCAAGGTGGGTTCTTTGCCACCGCCCGTGTCCGGCGGCCAAGATAAATTGTTTGTGAGCTGATGTCAGCATACAGCAGCTACTGCCAGTACTCACTCACGTGGCCCGCATTTTATGCGAAGATAGCGGCTTAGCCTGGGTCATCCTGGATGAGGAATCTTGCTCAATCGCGGGGATCGACGCTCAGTCTGCCTTGCATGAAACCAGCCCTGGGACCAACTAAAGCCTTGTGGATGCTCATCGCATGCCTGTGTGTCCTGTCCTTTGCCAGGGGACAACAGACCGCGCCGGCTGCCGCCGCCAGCGAGGGAGACTCGCCTTCAGCGCAGATCATGACCCTGAAAGTGGTTACCGGGATAGTCGCCATTTCGGCCGTGGTGAAAACGAAAGACGGCGAGGCCAGGCAGGGCTTGTCGAAAAATGACTTCATCCTCAAACAAGACGGGAAGGATGAACCCATCACTTACTTTTCCGAAGGCTCGGCCCTGCCTCTCAGCCTGGCCCTCATGGTGGACACCAGCGCCAGCCAGCGAACCTTTGTCGGCGATGAAACCATCGCCAGTGACGTGTTCTTCCAAACCATGCTGGAACACCCGGATGACCAGGCCGCGCTGGTGGAGTTCGGCGCCACGGTGCAGCAGTTGAGAGGGATGACCGGCGTTCCCAATGATTTGCACCTGGCGTTATCTCATCTCAACACGCGCGCTTCTCCCGCGGGTGGCACGCTTCTCTATGACGCGGTCTATGCGGTAGCGAAGACGGTCCTGTCCACCCAAAAGGGGCGTAAGGCCATGGTCATTCTGAGCGACGGTGGCGATAACGGCTCTCGTCATTCAATCGCTGAAGCCATCGAGCAGGCGCAGCGAGCCGATGTTCAGGTCTACTCGATTCTCTACAGTATGTGGAACACGCTGAATGCAAGTTCCGGGACTGCGCCTGCGCGCGATCCCGGCCTGGATGCGTTACAAAAACTCTCCGAGAGTACCGGCGGGCGCGTGTTCACCGTCTCACGCAATCTGAGCCTGCGCGAGATATATGCGCAGATCAGCCGGGACCTGCGGCTGCAGTACGAGCTCGGCTATAAGCCACCGCCGGACACGAGCCCGAACAGTTACCACAAGCTGGAATTGAAGGCGAAAGAAAAGAAGCTGACTGTGCAGGCCCGTAAGGGTTTCTTTGCACCACCCTGATTGGCAACCATGACAGTGCTCACCAGACAGGGCCCACCTGGACAAGAGAGAACCTGAAACTGTCCCCTGTCCAGGCTTCCGGCCTCGATCCCCGCCGCTACTTGTCGGCAACGATCTGGATTTTGTGAATGTTCAGTTCGTTCGAGAATAGTTCCTTCGCGTTCGCCATCAATGCCTTTGCAATATCCCCATGCAAGTGAGCGTCTCGGCCCGACTCATCATCAAAAGTATCGAACACCGCATAGGCGCCATCATCTTCCTTGATGCCGTACCAGGTGACCGTGCCCTTTTCCGCTTTCGCCATTTCGGCGCCCTGCTTCAGAAACGCTTCCACGGCCGCTTCCTTACCGGGTTTCGCCTTGAGTGAAACATACAACGCATACTTCGCCATTGATTCTTCTCCCTCGATTGCTAACGCCCTGTCATTTTATCGCCAGGCGTTGCATGGCAGTACCCATTCCTTGGAACCGGAGGGTGCTGACCTGCGCTGCTGTCAGTCTTTCCGTCCGCACCCGTGACGAATCCCGGGTGCCCCATATCTCGCTGGTTCCTTGCGAGATGTGGGATTCCTCGGATGTTCGCTTGTGAGTTTAGATGTCCCGACGAGGGTTTTGTGGTAACCCACATCTCGCGAAAGACGAGCGAGATGTGGGGCACCCGGGATTCGTTTCACGGAAAGAGTTTTTTGGAGAGGCGGGATTCCCAGGG
>CAZZVD010000150.1:0-13039 GCA_964657465.1 uncultured Acetobacteraceae bacterium | reverse complement strand
CTTGTTCAACCCACGCACGCCGGAGTCGGCGAGCATGGGGCACCCGTCCAGGGAGAGGTGCATTGTGGTTGCATCGAAGATTGGGGGTTAGACACGCTGGTCGTTAGACTAGTCGAGGCGGCGGACCCAGATGTTGCGGAAGCTCAGGGGCTCGCTCTTGTCTCCGTGTGCCTGCAGCTTGATGGGCGCTTCGGTGTAGGCCTTGTAAACCGGTTTGCCGATGTAAAAGGTCTCGCCTTTCAATTCGAAGTGATTCTCTACCAAAACTCCGTTGAACAGCACAGTCGCGTACGCAGGCGTTTTCACCGAGCCGTCCTCGTTGAAAGTAGGCGCGGTCCACATCACGTCATACGTCTGCCACTCGCCCGGTTTGCGGCCCGGGTTCGCCAGCGGGATCGCCTGCTTATAGAGGCTGCCGGCCATGCCGTTCACGTAGGTCTTGTTGTTCCAGGAGTCCAGCACCTGCAACTCATACCCTGAGTCGCCCGGGCCGGTCGAGGCCAAAAAGACCCCGCTGTTGCCGCGGCCCTGGCCGGTGCCGGTAATGTTTTCCGGGACCTTCCACTCGATATGAAGCTGGTAGTTCTTGAACTTCTCCTTAGTCTGAATACTGCCCTCGCCCTTGCTCACCGTCATGGTGCCGCCGGAGACAGTCCATTTGGCAGGCGATTGGTCTTTCACCGAAACCCACGCATCCTGGTTCTTGCCATCGAAGAGCACGATCGCATCGGATGGAGCGGCTCCGCAGGTTGCGCCGGGCGTGACGACCTTGGGAATAGGCTCCCAAATTTCCGTATCTTCCGGCTTCGCTTTCTCTGCGGACTGGGCAAACACTGGAACGGTGACAGCCAACAGGGCCGCGGATAAGAAGAGCCTGGAACACGGGATGCGCATCATCAGAAGAAAATACACTAAACGGGTGTCCCTGGGAATGCGCAGTGAGCGTGCAGACCTGATGCGCCCCCCGAGGGCTTTCCGCTGGATTTGAGGCTCTTCGACGACAGCACAAGAGGAGCCGCCCCGTGCCGGGTTGCTTCTATACTCAGTAGACGGACAGGGAATGGCGCCTGCCCGCGAGGAGCCTATGGCGGCACTGATTGACGCAATTAATGTGAAACGCAAATCGGTTTTTGAGTTTGAAAATGTACCCTTCGCTTGCCTGGATGCAGAAGTGCACTCCCCTACCGCGCGCGGTGGGCAGACGCTGGTTAAGCTGAAGATGCGCAATCTTCTGACCAGCGCTGTATTTGAGAAAACGTTCAAAGCCGGTGACAAATTCAAGGAACCGGACCTGGTGCTGGTACCTGCTTCGTACTTGTATAGCGACGGCGATGGGTCGCATTTCCTCGATCAGGAAAACTTTGAAACACTCACGCTGACGGAGCAGCTAATTGGCAACGCACTGGATTTTCTAATCGAAGGCGAACTGATCCAGCTGCATAAGTTCAACGGCAACCCCATTGGATTGCAATTGCCCATGTTCGTGGAATTGAGTGTGGCCCAGACGGAGCCCGGGGTGCGGGGCAACTCTTCTGGCGGTAGCGTCACCAAGATCGCGCGCTTAGAGACTGGTCTGGAAATTCACGTGCCCCTCTTCATCAAAGAAGGTGAGAGAGTCAAGGTATCCACTGAGAGCCGGGAGTTCGCCGGCCGGGCATAGTCATCCCATTCCGCCGGAAGGCGGGCCTCAGTACATAATCCAGCCGCCATCCACATTGAGCGTTTGCCCCGTCATCGCATCGCTTAGATCGCTGGTCAGGAACAGGCAAACGCGCGCTATGTCGAGTGGACTAATGCGCCGCTTAAGGCTTTGCAAGTCGATGGCCTTGTCCGCTTGTTCCTTGGACATCAGCTTGCGCTCACCCTCGGTTTCGATGGCGCCTGGCGTTATGCAATTAACCCGCACGTTGTGGGGGCCCATTTCGCGTGCCAGGCCGCGCGTAAACCCGATCATGCCGCCCTTGGACGCGATGTAGTGGGTCAGGTTTTCCAGGCCGGTAAAGAACGTAACTGAGGAGATGTTCACCACCGAACCGGATCGCTGCTCAACCATGTGAGGCATGACCAGGCTGGTGCAGTGGAAGACGCTCTTCAGGTTGATTTCCTGCATGGTGTCCCACTGTTCTTCTGTCATCTCCAGGAAAGGCTGCCGCGGATAAATACCGGCCACGTTGATCAGCCCATCGATGCGTCCAAAGCGCTCAATCGCGGCGTCGACTACTTTGGCCATCCCATCACGGTCACGCGCGTCGGCGGCAAAACCAGTCGCCGAGTGACCGCTGGCTGCAATGTCTGCGGCTACCTTTTGGATCCCCTGGCCATCCAGATCGACAGCGTAGACATGCGCGCCTTCTTCCGCAAATAACTGGGCGACGCCTGCGCCAATCCCAGCAGCGGCGCCGGTCACGATCACTACCTTTTCGTCGAGCAATGCCATTCGCCGCTCCTCACATCCAGGGGTGATGTTACCAAACAGGAGTGTGCCGGCAGGGTTCGCTCTTAAACTTCGTCAAGAAGAAGCGGGATGCCTGGCTGTGACTGGCGTAGATGTGGCCCACGCAAGCAAAGCTTGCGTGGGCCACCCGGGATTCTTTGGTGGGCAAGAGTCTTCCTGGTCGAAGAGGTGTTTGGCTACAACCCCGGTTGAAACTCTGGGTGGTTCCATGCAAGAAAGTCCGGCTGGCCCATTCAAGCCGCGTTTGGCTTGAGTGGGGTATATCTCCACCCGCTTTGTACCGTGGCCTGGTTGCCAACTGCCTCCGCTTTGCCGGATTCAGCGTGCGGCGAAGCGGGTATACTTTTTCTAATCTTTTCTTGTGCAGCTAAGATCCAGGACAATTCAATCGAGCGCGGTCGAAACCACTAATGGCTGTAAAAATAACACCGGCTGATCCGCGTTTCGCTATGTTGCACCGCAGCCGCAATCTTCGCTGGGACAGCAACCCGGCAGAAGCAGCGGCGCAGATTGAATTGTGCAGCACCGCCGAGCAGACCGCCGAGGCCCTGCAACGCGTGGTCAAGGCCGGTATGCGACCCACCATTCGCAGTGGCGGCCATTGCTACGAAGACTTCGTGGTCAACAACCCGGGCGGCGCCATCCTCGATGTGAGCCTGCTGAATGCCGCCGTCATGCCGGGCGATGGAACGCGTTATCGCATCAGCCCGGGCCAATCGCTCGGTGAAGCCTATCGTGAACTGTATAAGCGCTATGGGGTGACCATCCCGGGGGGCAGCTGCTACACCGTAGGCGCCGGCGGCCACATCACGGGAGGCGGCTATGGCGTGCTGTCTCGCCTGCATGGGCTCACCATCGATTGGCTCTCGGCCATCGAGATCCTGACGGTCGATGGCCAGGGCCAGGTGGTGATGCGACGCATCGACAAGGACCATGAGCCCGATTTGTTTCGTGCCTCAAGCGGCGGGGGCGGCGGCAACTTCGGCGTCGTTACCGGCTTCCTGTTCGACCGCCTGCCGGTCGCGCCGGTCGAGGTGGTGAACGCCCACGTCTCATGGGACTGGAGCACGATGACCGAAGACACCTTCGTAAACATCGTGCTGGCCTTTGGCGATTACTGGGCAACGCGAGGCAGGGAGCCGGATACCTGGGGCCTGTTCGCCGGGCTCGGTCTTACCCATATCTCTGCGGGACGGTTCAATATATCCCTCCAGTTCTGCAATCCTGATGGCCGCTGCGACGATCTGAAAGTGCTGGAAGAGTTCCTGGATCGCTTTCAGCCTTTCAACCCGATTGGGGCGCGTGCTCCGTTGCCCGGCGATAAGCGTTTTGCCACTCGCAGGCCAGAGGCCCACCAGCGGATGGGCTCCTACCCCGTCGAACGGGAACTATGGCTCGCGGCTACCATCGGGGACAGTGGCAGTGGCCATGATGGACGCGCAGCGTACAAGTCCAGCTACATGAAACAGAACTTCACGCGTGCCGAAGCGCAATGCATGTACCGGCAACTCACGCGCGTGGTCCCCGACGTGGATTTGCGCGGCGCAGTAATGGCAGTCGACTCGTATGGCGGCGCGGTCAACAAAAAGCGTCTGGCTGAAACGACTTCTGTCTGGCAGCGGTCTTCGATCATGAAGATACAGTTTCAGCACTACTGGGATGACCCGGAGGAAGATGCGGGACGGCTGCAATGGTTCCGGGAATTCTATACGCAACTGTATTCGTTACATGTAGACGCAAGGTATGCGGGTACACCGTACCCCAATGAATATTACGAGGGTTGCTATATCAATTACCCCGATTCCGACCTGCTTCAGTATTCGTTCTGGCCTCAGGTCTACTACGGGACGGACGGTCTTTACCCATTTCTGCAGCAGGTAAAGCGGCGGTACGATCCAAACAATATCTTTCATCACAAAATGTCGATTCAGGTCTAAGGCAAACCATGGAAGCGACAACGCGATCGACAAAGCGAGCGACGGCACGCGGTTGGACACGCAGAGACTTTGTGCGCGGCGCGGCGGCTGTGATGGCACTGACTTCCCTGCGGCATGGAACGGCCTCCGGCGTGGATGGCATGCAAGAACCGCAGATCGCCTATGTCGCTTCCCTTTCGCGTGGCGGAAACGGCTGGGGAGCCATCCACGCGTTCGCTTCGCCGGCGGGTAAGCAGACGAACATCTGGTCGCCACGACAGCAGGTGGCAAGCCGCGCACCCGCCGCTCTTCTGCTTTCGCAGCAAGTGCTCTATGTAGCCAACCACGTTGGCCTGCATCAGGGCGTGCCGCGCGGGACCATCGAGGCTTATCGGGTGGAACCGGGCTCGGGCACGCTCACCCTTTTAGGGCGCACTGCACTCTCCCTGGCCGCTACCCGGCCTCGGCACATGGCGCTATCCCCGGACGGCAGGTTGCTGGCAGTTGCTGCGTACGGAGGCGGCATCTACAACCTGCTGCCCGTTACCAAAGACGGCAGGCTGGGTGACCCATGCGGCATTTTCAAGGACACAGGCTGCGGGCCGCACAGGCAACTACAAACGTCGGCACACCCGCACACCTTGCTCTTCGACAGCAGCGGAAAGCATCTGTTGTGTTCTGATTTTGGCAGTGACCGCATCAGCGTATTTGCCGTGGCAGATGGGCGGCTGCAACGTGTCTCGCAGGTAGCGACTGCAGGCGGGCCCGGCCAATTTGTGCTGCATCCCGCGGGCTACCTCTACGTGTCCCACAGTTTGGCAAACACTATTGGCTGCTATCGGTACGATGGTTCCAACGGCACGGTGAGCGAGTGGCGGCCGCCGCTTGCTGCTGCGGCTGTGGCAGGTGCCGGTTCACTCGCGCTGCATCCTACCGGTCACACGCTGTATGCGACGGACGAGCCTCGACGCTTGCTCCGGGCCTGGCATGTGGATGCGTGCAGCGGTGCGCTCACGCAAAAAGCGCATATACCGCTTGGGACCACCGCCCCTACCCACGTGTCTGTGGCACGCGATGGACAAAGCATTTACATTTTGGATAGCCGCAATGGAGCAGTGGTCAGGCTGATAGCCGATAGGGTGACAGGCGAAGTTAAGAAGCCTGCGAGCAGCATTAGAATACCTGCGCCAGCCAGCCTCGCTTTGCTGCCGGTCTAGTTTTCTGGGCCCGATCACCAATTTGCATTAAGAGGAGTAAGTCAATGGGAACCCAGTCCAGAAGAGGTCTGCTCAAGAACGCGGCCAAGGCAGCAGCCGTCGCTACCGGAGGCACTATGTTTGCCGCCACAGCGGAAGCCAAAAAGACAACTGCGCCGCTCGAAAAGAAAGCTCATTCGTGCAAGCCGAACGACGATAACAAGCCCAACGCGGCGCCCCTGTTTTCAAGCGCTGTCTCCTACGGCAACCTCGTTTTTCTGGCCGGTGTCGGCGCCCACTTTGAAGGCACCATTGAAGAGCACACCAAGCACGTTCTGGACGAACTTGAAAAGAACCTTGTCTGCGCCGGTTCCTCCATGGACAAAGTGCTCAAGGTGAACGTGTACCTCAACGACATCAAGGATTGGGCGCGGATGAATACCGCTTATGCCGGACGCTTTGGCAGTGTGCCTCCGGTGCGGACTACGGTTGCGCCGGCGGGCGGTATTCCTGGCAATTCACTGGTAGAAATCGACCTCATCGCCTACATCTAACCGGGCAGCGCTGCCTGTGTCCACGCCGCGCGCAGCGCGCCTTTCACACGGATTGAGGGCGGTAGCCAACCATGTCTTCTGTATCCCCTGAAGTCGCCGGATCGCCTGGCAGCGAGCGATCGCTCGTGCGTGATGGTGACGAGCACGACAATCTTTTCACGCGCATAGGGGTGCGGCCACTGATCAACGGCCGCGGCACCTTCACTCTTCTGAGTGGTTCGCGATCGCTGCCTGAAGTGAAGCAGGCCATGTACGACGCCTCTTTCTATTTTGTGCAGATGGACGAAATGATGGAGGCGGTGGGCCGGGAATTGGGCCGGCTTACGGGTGCGGAATGGGGCATAGCGACCACCGGCTGTGAGGCTTCGATCACGCTGGCGGTGGTAGCCTGCATCGCCGGTACTGATCCTGAAAAGGCGCAGGCGCTGCCTTATATCAAGGGCCGCGACCAGGTCATCATCCCTAAACACTCGCGCAATCAATATGACTTCGGCGTGCGCATGACCGGGGTGGAGATTGTGGAAGTGGACTCCCCTGCCGAGTTGCAGCAAAGGATCAGTGCCCGCACTGCAATGGTGTACCTGCTCTCAAGCCCGGCGGCTGCCCAGGGACCGCTTAGCATCGCCAGTGTGTGCGCGATCGCCAGGGCTGGCGGCGTACCTGTATTCGTCGATGCGGCCGCGGAAGAGCCATTGGTGCCCAACGTCCATCTGCAACAGGGCGCGACCCTGGTGGGCTACTCCGGCGGCAAGTGCCTGCGGGGTCCGCAATCGTCCGGGTTACTGATCGGCCAGAAAGACCTTTGCCAGGCCGCCTACTTTCATGCTGCGCCGCACCACAATTACGGCCGTGCTCTCAAGTGCAGTAAAGAAGAGACGATGGGGTTGCTGGCCGCAGTGCGGCAGTGGTACAAGCGCGACCACCCGGCCGAACAGCGCCAGTGGCTTTCGTGGCTGCAACACATTGAGGAGCGCGTACAACAGGTGCCTTCGGTCACGACGGAGTACTTGCATCCGGAAGACCTTTCCAATCGCTCGCCGCGCTTACTCATCCGCTGGGATGGTGATGCCCTCGGCATTACCGGTACAGAGCTGGCGGCCCGGCTCGATGCAGGTACGCCGCGGATCATTGTGCATGAGAGTGGTGGGGTACGCGCGGCCGGCACGAAAAGCTGGGTGATCATCATGCCCTACATGCTCGAAGCTGGAGAGGAACGCATCATCGCCGATGCTTTGTATGCAGGCTTGAACAAGCCGATGGATCTTGAAGAGCGCTTGGCGCCGCCGCGTGGGCCTCTGCCGGTCGCAGGAAACTGGGCAGTCGCGGTGAAATACTCCCGCGGTGACAGCGAGCAGATGTTTACCCTGCAACAGAACGGCCAGGAACTCACCGGCACTCAGCAGGGAGAACTCTATAAAGCCACACTCACTGGTACGATTTACGGGGCCGAGATCGAGCTGCGTGGTTTGATGCCCGTGAGTGGAGACACCCTGACCTGGACCTTTCGCGGCATCGTGCAGGGTGACACGATGGCGGGAACGGTTGATCTGGGAGAGTACGGCAATGCAAGCTGGACGGCTCACCGGGCCTGACACACCGAGCACGCAATGGATTTTTTAGATCAGAAAGATTCATGATGCGAATAGTGGTTGGCGGCAAGTTCTCAGGCTGTTTTTTCGCGCTTGCAATGTTTGCAAGTGCAAGCGGCTTTGCCCAGCAGGCGGAGCCCATTTACGATCTTCTGCTACAGGACGGGCACGTTCTCGACGACAAGAACCACATCGATGCCCAAATGGATGTGGCTATCAAGGATGGCAAGATCGCGAAGGTCGCTCCACACATCGCGCCCCGCACCGCGCTGAAAACCATCGAGGTGAAAGGGCTTTATGTCACCCCGGGTCTCATCGACCTGCACGTACACGTGTATGCAGGCAGCGGCGAGCGCAACTCGTATGCCGGGGACAACAGCGTGCCGCCCGATGGCTTCACCTTCCGGGTGGGTGTTACCACGGTGGTCGACGCTGGCTGCTCAGGGTGGCGCAACTTCGAAGATTTCAAGGACCGCATTATCGATCGTTCCAAGACCCGCGTGTTTGCGATGCTGAATATCGTCGGCTCCGGCATGCGGGGCGGCCACTACGAGCAGGACACGACTGATATGGATGGGGCAAAAACGGCGGAGATGGCGCTGAAGTACCCTGCGACCATTGTCGGCATCAAGACGGCGCATTTTGAAGGACCCGAGTGGACGCCGGTTGAGCAGGCCGTAATCGCCGGGACCCAGGCAAAGATTCCCGTCATGGTCGACTTTGGTGTAGATCGTCCGACGCGGCCGATATACGACCTTCTGACGGTGAAGCTACGACCCGGCGATATCTACACGCACATGTATTCCGGGCTTCGCCATGAGCAGGATCCGGTCACGCTGGGGCCGAGCAAAGCGCTCATCGAAGGCCGCAAGCGCGGCATTTTCTTCGATGTGGGCCAGGGCGGCGGCAGTTTCAAATGGTCGTTGGCCGTGCCCATGATCAAGGCTGGGTTTATTCCTGATTCCATCTCGACCGACCTGCACATTACCAGCATGAATGCGGCCATGAAAGACGAGCTCAACGTGGCCGACAAGATCATGGCGATCGGGGTTCCGCTGAAAGAGGTGGTTGCTGAGATGACTGCGCACCCTGCTCGCGAGATCAAACACGAGGAGCTTGGCAACCTGTCAGAGGGCGCCATTGCCGATGTGGCGGTCCTGCGCGTAGAGAAAGGCAATTTCGGCTTTACCGATATGGTCAACAAACGTTACGACGGTAAGCAGAAGCTGCTTTGTGAGCTCACTATTAAAGATGGAAAGATAGTCTACGACTTGAACGGAATCAGCGCGGACGCATGGGATAAACCTGCCGGACCCCATGATGCAGAAGCCTACCGCTGGACCACGTTTGCTCCGAGTGGACGGCATGAGCACCCGCCCACGGAGATGCCACACTAGGCTGTCATGGGACGTCTTTGTTCATCAACGTATCAAGGCAGTCAGCAGGTGTAGATGTCTCCACTTAAGCCGAAACGGCTTAAGTGGTCAGCTTGACTGATGCGGTTTGCCCGATGCTTTGTTTGCATGGGCCAGATACATAGTGTGTTAGTGTTTTAGTGTGACAGCTTCCTACAGTCGGCTCTCTTGTCCTTGCGCCTCCCCGGCGCTGGCCTGCTGTTGTTGTCTCTGCTAATCCTGTAGCGCCCCATCGCACCCCACATTGCAGCTGACCTATCGCCCTCTGGCGCGTGCGAGCAAATATATCCCGGAGTCAATCTATGCGCGTTCAAAAACTTTCTCTCCTGCTGTTCGTGTTTCTGACGGTGATGGCGCAAGCGCCCCTGGTGATCGCCCAAATGGTAGGTGGCACCATCTCCGGAGATGTGGTGGATGCTGGCGGAGCCGCCCTCGCAGGCGCTAACGTGCGCATCCGTAACGACGAGACGGGGAGCGAACGCCAGTTCACCACGACCGCGAGTGGGACGTTCTCTGCACCTTCGGTCGCGGTCGGCGCCTACACCGTCGCTGTGACGCGCGAAGGCTTTGCTCCGGTTACACGCACCGGCGTCGGGCTCACCGTCGGCCAGAACGTGCAACTACACCTGACGCTCACAGTGGGCAACGTGCAGCAAAGCGTCACGGTCGTGGACACACCCTCTGTCGTGGAAACTTCTACGCTGCAAACCCAGGGACTGGTCGACGAACGACAGCTGAAGGAATTGCCTCTGAACGGCCGCAGCTTCGACCAACTCATCCAGCTGAACCCGGCTTCGGTCAGCTACACGACCCAGCGCTCAGGTGGCGTGGGTACGTCCAATTCTTCCGTAGGCAATATGTTCTCTGTGTCGGGCCGACGCCCGCAGGACAATCTTTTTCTCCTGAATGGCATTGAGTACACCGGTGCTTCACTCATCAACGTGACGCCCGGCGGCACCAGCGGGCAGTTGCTGGGCGTGGATGCAGTGCGCGAGTTCAACGTGGTGAGCGACACCTATGGCGCGAATTACGGCAAACGCGCCGGAGCGCAGATTTCGATTATTACCGCATCGGGCGGCAACAAGGTGCACGGCTCAGCGTACGAGTTTCTGCGCAACAGCGCGCTCGATGCACGCAACTACTTCGACCAGTCAAGAATTCCCGAGTTCCAGCGCAACGACTTCGGCGCTGCCCTGGGCGGGCCGCTGCGCCATGACAAGGTATTTGGATTTGGTAACTACGAAGGTTACCGCCAGAATCTCGGCATCAGCGCGGTGAGCTTTGTGCCCGATGACACCTCTCGTGCCTCCGCAGTGGCCTCTGTGAAGCCCTTGTTGGCGTTGTGGCCGGTTGCGAACGGCCCCGAGTTGCTGAATGCGAACGGTACGCCCAGCGGCATCGCCGAAGCATTTGCAAATCCGCTGCAGCACGTCCGTGAAGATTTTGGCACAACGCGCATCGACGCCAATCTCAGCCAGAACGATCTGCTGTTCGGGGTGTACACCGTGGACGACAGCGATGCGAATACCCCTTCGCAGAATCCCTACTCCACCATTTTTGAACGACTGCGCGAACAGGTAGTGAGTGCGCAGGAGCAGCACGTCTTTTCGCCGAACCTGTTGAATACCTTGCGGGTGGGTTACTCGCGCGCCGCGTATGACTTCACTGGCCAGGCACCCGCATCGGTGCCAGGCTGGGTGGCCGGCAAGCCGGTAGGGGCGGTGGTGATTGCCGGCAGCACGGCATCGAACGGCGCTTCCCAGGTAACGCTCGCGGGGGCAAACACTGGCAGCAACAATCAGGCGGTTCGTAATCTGTACACCCTGGATGAGCACATGTTCTGGACGCGCGGCCGTCACCAGTTGGAGTTCGGTGTGTGGTTACAGCGGTTGCAATCGAATGACAATCTGGCGCAGAACCAATATGGCCAGGCTTCGTTTGCGACGCTGAGCAGTTTTCTGCTGGGCAACGTAGCCACCTTTACGGTTGTGCCGGCGCCGACAGCGCTGGGCTGGCGGTCGCTGTTTGGCGCTGGGTTCATTGAGGACGCGTGGAAAGTAACCCCACGGCTCGAACTGCGCGCAGGCTTGCGGTCCGAGTCGACCAATGGATGGAATGAAGTGCATGGCCGGGCATCCAACTACGATTTCACCAATGGCGTAATTAACACCACTCCCACGATCGGCAAGTCGGCACTGACTGACAATCGCGCCAGGTTCATGCCAGAGCCCCGTGTCGGCATTGCCTACGACGTGTTCGGAACCGGCAAGACGGCTGTACGCGCGGGTTTTGGCGTCCATCGCGCGCTGCTGGACGCGCTCGACTATCGTCTTGACCAGACCGCACCGTTCAACACAACGTTATCGTTCAGCAACACCACGGTGGACAAGCTGCCCCGTCTCGCCAGCGGTACGGCGAGCGGCAGCGGACAGATTTCTCCCAGCAACGTGCAACGGGATATCGCGACGCCTACGGTTTTGTCGTGGACGTTCAAGCTCGAGCAGCAGATCGCGCCCGCGACTTCACTCACCATCGGCTATGTGGGCTCGCATGGCTATCATCAGATTTTGTCTGAGGATCAGAACATTCCGGCGACGGTTGTATGCCCGTCAGCGTCTTGCCCTGCCAGCTTAGCTGCGGGCACCATCTATTATCCAACTACCACAAAGGCGAACCCCAACGTCGCGAACACGACCTCCTGGGTCTCCCAGGGGGTCAGCAACTACAACGCATTGGAGGTTGATGTTCGCCGCCAGCTTTCGCATGGCTTTCAACTACGCGGCGTGTACACCTTTGCCAGCAATTTGGATGACGGCTCGGCATGGAACACGAGCGTCTCCGCGAACACGCCCGCCTATGTCATGTACCCGGGCAACCCTGGTCTTGACTATGGGCCGGCAGCCACCAACATCCGTCATGCGGGCGCGATCAATGGCACGTGGGAACTTCCATTCAGTCACGTGCTTCAGGGGAATGCTTTTTCGCGGCAGGTGGTCGATGGCTGGTCGCTTAGCGGCATCACCACCTTGCAGAGCGGCTTCCCGCTTTCCCCGCAGCTGGGCTACAACCCAACGGGGAATGGTGATACGCGCAATCCGATTCGCCCTAATCTCAATCCTGACTTCCACGGACCGCTGTATTCCAAATCAGTGAAGCAGTGGTTTAACCCGGCCGCGTTTTCCGCACCTTATCCGGGCACCTTTGGTAGCGTTGGGCGAGATACGCTCACCGGCCCTGGGTTGAAGGAGCTTGATTTGTCGGTGTTCAAGAACACCACGATTCACGAACGTTTGCGGGCCCAGTTCCGTGCTGAGTTTTTCAATGTACTCAACCATGCGAACTTCACCACGCCCAACCCGGTGGTGTACAGTTCGGGACCTACACCGAAGGCGCCGACAGCCGCGGCCGCGCTTTCGCCAACGGCGGGCGTGATCAGTGCCACCTCGACTACTTCGCGGCAAGTTCAGTTTGGGCTCAAGATCCTTTTCTAGCGGACTGGAGTAGATTGTCCCTGCTCAATCCGCAACAACATCAATCAGGAGAACCTCGAGTAGTTTTTTCTGGCTGAATCCGCAACAACCTGGGGCCTCATATCTCACGACGTTTTCCAGTCGGAAGATGTGGGAATTCACAAATGCTCACCCATAACTTTCCACCAGTTGATCGGCCGCTCGCAAGAGCCTCTCTGGAGCCACTTTTGTCGGAGCGAAGAGCCTGCAGCTTGGCATTTGTGAATTCCCACATCTCCCGACTGGAAAACGTCGTGAGATATGGGGCACCCCAGGTTGTTACGGATTGAGAGTGCCCAACCAGAAATAGATGGCGTAGACTTTCCTGGCTCGATCTGTAACAACGTGGGGTGCCCCATATCTGCCGACGTTTTCCAGTCGGGAGATGTGGGAATTCACAAATGC
>CAZZVD010000149.1:0-13046 GCA_964657465.1 uncultured Acetobacteraceae bacterium | reverse complement strand
GCCCACAGCACTAGCCAGGGCATTGTGGTCGGAAGCTGAGGGTTGTGGTGAGAAACCCGGGCTAGGGCTTTGTGGTTTTTGCACGGGCTTTGCTTCCTGTTCGGACGCGTTCCTCAGGCACAAAGTGCAAAAGGCTCGCAACCTTGCGGCTGCGAGCCTTCTACCGGTGAAGCTGTTGAGTTTGGCTGAGGCGTCCGCTCTTCCGAAGAAGTGGGCCTCGGCGGACGAAAGTTTTACCGCCAGGTCTAGAGCGAACGCTCTAAGCCTCAGTCACCTCACGTATTGCACTACAACTACCATCAGAATTTTTCATTCGCTGGACCATCCTCCTTTCCCGTGTAGACCTAAAGTAAAACGGGTCCGGGCCCGAGGTCAAGTGTCCCTGTTGCGTAATATCGCAAACGATTTCAGAGCGGTGCTCTACCAGGAATGCCAGTACCCATGGCGCTCAGCAATCTCCAGTTGAACCCCAAACAGGGCGCGCAACCGGTCAGCTTGTAACAGCTCCCGTTTAGGCCCGTCGGCGAAGATGCGGCCGTGGCGCATCATGATCACGCGCTCCATTTCGGGCAGGATATCCGCCAGATGATGCGTAACCATGACTACGCCGGTGCCTCGCCGGGTCCTAGAACCAAGCGCCACGGAACGCAATATCTCGCGCAGTTCGCGCTGCGCCGCGAGATCGAGCGCATTGCTGGGCTCATCCAGCAGCAACGTGGCCGGCTGATGCACCAGCGAGCGCGCGATCATTACCCTTCGCTTCTCCCCTGCCGACATCTCGCCCACCCATCGATCACGCAGGTAGCCAGCGCCCAGCAAGTCGAGCGCCTCCAGCGCACTTGCGCGCATGCTCTCAGTCACTGTTAAGTTGGGCCACAGGGTTGAGCTGGCAAAGAAGCCGCTGACCACGGCATCCAGCCCGCGCGTAACTGCGGTGCGTTCGCCAGGCAAATCACTCGCCACCAGCCCAAGATGCTTTCGCAGTTCCTGCACGTCCCAGCGGTCGCGCCCGTAGACCTTCATCGCCATGCCCGGACGAACCATCGGGTAACATTCGCAAGTCATGGCTTTGATCAGGGTCGACTTGCCGCACCCGTTCGGCCCCAGGATGGCAACGTGTTCTCCGATGGCGACCTGCAGGCTTATGTCATGCAGCACCACCTTTTCGCCACGGGCTATGTCGACGTGGCGCATGCTCAGAAACTCTGAAGCTTGCTCTGAACCCTCGCCCGAACGTTGCTCGATTCCCTGCTCATCTGCTGACTGCTGCATTCTTCCTCGTCGTGTTGCCGCTCTTGATAGAGTAAGGCCACATGGCAGACACGTCTCCAGCTCCGTCTCTCGGTCCACTCACGGACGATCTCATACCTCGGGGCTTCAGCTTTGCGGCAGTGCGCGCCGGCATCAAGGCCAGTGGCAATCCCGACCTGGCCTGCGCCTTCGCCAGCCAGCCAGCTACGGCCGCTGCCATGTTCACCAGCAACAAGGTCATCGCAGCGCCGTTGATTGTAGGGCAGCGTCACCTCGCTCAGGCGAAGCAGCAGATCCGGTTGCTGCTGGTAAATGCCGGTAATGCCAATTGCGCAACCGGCGAGGCCGGGGTCACCGCTGCGCAGCAATCCTGCGCGGAGGCCGCCACCCTTTTCGGTTGCGACGCGCACGCCGTGCTGCCTTCTTCGACCGGAATCATCGGCGTCCCCCTGCCGCTCGGCAAACTCATCGCGGCTCTCCCGGCACTGCACGCCGCCCAGGGATCCTCCGCCGCTCATCTCGAGCAAATGGCCGCGGCGATCATGACCACCGATACCCGGACCAAGATCGCTGCGACCAGCTTTATCGTGGACGGCGTGACTGTGCGGGTCGCCGGCATCGCCAAGGGAGCGGGAATGATCCAGCCGAAACTGCAGGCGCCCCACGCGACCATGCTGGTTTACCTGTTCAGCGATGCGGCGCTCGAGCCTGCGGTGGCTGCGGATCTTTTGCATCATGCGGCAGACAGCACGTTCAACCGCATCTCCATCGACGGCGACACCTCGACCAACGACACGGTGACGCTCCTCTGCAGCGGCGCCAGCGGAGTGGCTATCAAAGGGCACAACCACGAGGGCCAAAACGACGAAGGGCACAAGAACGAGAAGACGCTGCCCGCGCAAGACCCGGCCACGACACAGTTCGAGTCTGCTCTGCACTCCATTTGCCTGTCGCTGGCGAAAAAAATCGTTGAAGACGGCGAAGGCATTCAGCACGTGGTGGAGCTCACCATCCAGGGTGCGCTCACGGATGCAGACGCACTGCGGGTTGCACGGTCCATCGCAAACTCACCCCTGGTGAAAACAGCCTGGGCTGGGTGTGATCCGAACTGGGGCCGCATCCTGGCGGCGATCGGCTATGCCGGTGTCGCGATCGATCCGGCGCGCATCGACATCACGTTCGGCTCTCTTGAAATTTGCTATCAGGGCGGTCTTTCCCCGCGCTTCGACGAAGCCGCCACGCACGACTACCTGAAGCATCGCGATTTGACGATCCAAATCAACCTGGGTTTGGGAACCGGCACCTGCCAATTTTGGACCACTGATCTTACAGCAGAATACGTACGCATCAACTCCGACTATTCCACTTAAATTAATCGTTAACTCTGCGCACAAGAACTTGTGCAGAGTGCTAAACCCCGCGTCAATACATCCTTTGCGCGATGGAAGACCGGGAAATTCACAGGCTTTTTCACATTGTTTGTGAAAAAGTCTGGATCACTTTCCACATTTGGGTCTGCCCAAACGCAAGTTGCGGCCCAAAACTTCACTGCCGAGACGAATGGTGGTTTACAATCAGCGATCTATTCCGCCCCCATGCATTCGCTCCAGCATTGACCTGCCGCGTGCGCGTAAAAACCTTTCGGAGGAGCAACCGTAACCATGACTGGTAGTGATGGGCCCATGGGGGCCAAGGCACAAGTGTCAACCGGCGGATCCTTGATTTCTGATACACAGTTGCAGCGGATGTACACAGCGATGCTGCAATGCCGTCTGCTTACAGAGCACGCCAACAGTCTGCGTGGTAAGACAACTGCCTACCGCGGTTCGCTGGGGCAGGAAGCGATCGCCACTGGATGGACGATCGATCTGCAGCCTGAAGACACGATTGCGCTCGCCCCCATGGATGCAAGCCCGAGTCTCGTCAAAGGAGTTTCGCTGCAGGAGCTTGTCGCTCAGCTCTATGCCGAACGTGCAGGTGCGGAACACGCGCTCTCAGCCGTTTACAACATCCTCCCCGCGTCACCAAAAGTGGAAGAACAATTCGAAGCGATCACAGCCACCGCCTTTGCCGCCAAGCGAAAAAAGAAGGGACACGTCGTTGTGTCGTTTTTACCCAGGGCAACGATGGAGCTTGCCTCATGGCAGCAGATGCTCGCTCTCGCTACCAGGCGGAAGCTACCAATCTTGTTCGTGGTTGAAAACAATCCCTGGACGGTGACCTCTACCCCTGCAAGCGAGAGTGATACCGACGATTTCCGCCACAAGGCGCGAGGCTACGGCCTGATAGGCATCTCGGTGGACGGCAACGATGTCGTCGCGGTGTACCGCGTGGCCTTTGAGAGCCTGGACCGGGTCCGTCATGGTGATGGACCCGTCATGATCGAGGGCAGAACTTACCACGAGTCTGGCTCTGGAAAGCGTAGCCGCTCTGTCGTGCGCGATCCGCTCATCCATATGGAACGCTACCTGAAAGCGAAAAAGCTGTTCAAGTCCAAGTGGAAAGAGCAATTGGTAGACGAGTTTTCCCAGGAACTCAAACGCGCCGCCAAGGCTGCCCGCAAAGCGAGCCGGTGACCTGTCATACAAAACGCACGGGGCTGGGCGTGGTCTGGATGTACCCCATGCAAGCTTTTCACGCCTGAGCCCGTTATCTTCCCGCTTCATGGCGGTTGCAAATGATTGACCAGCCTTCTCCCTTTCGTTAGCTTGAAAACAGGTGATCGACGGCTCGCCTCGCGTTACCGGGTTATGCCGCAGTCAGGCTACGTCCGGCGTTAACTGGTCCTGCATTTGAGGTGTGAGTGGAATTCCTCGTTGTTCTGTGTCTGACGGTCTTAATGACCCCTGGAATTGCATCGGCCTCAAGCGTATCGGCATCCGTCGCGCAGCAAGACGCAGCCCCGCAACAGGCGCCTGTTCCCGCCGCAGCGCCCCCATCCGACAGCGCAAGCCAATTGCCTGCGGCGCGCGATACCATCCACTTCGCGCCGTACCAGCCGCTCAAGTCCATCAGCGCCATGAGTTCGGACTACATCCCTCTCGACAGCTGGATCTACCCAGCCGTGCTGCGCTTGTATGGTATGGGGTTTGTCGATACGGTGTTCGTGAGCATGCGTCCCTGGACCCGCCTGAGCGTGGCGCACATGCTGGAACAAAGCGCCGGCAGAATCACCGGCAGTACAAACGCCGGAGCCATCGACATCTACGCTTCCCTGCAAAAAGAGCTGGCGCCGGATATGCGTGTGCCGCTCGATCGGAAGTTCGGCAGCGCGGGCCTGGATTCGGTCTACGAGCGCATCATGGGGGTTTCCGGAACTCCCCTGCGCGACAGCTTTCATCTCGGCCAGACGGACATCAACGATTTTGGGCGGCCCTACACGGGCGGTTTTAACAACTACACCGGCGCAAGCGCACGCGCGCACTATGGCATGTTCTCCGCCTACCTCCGCGCCGAGTATCAACACGCGCCCGCGTGGGAAGGCTATCCACTTGCGGTCGCCCAGGTACTGGCCACCATCGACGACTTCGCCACATTCACTTCTGTTCCCCTGCAAGGAAATACCACGATTCCGCTTGGTCCCGTTTCCTCCGTCAACCACCTGACTGTGCTCGAAGGCTATGTCTCCGCGCATGTGGTGGGCCATGAAGTCTCCTTCGGAAAAATGGACAACTGGTATGGGCCGGGGGTTGGCGGCGGCATGGCGTGGAGCAACAACGCTGAGAATGTCTGGAGCTTCCGCATCAACCGGGTCGAGCCGCTTTACATTCCTTATGTATCGCGCATCGCCGGCCTCATCCGTTACGACTTCTTTGTCGGTCCTCTCAAAGGCCACAACGTTCCTGTGAGCCCATGGACGCACGCAGAGAAAATCACCTTCAAGCCAACGCCAAACGTGGAATTGGGTTTTGAGCGCACTGTGATCTGGGGTGGCAAAGGCCATGTGCCGATCACGTTCGGCAGCTTTTGGCGAAGCTTCTACAGCATCAGCGACACCAATGGTGGAGAGAAATTCTCACGCAACGACCCCGGAGCCCGCTTCAGCGCGGTTGATTTCTCCTGGCGCCTGCCGCGCCTGCGCAACTGGCTTACGTTCTACATTGACTCCGAAGTCCATGATGACGTGTTCCCCATCACTGCTCCGCGACACGCCGCCATTCGCCCAGGGCTCTACCTTTCTCATTTTCCTGGAGTGCCGAAACTTGATCTTCGCGCAGAAGCTGCCTCGACCGACCCCAATACCGGCAAGAGTAACTACGGTCAGGATATGTACATCGAGGTAGTGCAGAGGAACGGCTACACCAGCAACGGCCTGCTGATGGGCGACTGGATCGGCCGGGAAAACAAGGGAGGGCAGGCCTGGCTCACCTACCACTTCTCACCCCGGGAATGGCTCCAGGGTTCGTACCGCAGCGATAAGGCCGCAAAGGACTTCATCCCTGGCGGCACCACGCAAACTGACTTCGCCATTGATTTGGTCAAGCGGTTGACTCCCGACGTGGAGCTGAAGGCCAACGTCCAATATGAGCGATGGCTCATACCGTTCTACAAGTATGGGCGCCAGTCCGACACCAGCTCAACGGTTCAGATCACCTGGTATCCCCGCATCGAGCGGCGCTTCTAACGCCGGCTTCACGCACACATCTGGACGCACGCAACTCGATGGTACGCATGGAGTGCGGCAGACGTATCGACGGGGTGAATATACCCATCCATAGTTTGCGACTGCTTGTCATAATTCGCATCTTAAACTCTTAGGATTGGGCTTGGCCTTGAAGCGTTTGAATGACCCGTTTGAATGACCATCGCTACAAATTCAGGGCCGTGGCTCTCTTCTGTCTTCTTTGCGCCCTCCTCCGGCTGGTGGCCAGCGGTCAGCAGCCCCCCAGCCCCCTTAGTCTGCATGAGGCTGTGGAATCGGCCCTGCGCAGTCCGAACGCACGCGTTCCGCAAGAGCGTGTCGGGGTAGCCCTGGGTAGCGTGCGGCAAGCCGGCCTGCGGCCGAACCCGCGACTCTATTTACAGAGTGAAGACCTGCATCCCTGGGACGACAGTTTTTCTTTTGCCGATAGCACCGAGGATTACGGTTACCTTGGTCAGTCCATCGAGGTTGACGGCAAACGGAGTAAACGGTTGGCCCTGGCCAGGGCAAACCTGCGCCGCAGTGAAGCAGAACGTGATTTGCGCAACCGGGAGATCGCAGCCAGCGCGGCAGCCGCCTATTGGTTGATGGTCGCCGACCAGCAGATTGCCGAACTGCTGCGGCAGGATATGGCCGAGGTCGACGACATGGTGCGCTACAACAAAGACCGCGTGAACGCTGGCGCTACCCGTGGAGTCGATCTCATCCGCATGCAAATAGAACGGGACCGCATTTACCTCTCTTTGCAGGCGGCAGAGCGCGATGCCGAGCTGGCGCGCATCGAGCTGGGGCGACAGATGGGGAGAGCCCTCCCCTCCGATGTGAAGCTTACGGAAAACATCGCTGAAGTCGATCCATTGCCTAACATTGATTTGGCAGTTGCCCTGGCTCAGCGCGGCGATGTCGCCGTGGCGCGTGAGGAAGTAGCCGCGGCGGAAGCGGATGTCAAGTTGCAGCGCGCCATGGCGGTACCTGATCCAGACATCTTTGGCGGTTACAAACGCAATGTCGGCGTCAACACCGGGTATGCCGGCCTGCAGATTTTGTTGCCCATCTTCAATCGCAACCAGGGTGAGGTTGCCCGTGCCCAGGCGCAATTGCGCACCGCGCAGGCATCGCTGGAGCAAATAGAACTTACGGTACGCGCCGACATCGATGCGGCCCAGCAGACGTACACGCGGGAAGCAGCCATCGTGCGCGATACACTGCCGGCCATGCGCGATGGGGCGCGGCAGAATCTAACGATCCTGCGAGAGGCCTACCGGATCGGTGGCGTCGATCTGTTGCGCTACCTCGATGCCGAACGAACGGATATTGAAGTGCAGGTGACGTCGCTGCGCACGCTGGCCGAATATCACCAAGCAGCGCTTCGGCTGCAGTTCGCACTCGGGGTGCAGCCATGAGACTCTCCCGCTGGCTGCTGCTGATCACCCTCTGCCTGACTGCATGCTCGCAGGGTCCGAGCGAGCAAAAGGATGCTTCGAAAAAGGGGGGAGATGGCGACAACAGCGCCGCCCACCAGCAGGCCCCGGGCACGCTAAAGATCGAAGCGGCAGACCAGCAGAAAGCGGGCATCCAGATCGCGTCTGTCGAACGGCGCTCCATGCCGCAGGAACTTACCGTGCCCGGCCAGGTCGTCATGGATGAGCAGCAGACGTCGCACATCGGCGCTTTGGCCGATGGCCGCATCACTGCTGTGTTCGTACTGCCCGGAGCTGTGGTGCAGCGTGGCGCCAGGCTGGCCGAACTGCATAGCCATTCCGTGCACGAAACGGTTGGCTCCCTGGTGCAGGCCTTCGCGGCCGCGGCGCGCCAGCGATCGGCAGTTGCCTTCGCCCAGCAGGCCGCCGAGCGCTACGCACATCTCTATGGCATCCAGGCGGCGTCGCTCGAAGAGAAACAACGCGCCGACCAGACACTCGCGCAGGCGCATCAGGATCTCGCCGATGCCGAAGCAAACGTCCACATGGAGCGCGAGCATCTCTCCGAACTGCTGCAGGTACCGCCTGCGACCCTGACGCCAGATAATTTGTACGATCGCGAGCTGGTCCCCATCCGTTCTCCGATCAGTGGTGTCGTCGTATCCCGCAATATCACCGTCGGCCAGGTGGTCGACACCGGCTTTGAGGCCTTCGCCGTGTCCAACCTTTCGACCGTTTGGGTTACGGCTTCGGTGAATGAGAAGGATATCGCCCTGGTGCGCAAGGGCGCGCGTGCAAACGTCGTGACCCAGGCTTACGGAGACAGCAACTTTCCCGCAAACGTCGCCATGGTGGGCGACACTCTCGATCTGCAAACCCGCACGCTGCCTGTCCGCGTCTCGGTAGCCAACCCCGGCACGCGACTGCGGCCCGGCATGTTTGCTACGGTGCACATCAACGGGCCCCGTACCCGCACCGCACTGATCATCCCGGAAAATGCTTTGCAGGACATCAACGGCAACCAGGTTGTTTTTGTCACGCGCGATGGCATCAACTTTCGGACTCAGATCGTGAAGCTCGGTACTCACGATCATGGCCGCGTGGAAGCCATCGAGGGCCTTCAGCCCGATGATCGTGTGGTGGTGAATGGCGCCTTCATGGTCAAGGGCGAATTGCTTAAAAACACCGTAGGTGATGGGTAGCTTGAAATGAAGCGTCTCATCCATTTTCTCCTCGACAACCGATGGCTCGTCGCGGCCCTGTTGCTCCTGCTTGTGGTTGGCGGCATCTCTGTGATGCTGCGCCTGCCCCTCGAAGCATTTCCCGACCTGACCAACAACCAGGTAGTGGTGACGGTGCAATGCCCTGGCATGTCTCCGGTGGAGGTCGAGCACCTGGTGACCTATCCCATCGAGACTTCGTTGATGGGCATGCCCAAGCTGCAGACAGTCCGGTCCACCTCGAAGCTTGACCTCTCGATGGTCACGGTCATTTTTGATGATTCACTCAATCGGTACCTGGCGCGACAGTTGGTGGCCGAGCGTTTGAACCAGATTCAAAGCCGCATTCCGGCCGGCCTTCAACCGCAAATGGGACCCATGGCGACGGCTTTCGGCGAGGTGTATCAATACACCATAAGCTCGCCCAAACTCTCGCTCATGCAAGTGAAGACGCTCCACGACTGGTTCGTGCGCTACCAGCTACTAACGATTCCAGGGATCAGTGAAATCAATTCGTGGGGAGGCGAAACCAGGCAATACACGGTTGTGGTGAACCCAACGTCCCTGCGCCGGTACAACCTGACGCTGCGTGACGTGACTGCGGCGGTGGCTAACAACAACGCGAATTTCGGCGGCAGCTATATCGAGCATGCGGAGCAGCAATACACCATCCGCGGCATCGGTCGAGCGGAGTCGCTCGAAGACCTTGCAAAGATTGTCATCTCCACGACGGCCGGCGTGCCGATCTACCTGCGGCAAGTGGCTGACCTCCAACTGGAGCCACTTCCTCGCCATGGGGCGGTCATGCGCAATGGTCAGGGCGAGACGGTCTCCGGCATGGTGATCATCCTGCGCGGCGAAGACGGACAAAAGATCATTCAGCAGGTGAAGCACAAGATCGCCGACATGCAACTGCCCAACGCGGCGAAGATAATTCCCTTCTACGACCAATCCGACGTGATCAACGCCACCACGCATACGGTGAAGAAGAACCTGATCGAAGCCGCTGTTCTGGTCATCGCAATCCTGCTCATCTTCTTAGGTGACTGGCGCGCTGCCCTGGTCGTAGCCGTCACCATCCCACTCTCGCTTTTATTTGCCTTCCTCGGCATGGGCGCGTTCGGCATCTCGGTCAACCTGATGAGCCTGGGAGCCATCGATTTCGGCACCATCGTCGATGGCTCGGTTGTGATGGTGGAGAACTGTATGCATCGGCTTGCCCTGGAGGGTCGGCGGCGCAGTCTCTTCGAGGTCATCCGCGACGCTTCCGGTGAAGTCGCACGACCCATCACCTTCGGCGTGATCATCATCATAGCCGTGTATCTCCCGATCCTTACCCTGCAAAGCCTGGAAGGGCGGATGTTCCGGCCCATGGCCGTCACGGTGGTTTCCGCATTGGCGGGATCCCTCTTTCTTGCTCTCTTTATTGTGCCAACCCTTTGTACGCTGGCCCTGAAGCATCGGGCCGAACGGCAGAAGGAGGCCGGGGGCAATCAACGGAACCAGCAAACCTGGTTCGATCGGCTGCGCAGCCATTACACGGTATCGCTGGCATGGGCCGGGGAGCATGCGCGCCCGATCTTTGTCGGCGCCGCCTTCATGATCATCGTCGCGGTGGGATCGCTCTGGTTCATCGGTACAGAGTTCATGCCCAAGCTCGACGAGGGTTCCATGGTGATCACTTCGAAACGGCTGCCGGGGATCTCGCTCTCTGAGTCGGTGGCCATCGGCAATCAGATTGAGAAGACAATCAAGAGCTTCCCTGAGATCCAGAGTGTGGTCACCAAGTTGGGGCGTCCTGACCTGGCGACGGAAGCGATGGGCGAATACGAATCAGACTCCTATATTTCCTTTACGCCGAAGGTCACGGCGCAGTCTCCCGCCAAGCGGCATGACCTTTCCAACCGCATGCAGACCGCCCTCGAGAAAATCCCCGGCGTTTCCTATGAGTTCACCCAGCCCATGGAAATGCGCATGGATGAAACTATCACCGGCACGCGTGGTGACCTTGCGCTCAAGATCTTCGCGCCAGAGAACGGCGGCGATCTCGACACCCTCGAACAATTGGGTCATCGCGCCAATAGCATCGTGGCTGGCGTCAAGGGCGCTTCTGAAACCCAGATGGAGCTCATTTCCGGGGCCGAAGAATTGCAGATCCGTGTCGATCGCGCGGCCATCGCGCAGCGAGGCGTGAACGTATCGGACATTCAGGAAATGATCGAGAGCCTTTACGGTGGCAGGCAGGTTTCGGAGATGCTGCTGGGCGATGAGCGGTTCCCCATCGCCATCCGTTTGCCCCTCGATTTCCGCAACGATCCGGAAAAACTACGCTCACTCGAAGTGAGAACACCGCAGGGAGAGTATGTTCGGCTCGACCAGTTGGCCGAGATACGCCAGGTGCGCGGCCCCATCCTCATCAACCGGGAAAGCGCTCGCCGGCGTGCTGTCGTCATGTCGAATGTAGAGGGCCGCGACCTGGGCGGTTTCGTCAAGGATGCAGAGGCGGCGGTGCATGCCGGTTTGCCGTTGCCCGACGGTTACCATCTGGAGTGGGGCGGGCAGTATGAGAATCAGCGTCGCGCACAACAGCGGTTGCTGATCGTGTTCCCCATTTCGCTCCTGATCATCGCTGCGCTGCTCTACGCCACGTTTCGCAACGCACGACAGATGTTCCTGATCCTGTTGATCGTACCGTTCGCCCTGGTGGGCGGCATCGCTGCCCTCTGGTTGCGTGGCATCAATCTGAATCTGTCGGCTTGCGTTGGCTTCATCTCACTGTTTGGCATTGCCGTACTAAACGGCGTGGTCATGGTCTCGCACATCAACTCTCTGCGCGAAGCAGGGAAGAAAACAGCGGACGCCATCCGGGAAGGCGCATCCGACCGGCTGCGGCCAGTGCTCATCACGGCATTGGTGGCCTCGCTCGGCTTCATTCCCATGGCCCTGGCGACCTCGCGCGGCGCAGAAGTGCAGCGGCCGCTGGCCACCGTGGTGATCGGCGGCCTGATCACCGCAACCCTGCTGACCCTCTACATCCTGCCACTGCTTTACCCGAAGTTCCTTGCGCGTGGCGCTCGGCAGGCTGAGCCTGTGCGCGCCGGATCCTACTCCACCTGAGCGAGTGGAAACCGCTCTCGTATCTCGTAACGGGAGCCGCCCGCTGTCGCTACGCTCTCATAGAGGGCGAACTCGCCGCATAGAAATTGCGTAAGCGTCTGCAGCCGTCGCACTCGCAAGTCGAGTGCGTGCATTTCGCGCATGCGTGCCGCGCCCTTGGCCTTGCTGCGGGCCAGCGTAATGTGTGGGTGATACGGTCGCGTCTCCGGAATAAATCCGCAGTGACTCAAGCGCTGGTTAATCGCCTGCTGCAGGCTGAGCAAACCAGGCGTGCGATCAACGCCCGCAAAGAAGACACCCGCCCGGTCGAAGAAGCCCAGTGCTGCAGGACGAACGGGTACCGGCGGAGAGGTCACCTCTTTCAGCCGCTCTATCACGCAGGCATATTGCTCAGCCCGGGTCTGCCCCAGAAATTGCAAAGTGATATGCCAGGATGCGGAAGCAGACCAACGCAAACCATCCTCCGCCGTTTGTAGCGAAGACACGATCTGAGAAAGTTCCGCGGCAAGCACACTCGAAATCGGGATGCCCACAAAAAGTCGCATACTGACAAACTCAAAGTTGAACGGAAAATGCGTAAGAACCTGGGTGTCCCATACCGCACGACTGGTTTTGTTGAGAGATGTGGGCGTTCACAGAACTTGATCGGCAACTCTTAGCTGTGGGGTCCGCTGGCACTTAAAGCGCCCGTCACCCCACAGCCTGGTCAACCTCGACAGTTCCACCTGCGGCCAACAACCGCGACAGCCGATCGAGGAAAGGCGCTTGCGTTTTCAAAATGTGTTCCCGCGCTGCGGCGAGAGAAAACCAGGCCCCACGATCCACTTCCGGTATTTGAATCATGCGCCCGGAACGCGGCGGCCACTCCACCTTGCAGGAATTGCTGGTTAACTCCGCAGGGTTGCAGTCACCAGCGAACCCCCACGCGCTGACCAGCTTTCCGCCGGCTTGCTGCACTGCGCCCAGCTCCACAAAATCACCATGCGCAGTAAAGCCCGTCTCTTCTTTGAACTCGCGCCTGGCTGCATCGAGCGCGGGTTCATCCTCCTTGTACCCGCCCTTGGGAATCGTCCACGCGCCCAAATCTTTCTTTGCCCAGAAAGGCCCGCCTGGATGCACCAGAAAGACTTCGAGCTGACGGTTGTGCGTGCGGTACATCAGCAGTCCCGCACTTCGCTTTTGTATGAAAACTCTTTTGCCTGACGCCACAGAAACCTCGCGGCGGAACACGGCTTGCTCATCTCTCCTGCACGGGCTGGCTTCCGTTCTTTCGGAAGCGGCTTGCGCTATTCAGGCAGGAAGATCGGTTCACGCTCAACTGCATTCATTCTAGCGAATACGTGCGGAGCATCGTTCCCAGCTGCTGGGATGTAGCAACTGCCTCGGATGTAACAG
>CAZZVD010000148.1:0-13082 GCA_964657465.1 uncultured Acetobacteraceae bacterium | reverse complement strand
GCAATGTAGCAGGAACAAGCATCACATTATGGTAACGGGGTGATGAGTCCGCATCGTGTTACCTTCACATGTTTCCCTGTTGCAGACGAGCCCGCAGGAGATACTTAGCCGTAGATAGGCCTAAGTGGGTAAGTTGGGATAAGTATCTAATCAAAAGGAAAAAAGGAGAAAGATTCGAGAGGCCGCTGAACACCAGGCCAGCCCAAGGCTAGGCTGGATTTCTCACCAGGACTGATTGGTGCGACAGGTTGAAGGGACCGGTGAGCCTGTGCTGTGTTTTGGCTTGTGGCCTTGCGCGTTAGGTTAACTGTTGGTGTGCGACGAGATGTTTTGCGGGTTAGCTAGCTCCCAATTTGTCATCCCGAGCGCAGACGAGGAGGGATCTGCTGTGCGCCTTTCTCCTGCCACAAATTTCTACAGAGCTCCAGCATCGGACACGCAGAAGAACCATTCGTTCAGGAGGAATGCCAGGAGAGTAACTCCTGGCAGCGAAGCGGCTGCTATCGCGACCCACGTTCCTCTGCCCATCCGATGCTGGAGCTCTGTAAATATCCCTGGAGGGAGAAAACCGGACAGCAGATCCCTCGACTGCGCTCGGGATGACAAAACGGAGGCTGGCCAGGAACGATTTCATGGGCTGCGGCTTTTAGGTAACCGCAACTGTTCGCCACAGAAGCTCTCCACCCCGGCTACGCCAGAAGATACGAAAGATGGAATGCTCGACGCGACACGGGCCGCGAGAAGGTCAAACCCTGGGGATGTGGCATAAAGCATCGTGCGACAGCTCTTTTGGGCTTGCTGGCTGGTGTGAGGCATTGCGGAGTATCTGGAGCACCCGAGGTTATTGCGGGTTCCAAATATGCCTTTAACTTGTTGATTCTGATGGTCGGGGCGGAGGGATTCGAACCCCCGACCCTCTGCTCCCAAAGCAGATGCGCTACCAGGCTACGCTACGCCCCGATTTCCGGATTGTATCGTACCCAGGGCCTCAGGCGTGGCGGCTGAGCCAATCCAGCAGCGCCACAAAGAGAAACACGGGAACCAAAAAGACGAGCCCCAGCACCACCGCAATCAGCAGCAGAAACACCCAGTCCCGCCAGGTCTGGCGGCGGGTTTGCTGCAGATGCCGGGTCAGCAGCGCGTAGTTGCGGCGGTTTGCCTTCCAGGCAATGTCAAACGCGTCTCCTAGCAGAGGGATCATGCCGAACAAGACCTCGATGCCGATGTTCACCACCATCCTGACCAGGGTGATGTAGGGCACGCCGCGCACCCAGGCCGCGACCACCAGGATGGATGAAGCAAGCCCGCCGAGGATGTCTCCTATGCCCGGCGCCAGGCCGATAATGCCATCCAGACCGAAGCGGATGTTGGTGCCCGGTATCCGGAACCACTCGTCGAGCAGGTGGGCCAGCATGTCGAGATTCTCGTCAGCGAACAGGCCACTGGCTTTGTTGAAGCGTGGCCTGGACGTGTTTCGCTCGGGCGGCAGGATCTCGGGTTTGGCAGGAATTGGCATGGACGAACAGGCCGCATTCATGAGCCGTACGGCTGGCCCGTAAGCGCTTCGGCACGGACCTGAATGCTACAATCTAAGTCTATATGGCGGCTATAGTTCAGTGGCAGAACGCCGGTCTGTGGCACCGGATGTCGTGGGTTCGACCCCCACTAGCCGCCCCAATGGCACCTGACAGGCAAGCTGTGACTCTTCGGGCTTGCGCCTGAGGGTACAGACGCTGCCGTGACCACCCGCCGCTCTCCGGAAAAAGCCACTTCTGTCACCGCGCCGCCAGTCTCACCGTATTGGGTTGGCTGTTCCGGGTGGGCCTACGCCTCGTGGAAGCCAAAGTTCTATCCTGCTGCGACGACGGCGAAAAAAATGCTGCAGTACTACGCGACCCGGTTGAATTCGGTCGAGGTGAACTACACCTTCCGCCGGCTACCCTCGGAAGCTACAGTCGAAAGCTGGCTGGCACAGGCCGATGCCGGCTTTCGTTTCTCCTTCAAAGCCCCGCAGCGGGTCACTCACATCAAGCGCCTTAAGGAGTGCACCGACACCCTCACGGCCTTCTACGCCGCCTTGCTGCCGGTCGTCCGCGCCGGGCGCATGGGTGTGGTTTTGTTCCAACTGCCGCCTAACTTCAAGGCAGACCCGGCCCGGCTGGCGAGCTTTCTCGCGGAGGCTGCACTACAGAACATCCCTGGCCTGCGTGTTGCTTTCGAATTCCGCAACGAGTCGTGGTTTAACGAAGAAACATTCGCGGTGCTGCGCAAACATCAGGCGGCGCTCTGCGTGGCTGAGAGTGACGACCTGCAGACGCCGGATGTGGTGACCGCTCCATTCTTCTGCTACCGCCTGCGCAAAAGTAATTACAAACCGGCTGACCTGGCTAAAATCCAAACGCTGCTTACCGGGAGAGCCACGCAGGGCGAAGTCTTCGCTTACATGAAGCATGAGGAATCGCCCAAAGGCGCCCTGCAAGCGGCCGCTCTGCTGAAGAGGCTGCGTACGCAATGATCGATAGCGAGCGATTGCGCGAGGCCACACCCCTGCTCGCAGCGGAGGACGTGGAACGGTTCTTGCCCCGGCGATTTTTGCGCAACCCGCACCTGCAAACCGTGGTGGGCAACTTTTTGCCGCGGCAGTTTGTCCTGCCAGAAGGGGAAACGCACGTAATCCAGGTAGACCCTGGGCACGGCCATGGAGGCGAAGGCTCTGGTCATCAGGCCGGACATCCTGGGTCGTTCACAGCCACCGAAGGGAGCGGGCCGCTCGAGCGGGCGCAAGCCGATGCCCATGCTCTCGGCGCAAGCCACGTAGTGTGCCACTGCCATTGGCAGTCGAATGCGGCCGAATGTTTGACGGTCATTCTTCTGCATGGGCTTGAGGGCTCTACCCGATCACACTACATGCTGGGCAACGCAGCACGGGCCTGGAGCGCAGGCTGCAACGTGGTGCGTATGAATATGCGTAACTGCGGCGGCACCGAAAATATGTCTCCGACACTGTATCATTCCGGTCTTTCCGGCGACGTCGCGGCCGTCATGGCGACGCTCGCCGCCGAAAAGCGGATTCAGGCCTTTGCGCTCGTCGGCTATTCCATGGGCGGCAACCTGGTGCTGAAGCTGGCCGGCGATCTGGGTGCCGCCGCACCACGATACCTCAAAGCCGTGGTTGGGGTTTCGCCGGCGATGGACCTGGCCGCCTCCGCCGACGCACTGCATAATCTGGCCAACCGCTTGTATGAATGGAAATTTTTGAAAGGGCTGCGGCGCCGCTTCCGGCGCAAAGCGGAACTGTTTCCAGAAATCTACTCGACTGCCGGTCTCAAGCAGATTGCCACCTTGCGCCAGTTCGACGATCAAATTACCGCACGCTACTCCGGGTTTTCAGGCGCTGACGATTACTACTATCGTGCTGCCAGTGCGCGCGTGGCCTCGCGCATCGCCGTGCCCACACTGGTGTTGCACGCGCTCGACGATCCCTTTGTCCGCATGCTGCCACAGACGCGCGAAGATCTCTTGCACAATCCCGCGGTGCGCCTGGTGGAAACAGCGCATGGCGGCCACTGCGCGTTTCTCGCCCCAGCCGTCGCTTACGACGGTTACTGGGCCGAGAAGCGGCTGCTCGATTTTCTATTGGCGGCGGCCTGATGGAAGCTGACTGGAACCTCGCGTTGGGGTCTGGCGACCCGGTCATCGTTGTCCCCTGGTCTGGGCCTGACGATGATCCTGGGTGCCGCTTCGTTCACCTGCGGGCCGCTCCTGATCGCGTCGATGAAGTGGCAGAAGCATTGGCACATCCGCCGTTGCGCTCGGCATTGCTTCGCTTGAACGGTCCTCATTCCCATTTGTGGACCGCCAAATGCGACGCCTGGACCACTGGCCCGGATACCGGAGACGCGCCCTTCGACCCCTACGAAATGGACGCCGAGCCCGGCACGACTGCCTTCGGCGCGGGGTGCTATATCGACCTGTTGCCTCGTAAGGCGCCTTTCTTCACTTGCCTGGAAGACCAGCGGCGCTGGATGCAGGCAGTGGTCGCGAAGCTGCGCGCCACACCCGCCGGGGCTACTCGCGTAGAGCTGGTCATGCGTCCCGCGGACGTGGATGACACTGCGGGCTATGGCTTCACCTGCTTTGTCGAGGGGTGCGGCGCGACCGCACAGGCCGCCAGCCAGCGCTGGGCGGAGGCTCTTGGCCTGGCACTCGCCGTATTGTTGGACACGCCCGCTGAGTCAACGGCAGGGGACGGTACAATGTCGGAGATGGGCGAGTAGCTCAATCGGATAGAGCACCGGCCTTCTAAGCCGGGGGTTGTGGGTTCGATTCCCGCCTCGCCCACCACAAAGCCTCGCCGCACTTCAGGCGCACCGGCAAATTACCATACCTTGCATTTCCGATTGGATGTCCTCCACGCAGGGCGAGAAACCACTGCGGTTACCATTCGCCGCGGAAGGTTGCAAGCATTGACCGCGGGGAGCACGGTCCTTCAGTAACCGGCACTGCATCCTGTGATCCCTTCGTGGTAGGGGAAAGAGAGTGCAAGCATGACACAGTAGGGCTGCGCGATTCTGCGACAAGCCCCGATGACTCGCGCCTGGAAGGGAGCTACCCCCATGAAACTTCTTCTGGCGAGTTTTTTCGCTGTCACCACGACTGCTTTTGCCGGCAGCGTGGCCCCGGTCAGCTATCACGATGGAACGCTGGTCTCTGCTTCCGACGTCAACAACTGCAGTGCTAACCCGGAACAGGCCTGCAGTAATGAAATGGAATTCCTGGTGCAGTCCGAAGGTATTCTTTACTCGCTCACCCCGCTCAGCACGGGCGAGCGCGCCACGCTCGGCTGGGGTAAGGAATTCAGCAAGTATTCTTCGCTTGACCATCAGCCAGCCGGCACGTCTTTGAGGGTGCGGGATGATGGCAAGCACTTCTTCGTGCGGGTAGGCAATCGGGAATCGATGTACTCTGCGATCGAGGCCCATACAGCAGACGCCATGCGCTAATTCGTGGCGCTGGTTCGTGGCTCTACGTGATTCTCCGCGACCGTGACACGCACACTTCCCCCCGAAAGTATGTGTGCAACGGCCGCAGAGAATCGCCGTATGCAGGATGCTGCGAATGGCCGGACGACGTGGTCCGGATTCAACAACATCGATCGAACACTGCCATAGTGTCCGGCACTGCGTGGTCGTTACACATTCCTGAAACAAAATTAAGACGCACCGGGGTTAACGCTGGTAAATGACCATTCCAGCGAAAAGGTCGTCCGCCGGGCTTGCCACCTTGTCCGTGATCCCCAGCGCCAGACTTCCCAGGGTCCCTCCCCGTGCCAGCTTGATGCTTTTCACCTCGTTGCGAGGGAAAGTCAGGGTCGAGGAACCAATGTCTTCTGAGCGGGAGCAGGTGAGTTCCTGCTCTTCTACAAAGTGTACGAAGCACACAGCATTTTGCTTATCGCTCTTGATGATGATTTTGCTGTGGGGGCCCAGTCCCTGCACCTGCTGCCACCCGCCTGGCTGGAGAGGCTGATTCGGGGGGGCCGCCTGCTGCCCAGCCGCAACCGCGCACGCGACAAACATCATTGGTCTGGCCCAGCCGCGCATCGCCATGCTCAAAGGGTAAGCCAAGCCGCCGGACAGGGAAATGACCTTTTCGTCGTGTATGGGTTGCTGAGTTTGGATCTTCCGGCTGTCCGGCACCCGAGCTTGTGGTTTGGGGGGAGACTCGAAAACCCCACCCCAGTGGTGTCTCGCTACAAACGAAATGAGGGAAGCGTTTCCGCTCCCCTCATTAGCCATCGATAGGTCAATCAACTACTTGCTGGCTGCTTCATGGGCACGGCCGCGGTGAAACATCTCGCTCACTGTAGTGAGGAAGTGGCTGGCACCTGCCGGCGTGGGGACTCCACCACTCAGGATCTTCTGGTAAGGAATGTCTTTACCGTAGAACTCCGTGGTGTCTTTGGTGTTCTGGTGGACTTCGTCACCGGTCAGGTCGATGCCGGCGAACAGTCCCTTACTGCGTGAATAGGTCAGGAACTCGGCATTCGCGAGTTCGGTGGTGGATGCTTGCGAGTCACGGCCGACGGGACCTGCGGCCGCGGCAATGTCTCCGCCCAGCTTCAAGTGATCTTTGAGCAAATCAGTCACGCTGCGGGCGTTTACCCCGACCAGGACCAGGTCGGTCGACTGGCCTCCGGCCTGCAAACCAAAACTGGCTCCCGTTAGCTGAACAAACACCGGAGCGCTCCACCCCTTACCCGTTCTGCAGGTCGCTACGCCCTGTCCATACTGAGCACCCACCAGGAAAGCACCCTTTTTGAATCCGGGTACCACCAGAACGCAACGCGCTTTGGCAGCGATGTCGAGAGGAATACCCTTGTCGGGGGTCGCCATCAACTCGTGCAACACCGCGTGGGCAGCATCGATGCGCTGGTCCAATTTAGAGGCTTCTGCTCCGTGAGCCGAGGCAGCGCCGGCAAAGGCGATACCTAATAAGCATGCAGCGAACAAGCGTTTCATACAGTTCTCAACTTTCATTTAGACGTTCACATTTAGGCGTTCAGAGGTTCCATTCCCACATTCATTTGTGATGCAGGTTTCCCCAGTTCGGTGCGCCCAATAGCGTAAAAACTGCCCGTAAATCCTACACGGGAGTGCGTTTCAGCAGGTAATCCAAGCCGCATACCCGGTACCACCGGTAGCCGTAGGGCTCAAGCAGAATGCGATGCCGATGTCCTTCCTCCGCTTGGCTGTGATCGTCAGAAAGCAGGTTGATCAACGTGCAGGCTTCTTCGGTGACCACAAAGCTCACTTCGCGCGGTACAGCACTCAGGTTATGCACAATGACGACCGCATTGTTTCGCCATTCATAACGCATGATGAGCACCTCATTGGCACGCGCCGAGAGGAAGGAGAAATCGCCCCAGCCAATCTCTGGTACCTCCTTACGCATACGGATTAGCCGCTCCATCCAATTCAGCAGGGAGTTGGGATCGCGGCGCTGCTCCGCCACGTTCACATGTTCAAACCCGTAGGGCCCGCTACTGATCACCGGCAGAACAGGGCGGTCGTTTTTAGTGAAGCCGGCATGCGGCTCCGTTGACCACTGCATCGGCGTGCGCGCGCAATTGCGCTCCGGTAACTTCAGATCGTCGCCCATACCAATCTCGTCTCCATAGCGAATGACTGGTGTTCCCGGCAGCGTCATCATCAGGCTGTAGGCAAGTTCAAGCCGGCGGCGATCGCCCCCGAGCATCGGCGCCAGTCGCCGGCGAATACCGCGCTGATACAGTTGCATATCCGGGTCGGGACCGAAGGCAGCGAACACGGCGGCGCGCTCGTCGTCTGCGAGCCGGCCGAGATCCAGCTCATCATGGTTGCGCAGGAACTGCCCCCATTGTGCACTCGCCGGACGCCGCTTGGTCGCCAGCATCGCTTTCTTGAGTGGCCGGCCGTCTCCCGTCGCCATCGCGAGAAAAAGATGTTGGTTGACTTCAAAGTTAAACATCATCTGGATGCGCTCGCCCGCATCCCCGAAATAATCCATGTCGGTATCGGGAAGCACATTGGCTTCCCCCAGGATGATCGCCTGCCCTTCCCGCCAATTAAGAAATTGGCTGAAGGTGCGCAACATATCGTAGTTTTCTTTGGGCGGTACACTGGCGCCTTTCGAAGCAATCACAAACGGCACCGCATCCATACGAAAGCCCGAGACGCCCAGTTGTAACCAGAAACCCATAATCTTCAGGATCTCTGCCTGCACTTCCGGGTTGCCGGTATTGAGGTCTGGCTGAAAGTCGTAAAAGCGGTGGAAGTAGTAAGCCTTGGCTTCTTCGTCATAGGTCCAGGTGCTTTTTTGCACGCCGGGAAAAACGATGCCGCTGTTAGCATTCTTCGGCTTCTTCTTCGACCATACGTACCAGTCACGGTACTTTGATTGCGGATCGCGGCGTGCTTCCTGAAACCACGGGTGCTGATCGGATGTGTGGTTCACTACCAGGTCGATCAAAACCCGCAAACCGCGCTGGCGGCACGCACTGGTGAACTCGACAAAGTCACCCAGTGTGCCGTACTCGGGGCCAACACCGTAATAGTCTGCAATGTCATAGCCACCGTCTTTGCCCGGCGAGGGCTGAAAAGGCATCAGCCATATCGCCGTGACACCTAATCCCTGCAGATAATCGAGGCGGTTGATCAGGCCTGCGAAGTCACCAGTGCCATCACCGTTTGAGTCCAGGTAGGTGTTCAGGGAGAGACAGTAGACAATCGCGTTCTTATACCAAAGATCGTTGATCATGGTGGGGTCACTTTCAGAGATTTCTCTCAAAACCACCCATGTGATGCATGAGTGGTGTTCGCGGCATCCCCGATGGCACGAAACCAGCGAATATTTTGCTCTTCTTCGAGGCGGCTCCGAAATAAAAAGTCGCAACCTCCGAGCGAAGCGTAGAGCAGCGGAGGAGCTTGGCAAACACGCAGGGGCAGACGAAGCTTGCGCGGTGTTTTATCTTCAGCCACAAGCAGCTGCACAGCAGACCCCGCCGCACTGCCTTCCAATATAAACTTGGCGGTTCAAATCGATCATGCAGTTACCTCCGTGAGAAGGTATATCTTACGGCGTGGGGAGCGGGGTGAGATGGAGCATAATGATGCGATGGATACACGCTGCTCCCGCTGCCAGGCAGCCATGCTTTGTAACCCGGGTGAGGATTGCTGGTGTGCTGCCCTACCCCGGGTGTGCGCCGTGCCCGCGGCGAACACGGAGGGCTGCCTTTGCCCCCGCTGCCTGACCAGCAAATTGGCCGAGGACCCTCTCTCGCCGGCCGGAGAACTTCCCGCAGTGTGAGCACGGTTGTTACTTAAAAGTTCCGCTTCGCGCGAGCTTCATAAGCTCGCTGAGCTTGCCCTGGGGCAGGGCTTCGATGGTGTGTCCATCGACAACCGCTGATCAGACTACTTTCATCGCCTCGGGATCCCAGTGGACCACAGTCCCTTTTTCGTAGCTCAAATTACTGAGCAACGCCGCTCCGGCCGCACGGAAGCCGAACACCGCGTCTTCCACAACCGGTTTGCGCGAGCGCACTGAGTCGAAGAAGTTGCGGAAGTGATCGTAACTATCACTGTACCCTTCGGCTGCGTCGAATCGCTCGTAGCCTGCCTGGGGCGCACCCATTGGGTGCACCTTGGGATACTTCGCGCTGTACTCTTCCCGAATTTTGTTTTGCATCGCATCGGTGAATGTTCCAATGGTCAACCCGGGCTCTTTTTCCAAAGGCACCCTGCTCAGAATCACACTCCGGCCACGGATCTCAATCGTGCCTTCCGAGCCGGTAAACAACAAGCCCTCGTTTTCCTCGCCACCGTTTACGAAGTTCACGTGCAAGCTTAGATTGAATCCTTCTGGATAGTCGAACAGGCCGAGCATTACGTCGGGCACATCGCGACCGTCATTCCAGAAGCGCAGACCTCCGGTAGCCATGGCGCGCGTCGGTCCGTGAGCACCCGTAATGAAATGCGTGCCGCTGAACAGGTGAACAAACAGATCGCCAGCCACACCGCTGCCGTAATCCTTCCACTTGCGCCATTGGAAGAAGCGCTCCGCGTTGAAAGGTATCTTAGGAGCTGTGCCTTCAAAGCGCTGCCAATCGCACGTCTCGGTCGAGGCGTCGAGCGGCACGGTGTAGTTCCACGCACCCTGGGATGAATTACGGTCCCAGCGGGCAGTCACCATGTTCAATTTTCCGATAGCTCCGGAAGCGAGCAGCTCCTTCGCCTTGGCATAAACAACAGAACTGACGCGCTGGCTGCCCACCTGGATGATGCGCTTGTTGGTGTGCGCGGCCTCGATCATCTGCGGCCCATCCGCGTACAGATGAATCATCGGCTTCTCGCAGTAAACGTCTTTGCCGGCTTTCATTGCATCGACCGCCACCTGCTTGTGCCAGTGATCGGGCGTGCCAATGATGACCGCGTCGATGTCTTTGCGTTCTAGTATCTGGGCGTAGTCGCGGGTGGTGAAAATATCTTCGCCCCAAAGCTCTTTGCTGTGAGCGAGCCGCCCGTCATAGCAATCAGCGACGGCTAGCAACTTCACACCAGGAACCTGCAGGGCGACCTTGGTATCCCCCTGGCCCTGGCCACCAGCACCGATGAGCGCAATCTGAATGTGATCGTTGGCTGCTACAGGCTTGGCCGTTTCCCCTTGCACCTCGGCCAATGAGCGATTGCCTGCTCCAAGTATTGTCTCGACCGTCGCCGCCGCGCCTGCTGCTTTGAGAAAGCTCCTGCGATTCAACTCGTACACACCTGTCCTCACAGCTCCGAATTTTCCGCCGTATGTAACCATACAGCCTCGGCGTTGTCTTCGCAGACCATGATGGCAGACCACGATCGAAAACCGGTGAGGATGAAGTATGCGCGCCAGGGATGACGCCCGGGTTGGCGAGCTACATCACAAACGCAAGATTTTCTAATTCCTGCTGCATGCAATCGAGCTTGCAACCCATCTCTTCAAGGCGTGTCACGGCATCGCGCGCGTGTTCGGCGCTCACGCCGTAGCCTCGGCCCGTGAGGAACCCGCTCAGCACTTCGGCGGCCTGCCAGGTATCAATCCCCGACTGCAGCAATTCGTTGCGCAGGTTCACAAGCTCGCGGGCAGAAAACTTCTCAATCTTAATGTTTGCAGGCATCTACTCTTTTCCTCTCCAACCCGTTTCACAAGGGCCCAGGCGCCGAATCACTCTAAAGATTTGCAGGACAGTCTGACGTCGAACGAACTTTAGCAGTCCGCTTACCAGTACAAACCCGGCCGTGTGCCGTTTCGTTGCGTGCAAGGTGGCTAAATCGATGCGTGGGGCGCATTCAGCGCGCAAATCCACACCCGTGATTGCTGTTTGGATGCGATTACATGCTGCTGGATGTATCGGACGACCGAATTGATTCAGCGAGGGAGGCTTTTAGTTCATAGAACTATTGCACGCAGACCTTCTTTTCCGGGAAGCGCAGTTCCGCAACACGGCCGCTCAGAAGTACCCTGATTGGCTCGGCCAGAAAGGCATTAATGCTTGCTTCGTGAGACCGATGTACCATGCGCGTCCACCCTCCAAGCAATAGACGTCCAGAGAGCCCGATCGTAAGCTGGGCACACGATCCAAAAACGACCATTACGGCGGAGGCTCCTGCGACGCGCGCTGCGCGAGCATCACCGGTATTCCATCCTGTACCGGGTAGTAGCGACGGCAACCGCTGCACCGGAGCCATGCATGCGCGCCCCCGACCGGACCAGCCTGCACCGCACTGTGACACACCGGGCACACCAGCAGCTGGAGCAGCGCTTCATTCACAACCATGCCGGACATAGCCTCAGTGTAGCCGCCCACACCGCAGCAGGACGGTCCATTTACCATGACCGAAGTGGGAAGGGTGGGCATGGCAAAGGTTCTGGACGGCACCGCAATCGCCGCGGACATTAAGGCGGAAGTGAGCAGCGAAGTAGAACAGCTGGCACAACAAGGCATACGGCCGGGATTGGCAGCAGTGCTGGTGGGGCATGTGCCGGCATCAGAAATCTATGTGCGCAGCAAGGTGAAGACCTGCGAAGGGCTGGGAATTTTCAGCGAGTTGATTACGCCTCCGGAAACCGTCACCACGGAGGAGATGCTGGCACTCATCGCCACTCTGAACGCGCGTGAAGATATTGACGGGATTCTGATCCAGTTGCCGCTGCCTCCGCAGGTGAACGCCAAGTTATTGCTCGAGGCCGTGAGCCCGGAGAAAGATGTCGACGGTTTTCATCCAGTGAATGTCGGGCGCTTGCAGACCGGCCAGCCGGCACTGGCGCCGTGCACGGCGGCGGGCATTATCGAAATACTCAAGCGCAGCCACTTGCAGATCGCAGGGCAGAACGCCGTCGTGGTCGGCCGCAGCGATATTGTCGGCAAACCGACTGCCATCCTCCTGTTGGCAGAGAATGCGACCGTCACCGTGTGCCACTCGCGTACGCGGGATCTCGCCTCTTTTGTGCGCCGCGCTGACATTCTCGTCGTCGCAATCGGCAAGCCCGCCCTGATCACGGCGGAGATGGTGAAGCCTGGCTGCGTGATCCTCGACGCCGGCATCAATCGCATTGTGGATCGCGCGGAGTTCGAGCGCTACTTTGCCGGCGATGCTGCCCGCGAAGATCTGTTCGCGCGTCGAGGCTCGACCGTCATCGGCGATGTGGAGCCGAAAGCCTTTGCCCTGGCCAGTGCTTACACACCCGTACCCGGCGGCATTGGCCCCTTAACCATCGCGATGCTGATGGCCAACACGGTGCGCGCGGCCAAGCTGCGCCGCGGCCTGCCGGTTTAGGAGCGGGGATGCTTCGAATTGGCCTGACAGGTGGCTTAGGCAGTGGCAAGAGCACAGTGGCCGCCATGTTCGCGCAACTGGGTGCGGCCGTCATCGCCGCCGATCAGCTGGGGCGGCAGTTGATGGAGCCAGGAGAATCCGTATACACGGCGATCGTCCAGACATTTGGCCCGGAGGTCGTCCGCCCTGACGGCACTCTCGATCGCCGGGCACTTGCAGAGCGCGCCTTTCAGCATCAGCAGGCGGATGCACTGAACCGCATTGTGCATCCCGCGGTGATCGCCGCCGAGGAGCAGTGGATGCGCAAAATCTTCGCTGCGGATCCCGCGCGCGTGGCCATCGTAGAATCCGCACTCATCTTCGAAGTAGAACAGTGGGGCACCGCGCCTGGCTGGACTGCACGATTCGACAAGCTCATCCTGGTGACGGTGCCTGATGAAACCAAAATCGCGCGGTTCGTCGCCCGCCTGCAGGCGCAAGACCGCGCCGCCCAGACACAAACCCTGGAAAAAGACGCGCGCGCGCGTCTGGCAGCCCAGCTACCGGACCAGGAAAAAGCCCCCCGTTGCGACTACGTCATCGACAACACCGGCCCCCTGGAGCAAACCCGCAGAACCGTACAAACGATCTACCGCGACCTGCTGAACTCTGCCCTCTAAACCCCCGTGAGCTCCCCAACCAAACCGGGTGCCCCATATCTCACGACGTTTTCCAGTCGGGAGATGTGGGAGG
>CAZZVD010000147.1:0-13243 GCA_964657465.1 uncultured Acetobacteraceae bacterium | reverse complement strand
TTGTGGAGGGAGAAAGGCGCACAGCAGATCCCTCGGCTGCGCTCGGGATGACAAAGTGGGGGCTAACTGGTGAGAAATCCGACTTAGGCCTCTACGGCCTTTCGCATCCTCAAACGAGTGATCCAACACTTAAGTGTACGATTTTGACGTTTGGCGTAGTGACCCCTGAATAAGCTTCGCACCCGTGCAAACATGGTGACGATTAGATAGAAGCAGGCCTGACGACTTCGTATTCCTGCCGTCTTTTTTGCGCATCGGCTGGGCTGAGGGCAAATGCCTCTTGCGCCCCGCAGCACTCGACGATCATCGCGGCGGCGACGGCGGCTCTCGCGGCCGCTTCCAGTGGTGAACATCCCAGAGCACGGCTCGCGGTATACGCACCGGAGAATGCATCCCCCGCGCCGGTTAAGTCCAGTGGATTGGCAGCCGCTGCCGGTAAGGCAGTCATCTCGCCATCGCAAGCGAGCAAAACCCCCGCGGCTCCTTGCTTGAGCAGCACCTCAGAAAAACCGGCATGGTGTAGTGCCAATGCTGCGCTGTGCCAATCCGGGTACTGCGACGACAGATGCTCTATCTCGGCCTGGCTTGGCAAGAAAGCTTGCGTGCCGGGAAGCATGGATACCAATTCCGCTGCGTCGCGCGATCGCGAGTAGTGCGGAGAAGGATCGATCGAAAGAAAAGTCGTTGAGCCGGCCAGCATGGCGCAGCTATGCGCGTGGCGGCGCAATACCTGGGGAGCAAGGTGAATGGCTCTGGCGGCACGCCAGCCTGGAGGAATGTCTTCCCAAGCGGGGCTCAATGCCTCGAGGTGGGCAAGATAGCGCTGGAAGAGTTCTTCTATGGTGGCGGCAGGGTCACGCAAAGGGGCGTACCGCGGAATGGTTTGGCGATTGCCGTCTTCTTCGTAAACCACCCACTCGTTCATGGGTTCGAGATCAACCGGCGCCAGACCATCGCTGACAAACCCGGCACGCTGCAGAATACCGGCGACGTCGAACGGCAAGCGCGTAGCAGCGCGGGAGACGACACCAATGCGTTCAGGGCTACACCACAGACGCGCTCCAGCGGCCGCATATAGTGCGTTGCCGCCCAGGCGCCGCTGCCACAATCCCGGTTGCGCCGGAACCGTATCGTCTACCGTGATTTGTCCGAGGATCAGTACATCCGGAACCACGCTATGCCAGACCCTCAGTGCCCGGGAGCACAACGCCGTGGCGAATGAGCTTGTATTCGTCTGCCCGGCGCAGAGCAAAAGGCTCATGACCCTGTAGCCGCGCTAAGTACAAAATAAGTAATTGGGCCGGTAAGTGATAGGTGAAAGCACTGAGGAACTCGCTTTGCGTACCTTGTATGCGAAAGATGCTGCTGGCCAGCGGGAAACTTCCCGACTCGGGATGAGCGACAACAATCGCTCGACCGCCTACATCGTGTATTCCTTCTACCAACTCTTCAGCCCTGTCGAGCGAGTTTCCGGGCGGGGCCAGCACAATCACGACAGAACGCTCTTTCCACTTCAAGGTAAGGAAGTACTGCAGATGAGCCCACTCTTCAAGATCTTCGGCGATACCATTCCACGGCAACTGCTCATGAAACTTGGCCGCACAGTAGCGCGCGGTGGCGAAGCTCGGGCCCGATCCAATTATCCAGATGGTGTCAAGATCGCGCAGTTCGTTTGCCAGGCCGGCTGCCTGGGCCTCGCACTGCGCCACCACTGACGGTACAGAAGCGATGGCGGCCTTACAGTTGTGAAGGATCTTTTCCGCTGCCGCCGCGGTCAGTGCGCCGCGCGCAACGCCAATATGCAAACCGGCAAAGTACAAAGCATATTGCGCTGCCAGAAACTCAACCATATTGAGATAGATGCCCCGGCGTTCGGCATCAATTTCCTGCAACTCTTCGACCTGGCGCAGCAGTGTTACGTCACAAGCCGACGCTAGCGGCCCGGTAGCCGAGCCGGTGACGCCAACGGTCAACACATTCCTGGCGCGGGCCAGGCTCACGGTTTCCCGTGTGCGTGCCGCACTGCCGGAGTTCGAGATAGCCCAAAGCATGTCATGCGGGGTGAGCAATGGAGAGCGGTACCGGGCAAACTCAGCCGAAGTGAGCGCGCTTGCTTTCAGACCAGCCCAGCGTTCCAGTCCAGGCAACACGGTTTGCGCGGCATAGAGGCTGTCTCCCGAACCCGTCATCCAGATATGCGCGTCCGGCCGGTAACCTGGATGGCTTACCAGTTGAGCGATGCCGCGCTCCAGATCAGCGTCTATCTTTGAGAAGTTGATGCCGCGCTGTATGGCTGTTTCGAAGTAATGAGCAAACCCGTCAACCAAGATCACTCTCTCTTTTCCAAATGCACTTCGATTATACTGAGCCCGTGCCTCTTCGCTATCGCTATCAGCCGATCACGCAGCGCGCGAACTACTGCTGGCCTGACCAAAAACGGCTCGCCGTCTACATAGCACTCAATGTCGAAAGCTACACGCTCGGCGAAGGGATGATCGAAGAGCTGGTACCGCCTGCGCCGCAGCCGGACGTCTTGAATTATGCCTGGTGCGACTACGGCAACCGTGTGGGCGTGTGGAGACTGCTCGACCTGCTCAACGAATTCCACCTTCCGGTAACGCTGCTGGTGAACTCTCATCTGTACTCCTTCGCCCCGCAGATCGTGGATGCGTTCCGCGCGCGGGGAGATGAGATAGCCTGTCATGGGCGCACCAATAGCGAACGCCAGGGTGGGCTATCGCTCGACGCCGAGACTGCCTTGATCAGTGAGGCAACGAACACGATGATCCAGCGCGAGGGGCGTCATCCAGGCGGATGGTTGAGCCCCTGGATCTCTGAAACCTACGCCACCCCCGACCTGCTGAAGGCGGCTGGATACCGTTACGTACTCGATTGGTGTTGTGATGATCAGCCGGTGTGGCTCGACACTCGTTCGGGTCCCCTACTCTCCGTGCCGTACCCACAGGAGATTAACGATAGTTCGAGTATTGTCGGACGATTCGTCAGCGCTGCGGACTTCGCCACCATGATGGTCGATCAGTTTGACGAGATGCTGCTGCAATCGAAAGAACAGCCGCTGGTGATGAGCATTGCATTGCATTCTCATGTAAGTGGGCAGCCATTTCGTCTGCATCAACTGCGCCGGGCGTTCAAGCACATCTCCCATGCGGCGCACGGGCACTGGATGACGCGTGCGGGCGCCATCGCTGCTCACTACACGCAGGTAGTTCCGGCGGCTGGTGCATGACAGGGACGCTCTTTCGCAACGTCCGCGTGCTCACCCTCGACGAAGCCAACCAGGAGTATGACGCGACCGACGTGCGGGTTGCCGGTACCACGATTGCCGCCATCGGCAGTCATCTTCCTTTTGTCGCTGGCGACCGCGTCGTGGATGGCGCGGGCAAGCTGTTGATGCCCGGGCTTATCAACGGGCATTTTCACAGTCCAGGGAATTTCAACAAGGGCGCGCTGGATGATATGCCGCTGGAACTCTTCATGCTGTACGAGGTTCCACCCTTCGAGTGCCCGCCCACACCGCCCGGGCTGCAGTACCTGCGAACACTGCTGGGCGCGGCTGAAATGCTGAAGTGCGGTGTCACCGCCGTCCATGATGACCCTTTTTACGTTCCCAGCCTTACCGAAGATCTGACGGACGCCACCATGTCTGCCTATGCCGACTCTGGCATACGCGCCACTGTCTCGATCAACATGCAGAATGTGTTGGAGTACAACAAATATCCGTACCTGTACGATCTTCTGCCGGAAGCTTTGCGGCAGAAGATGAGGGAATCGGTCCCACTCACGACGCTACAACTTATCGAGGCTTACCAGCGATTTATCGCGCGTTGGCATGATACTCATGAGGGACGGATACGGGCCGCGGTCTCGTGCTCCGCACCGCAGCGCGTAGAGCGCGATTACCTGCACCAGTTGGGCGAACTGGCCGCGCAATTCGATCTGCCCTATAACATGCACATTCTCGAAACGCGGCTGCAGCGCGTTCTCGGTCAGGAACGCTTTGGCCGTTCGCTGGTTGAATATGTGCATGACGAAGGTGTTCTGAACGAGCGCTCCCTGGTGATCCATGCGATCTGGGTGGATGAGGCCGACATGGACCTGCTGGCCGCCAGTGGCTGCTCCATCGCTCATAATCCCTTATGCAATTTGAAACTGGGCTCGGGCGTCATGCCGTTCCGCGCATTACAGGAGCGCGGCATCAATATATGTATCGGCAGTGACGAGATGTGCTCTGACGACAGTGTCAATATGTGGGCAGTGGCGAAAGCCGGTGGCCTGGTGCATAAGATCACTGAGCCCGATTACCGGCGGTGGCCCAGGGCGCAGGAGATGTTGGAGTGCGCGACGCGTAACGCGGCAAAAGCGATGCGCCTGGAAAATGTGACCGGCTACATCGCGGTAGGCATGCAGGCAGACCTGATCCTGCTCGATCTTGATACGTTCCCGTTCACGCCCCTCAATGATCTCAGGCGCCAGCTTGTGTTTTGCGAGAACGGCAGTTCAGTGTGTGCCGTGATGGTGGCGGGAAGCATAGTGATGGAGCAAGGCCGTTTGCTGCAGGTGGATGAACGCGAGCTGCGCAAGGAAATTCGCGCCCACTGGACGGAGTATCAGCGGCAATTCCAGGCAGTCGATCATTGGGCCCGAACGCTGGAACCCATCTATCGCAGAATGTATGAACGTACGTTGCAGGCGGACGTGGGGATGACCCGTCGCCTCTCGTACGCAGACTTGCCAAGCGCATAGCGATGGCAGGTTGGCGCGCTCTCTCTCCATAGAGCCAAAAGCAGAGAGCAACCTCGTTAGATGCGGGTTGCTGGGCGGTCACAGATCCTTCATCAACCCGCTCTTGCGTAGCTTGCCATCGGCCAGGGCTACTAAGGCAATCGCGAACATGAATTCCAGGGCCGCGATCGCAGCCACTCTCGGATCCAGATCGAAACGAGTCATGTAGAACAGTTCGATGGGCAAAGGCCGATGCCGAATCGGCGCTGTAAACAGGGAAATCGTCAAATTATCGAAAGAGTTGAGGAAAGAGAAGCCTGCTCCGGCAATGATGCCCGGCCACAGTTGAGGAAGCAAAACGTAACGGAAGGTTTGCCAGCGGCTGGCGCCCAGATTTTCTGAAGCCTCATCGAGTGTTACGTTGGTTCGTTCCATGCGTGCCATGGTGAGCCGTATCAGGAAGGGAAGCGTGAACACCACGTGACCCACCACCATGAGAGGGATGGACGGGGAAGCGCCCAACAGCGAGAAGAAGATGAGAATGGCGATCCCAATCACGATCCCGGGCAGCATGATGGGCGACAGCAAAAACGCCGTCATGGCCGCCTTGCCGGGAAAATCACCGCGCACCAGGGCTATAGCAGCGGGTACACCCAGCAGAAGGTCCAGCGCGATTACGATCAGGGCGCAGAACAGGCTAAGTTGCGCTGCCTCCATGATGATGTCGGAAGCAAATACCGCACGATAGCGGTCAAGAGAAAAGCCCGCGGGTGGAAACGCGATCAGCCGGCGTGTATCGAACGATTCGATGACGACAATGAGCGTGGGCACGATCAGACTTATCAGGCCAATCGCCGCGAGGGTAATCAACAGCACCGCACCCAGGCGGTCGATCTGTCGGCCACGTCTCACTTGGCTGTTGTGCGTGTCCAGGGGGACAGTCCTCGGAAAGTTCGTTGTAGCAGATAGACGGCCAGGCCGGAGCCGACCAGCAGCACGGAAGCAAGTGCCGCGCCCCGGCTCCAATCCAGCAGCGTGGCCATGGTTTGATAGATGTATACCGGCAGTGTCTTAAACGTCGCGCCGCCCAGCAGAGCGGGAACGGGGAATTCCGAGAAAGCCAGAATGAATACCAGCGACACACCGCCGGCGATTCCAGGCAGGGTCTGCGGGATGATCACTTTCCAGAAGACTTGCCATTGTGAGGCCCCGAGGTTGATGGCCGCCTCTTCAAGAACCGGCGCAACCGAATCGAGCGAAGACATGATGGGAAGAACCATGTAGGGCAGCAGGACCTGCGTCATGCCGATTACCACGCCTTTCAACGTGAACAGGAATTCGATGGGTGTTTGCAGCAGGCCCGTGGCCAGCAGTGTTTGGTTGATCACTCCTTCGCGGCCCAGTACGACCATCCAGCCGAACGTTCGTACCAGGGTGCTGGTTAGCAAAGGCGCCAGGACGCACAACAGTATTGCGCCTTTCCAGCGGCCACTGGCACGATAGAAGAGATAGGCGATCGGGTAGCCGAACAGCAGGCACAGGAGCGTGACCCCAAGCGCGATGGAAAGAGTGCGGGCGAAGACCTGCGCATAGAAAGGGTCAGTGAAGATGCCCGCGTACCCGTGTGCCGAGAAGTGCCCGGTAAACGTGCCGCGTTCCACCTGCAGAAATCCCAGCCCAAAAAGCAATAGCAATGGCAAACCCACCATCACGGTGGTAAAAGCCAATGCCGGCAAAACGCCGGCGATCGATCCGCGTGGCAGCTTCAACGGCTAAACTCCCGGTCGAAGCGCTCCGTGGTTTCCGCGCGATGCTTGATGGCCGTGCCCCAATCCAGGAAAGTGGAATGCTGCAAATCCTCCGCAGTGGCCGGTATGTAAACCGAAGAACCAGGCGGAATGCTCACGTTGCGGTTTGTGGGGCCAAAGTACCAGGGCGCCTGGGCCAGGTGGGATTGAAAGTCGACGGAGATTTCATCATTCAGGAATTGCCGTGCCAGCTTCGGTTGCGCCGTGCTCTTGACCACGTCCATACAGGAGACCACGACGATGGCTCCGGGTGCTGGCTGTACAAACTTGAGCTTCAGACCGTGCAGTGCAAGGATTGCGGCATCGTTGTTCCACATGGGCGCAATGGCAACTTCCCCTCGCTCAAAAAGCTGGGCCAGCGCCTCTGGACTGGGCGCAACAACGAACGGTCCCAGGTCGTGAAGCTTGGGCCACGCAGGCGCCAGGTTGTCTTCGTTGCCGCCGAACAATTTCGCCGTTAGCACCACCACGCCGAAGCCCAGGTTGCTAGCCGGCGTGGTCATGCCCAGCTTGCCGCGATACGCCGGCTTCCACAAGTCGGTCCAGGACTGGGGTGCAGCTACTTTGTCCGGGTTATATGCCAACCCGATCAGGCTATAGGTCTCGGGTATGCCGTTGTCGCGGCAGGCAGAGATGAATTGCGGGTAGACCTGGGCAAGATTAGGCAAGTCTGTGCGTGGCGTCTGCTCGACCCAGCCTTCCTGCACTGCGGAAATCTGCCTGGGCTCCCCCAGAGTGACCACGTCATATGGGCTTACGCCGCGCGCTGCCTTGATTTGCGCAACCACGTCCTCAGACTCCGAGGGCACCAGGCGAACCGTCGCGCCGGGATGTTTCTTCTCAAAGGGATCGGAGAGAAACTTGCGGTAGGGAATTTGCGCCTCGCCGATGTAGCTCACGACGACCAGCTCCGCGCCCTCGTCTCCGGCTTTCTTTTTGCAGGCGCACAGGGGCAGCAGCGTAGCCAGTAGAGCTGTAGCGGCAGCAATGTTTTTCATCATGGCGAAGCACCTTTTTATTCGTGTACCAGCTGATATGCCGACGGATGGTGAGGAACAAGATAGACGCGGGCGCCGGCCGGCAGTGACACCATATCCCGGGCGCGTGACACGGCGACAAGGAATGCCGGGCCCGCATCGAGCTTCACCTCATATTGCATGGAATGGCCCAGGTGAGTGACAAAGACGATCAAGCCGGAAAGAGAGCCGGGTGCGGCCGCCTGCTGTATGGTCAGGTGTTCCGGCCGTAACAGCAGCGTGGCTTTTTCCGTCACGGGTGCAGGGGGCAGCGGAATGCGTAGTTGTCCTGCAACAAACACGCTGCTTCCGTCGGCCTCTTTGCACACCTGGCCAGACAAGAGGTTGGAGTTGCCAAGAAAGCCGGCGGCAAATGTTGTTCGAGGCCGGTCATAGAGCTCGAGCGGTGAACCAAACTGCTCGATACGTCCATTGTTCATCAGGGCGATGCTGTCGCTCATGGAGAGCGCCTCGTCCTGGTCATGCGAAACGCAGATGGTCGTGATGCCGACCCGAGTGATCAGCTTCTTCAGCTCAACCTGCATTTCCAGGCGCAATCGACGGTCCAGGGCTGCCAGTGGCTCGTCCAGCAGCAGCACCCGTGGTTCGATGGCGAGTGTACGCGCCAACGCAGTGCGCTGCTGCTGGCCGCCTGATATCTGCGCCGGGTAGCGCTTGCGCAGATGATCGATGCCGACCATGGGTAGAATCTCGTCCAGCTTCGATTTGATCCTGGCCCGGGGAAGCCCGCGCACCTTTAAGCCAAATCCGACGTTCTGCTCGACCGTCATGTGCGGGAACAGAGCGTAATTTTGAAAGAGAAGGCCGACCTCTCGCTGGTTGGGGGGCAGGTCGTTGATCACCTCACCATCGATGAGAACCTCTCCCGTAGTTGGCTTGACGAAGCCGGCAAGAATGCGCAGCAGGGTAGATTTGCCGCACCCGGTTGGACCGAGCAGTGTGAGGAAGAGGCCCTTGGGTACGATCAGGTTGACGCGATGCAGAGCCGTGACGCTACCGAACTGCCGGGAAATATCTCGCAACTCAATCGTCATTGTGCTCCAGCGGTCCGAATCGATAAATCAGGCTTGCAGCCACTTGAAGGCGTCCGCCGCTAAGGCCGTTCTACCGAATCACTGATGACCCGGGTAAGAAGTGAGAGCCCATAGCTGCTAGTTTGGAAATGACGATGGTTTGGCCCGATGTGCGTTGTCGCGGAGCAGGTTAACAGCTCCAGAATATGCGGAGACCTGCGCAAAATCAAGGGATGCTCCGGTGTGGAACCAACTTGAGCCAGTGCTTTTTTGGGGGTCATGAGGCATATGTTCCCAGGCTTTGTCTGTAGCGCGGCGACCACACATGTTGAATCCCACCACTGCACCGGGTGCCCCATATCTCACGGCGCTCTTCAGCCGGGAGATGTGGGCGGGCTTTTACTCTCTTGTCCCGCAAAGGAAGTTAGGAGGAAAGGAGACCGGTGAGCGGTTGTGAATCCCACATCTCCCAACTGAAAAACGCCCTAAGCCCGGTTAAACACGGGTTACCGGGCCAGGAATAATTGGTAGTGTGCGCTCCTGCACCCCCGCTCTTGTTTGGGCTGCGAGTGTCCGGTGCATTTGAAATCCCTTTAGAAACTGTGATGATTGCGAGGCCTGGTTGAAGATACAGGGCAGCGGGCAGAAGAACGTGCGATGACGCATCCAGGCAATTTGCGCGGACAAATAAGGCCGAGTCTTTTGTGGAGCGAGTGATGCAATGATCGTCCATACCACACCGAAGCAACTTCGGGGAGCCGGCAGAACGCGGCGCACAAATCAGGGATCCGGAGCGCCCTTCCGATCTGCGGGTGCAAGCGATTGCAAACTTCGGTTGCGACCCAGGTGCGCGTGTGTACATCCAGAGAGCGCTGCTGGAGCTGCCGCAGCGAAACCCTGATGAAAAACATGTTGGAGCCAGAGCCCTTTCGTAATACTCTGCTGTGACTGGTATGCGTTTTTTCAGCTACTTCCGCGGTTGTTGCCGGCTCAGCTAGCTGCCTGGCTTGTCTCGTTCTGATCCTTAAAATTAGGGGGTTGCCATCGTGAACCGCGTGTTCGCCGGTGTTTGGGCTCTATGGCTGCTGTTGCTTTTTCCTGGCTTCTTTGCCGCGTTTGCACAGGGAGGCGCGACTGGTGCGATCGCCGGCCAGGTGCAGGATCCGAGCGGCGCCGCAGTGGCGAACGCACAGGTCGTGCTGGTGTCTGATACGGGTGCGGCGCGAACACTGACTACGGATCAGACAGGCAGCTTTACCGCGCCTCTCTTGCCGCCCGGGCCCTATCGGGCGACGGTCTCGGCCGCAGGGTTCGCGACTGTGGTTTCGCAGCTGGAGGTCAGGGTTACGGAGACCACCCGCTTTACGGTTGCCTTCAAAGTGGGTTCCGTCGCACAACAGGTGGCGGTGCAGGCGAACGTGGCCGCGATTGAAACCAGTAACGCCGCCACCGGTCAGTCGATTACCGCTTCCACGATTTCGCGGCTGCCGCTGGCGACGCAGAATTTTCAGCAACTACTGACGTTTTCCAGCGGCACCACGTCCGCGCTGAACCAAAGTGCATCGTTGGGCCGCGGCGACGTACGCATCGATGTGAATGGCCAGCGCGAAGACAATAACAATTACCTGATCGACGGAATCACCGCGACCGACTACAACGTTTCGGAGTTGACCAATACCCCATTGCCCAGCCCGGATGCCGTGCAGGAATTTCGCGTGCAGACCAGCATGTACGACGCAACCCAGGGGCGCAATGGTGGGGGCAACATCAACGCGGTGCTCAAGTCAGGAACCGACAAGCTGCACGGTTCGGCATTCGAGTTCTTCCGCAATGATGTGCTGAATGCGAATGAGTTTTTCCTGAAGCAGCAGGGTGGGAGCCGGCCGGTGGTGAAGCAGAACATTTTTGGCGGCAGCCTGGGCGGCCCCATCTTCAACCCACGGGTGGGATACTTTTTTGTGAATTACCAGGGAACCCGCCAGAGTAGCGGCCTCTCAAACGGGACCATCATCCAGACTTCGATTCCAGTGCTGCCGCAGGATCGCACCGCGGCTTCGCTTGCAAATACGTTTTTCCCCGGCCAGGGCATAAGTCCAAGCCAGATCGACCCGGTGGCGCTGGCCCTGTTGAACCTGAAGAGCAACCAGTTTGGCTCGACTCCGGGTGGCTACCTGATACCGACCGCCTCAGGCACGCCGGGCGGTACCAGCAATTTCGATGTCAGCCGCCCGGGCCGCTACCAGGATGATCAGTTCACGACCAATTACGATCGCGAGTTCCGCAATGGCGCGGACAAGATTTCAGGACGTTTCTTCTTCACCAATTTCGAGTCGGACCTGCCCTTTGGCGCGGGCGGACTGCAGGCCTCGCTGGGTGGAAGCATTGCGCGCACCGATCTGAATTTTCCGCTCGACCTGCCGGTGCGCGACCGCTTCGTCAACATCACAGAGACGCACATCGTTTCGCCCAGCCTGGTGAACGAGGCGCGCTTTGGCTTTGTCAGGATTGCCAACCAGACGATCAACGTTCCTATCGCCACGGTGAGCGACCTGGGCATCGATCGCCCGAACGCGAACCTTGACCAGTTGATTTACAAATTCACGTTCAATAGTGGTGGCTTTCAAATGGGCCCCACACCGGCCGCTGACCAGTCGCAGACGCAAAACAACTTTGTGGCCCTGGACACGGCGAGTTACACGCACGGCCGTCACTTTGTGCGTTTCGGCGGCGAGTACGACCGGGTCAACCTGGATAAGCTGTTCCCGCAGGTGTTCAATGGGCAATTGTTCTTCAGCCCCGGCGGCGGTAATACCGACTGGCAGAACTTTCTGCTCGGATCGCCCGGCTTCTCCTACGGAGGCAGCGGCGTCGACAACCATCAATACCGCAGTAACAACTACGCGCTCTTTCTGCAGGAGGACTTCAAGGCCACTTCGGATCTGACGGTGAACCTGGGCTTTCGCTGGGAACTAGCCGGCGCTTTTTATGACGAGCTCTACCACATCGGCAATACCCACGTAGACCTGGCGCAGCAGGGGCTAAATCCGTTTGTGTACCCCAAGGGCATAAACCGTTACAACATCGCGGGCATTACGGGCACCACAAGCGCGACGACGATGAACAACAACTATGCCTCGAACTACGGCCCGCGCATCGGGTTTGCCTATGACATCGGCGGCCACGGAAAGACGTCGGTACGCGGCGGCTACGGTATCTATTATGTGAAAGAAGATGTGGGCAATGTGGATCAGCTTTCATTCATTGCGCCGATATTGCCGATCACCTTTGCTTCGGGCCCTCCCGGCACCATGGCGACTCTCTTTGCCACCGGTCCCGGACAGCTGCCAGTGGGTGGAGTGATCGATCCGGCGTATTCGCCGGTGTTTTCGCAGGTCACGGGCTTTCCCGGCAATGACACGACGCAGGCGCCGAACTTCAACGGCAACAGCATTAATCTGCTGGGACTCGAAGTTCCACGGCACTTTGTTGTGCCCAGCACGCAACAGTGGAACCTGACCGTGCAGCAGTCCCTGGGCCGGGGATGGCTGTTCGAGGCTGGCTACATCGGCACGAAAGGCACGCATCTGCGGGAAACGCGTGATGCGATTCAGCCTTACGATGTGCGCGATCATCCTTTGACGATCACTGGCGCCGGCGGCGCGACGTACACGATTACGGAGAACACGGCGGCCAACCTGAACGCCCGCAGCCGGGCGCTGGGCCTGGGCGCGACCGGTTATCAGTTGTTTGCCGATGATGCGATTTCGATCTATCACAGTGCCCAGGCGACGCTGACACACCGGTTCTCCGGCGGACTGGAGTTTCAACTCGCTTACACGTTCGCCAAAGCAATGGATGAGACTTCGACCGGCAATACGGCGTTTAATTCGGCGATCAACGACCAGACCAGCCTGGCCGATTCTTACGGATTGTCAGACTTTGATCGCCGCCATCGGTTGATCGGGCAATATGTGTACCAGTTGCCATTTTTTCATGCCGCCCAGGGCGTAGAGCGCCTGCTGCTTGCGGAATGGACGGTGAGCGGCATCACGACCTATCAATCGGGCACGCCGATCACGGTGCTTGATTCGGGAGCGGCCTCTGCGTTTGGACTGAATGGTTCTGGTACTCCTACTACTCCTGAACTGGTGGGCGCCGTGGGCCAGGGTCTGACCTCTGGCAGCCTGCACAGCCGTCTCAATGCCTATCTGAATATCAATAACTTCGCGCCGGCGCCAGCGATTGGACCGGATGGGTCGACCGGGTTCGGCAATTTGGGACGCAACCCGTACCGCGGCCCGAAGCAGCAGAACTGGGACTTCAGCCTGGCTAAGAACTTCGTGATCCATGAGAACCATCAGGTTCGCTTTGGCGCCGACTTCTTCAACCTGTGGAACCATCCCAGTTTCAACAGCCCGTCGTTCGTGGATGTAGAGAGCCCGAGCAACTTCGGAGCGATCACCAGCACCGCAGGCTCGCCGCGGCTGATCCAATTTATGGCGCGGTATTCCTTCTGAATCAGTAATGGATACCCATGCTTAGGCCCGCATTTCTCACCACGACTGTCCGGAGACAACCACGATGCCCGCACCCGTCCAGGGAGTAGGGCATTGTGGTCGGAAGCTGAGGGTTGTGGTGAGAA
>CAZZVD010000146.1:0-13253 GCA_964657465.1 uncultured Acetobacteraceae bacterium | reverse complement strand
CGGCAGTCGAGTCGCTTTGCAGTACTGCCGAATGCTGGCTTGTTCGAGTGATTGCCTATGGTTCTTCACTGGATGCCTCCTGTCGTGTTGACCAGCAACAGGTCGTAGTCATCCATCACCGGCATGGGGCGCTCAAACGGAAGTAGTTCTTCGGCCAGGGCGACAGCATATCGGCGGCGTTGCTCCGGGTCGGGCATACGCAACAGATGCAGCACCGAGGCTGTATCGCTAATCCCCAGACGCAACGCCTCTTCCACGGCTACGATCAGCTTGTCCCATCCGTCGCTGGAACCGGCGCGGATCAGCGAAATCATCTCGCGGGTCCCGTTGCCCTTGCCATGACGTTGCGCAAGCTCTCGCCAGATCGCGTCCAGACAAGCGGCAGCGGCCAGCCTCACGCCACTGCTGCAATGGCGTGGAACCGGCCATGGCTCCCGGCTTCTTATCCAATACATCGAGGTAGTGTTCCAGATCGAGGATCTGATGACCCCGTCGATAGCAACGTGCGTGCCGCGCAGCCACCTTGTTGTCGTGCACGATCTCTACGCTTAACGGCGAAACCTTCGCGGTTACGCGTAACCCTGGCCAGAGCGGGGTCGAGTACCAGTTGGTCTTCACCTTGACGCGGCCCTTGCTGTCCACCAGAAGCGGATACAGCAACTCGTCAATCGCAAATCCTTCTTCGGCCAGCGGCGACAAATGCCCGCGTTCCAGCTCGCTGGCCTGACCAATCGTCATGCCGCGGCCGAGAATGGTGCGACTTCGATTATCCAGGCAGGCATCGAGGATACGTTGGTTCAACGCGTCCAACACGCTGGCTTCCGGCACGGGCACCAGCCAGTTGCGCCGGAACCAGCCCAGCTCCCCTTCCACGCCGCCTTTTTCATGGCCGCTGGCCGGGTTGCAGTACTCGCTACGGTAGCCCCAGTGCGACCGGAACGCGATGATCCGATCCGTCTCCACACGTTGGTATCCGCGCAGAATCTTCTTCACTACGGAGGCCATGTTGTCGTAGCGCAGGGTCTTGAATACAACACCAAAATAGGCGAACGCATGTTCGTGAGCTTCCAGCAGCGCTTGCTGCGTGGCGTGCGGATAGGCGCGGTGGAAGGCATCGCCAGAGCCCATGCTGCGCATGGCAAAGAACTGCAGCTTGCGCGCTTCGCCGCCCAGTATGGCCATGGCTTCAAACCAATCCACCTGCGCTTCCTGGCCCAACTCATAGCTCTGCGGTACGAACACTTCCCGCCCGCTAAGTCCCATCTCCCGCTTCCGCTCCCGCACATAGCGCCGCACGGTTGCTTCCCCAACCGCATGCTCCGGATGCTCCTTGCGTAGTCTCATCCAAATCCGATGAGCCGTATGCCGCTGCTTGCGCGGAGCCTGAAGGTCGGAGGCCAGCATCTGCTCGATGTGCGCCATGACCGGACCCAGTCTGGGCGCTTCCCGTACCACCGCTTTTCGCTCGAGAGGAATCGCGTTGCCGATTGCCTGCCGCACCATCCGCCGGTGCACACCGTGCTTCTTGGATAGCCCTTGAATCGTCTCCCCGGCCGCGTATCCCCGCCGGATCACCTCAAATAGTTCCACCTTTTGCCTCCTGTCCATCCCCGAATGCTTACATCCTTCAGGGATGAGATTGCGTGGAGCCGAAGCAGAGGCGAAGTGGCGAGGATTAATTTCTGAGCAAGAGCAGAGCGGCAAGACGGTGGCGGCTTTCTGTCGCGAGCGCGGGGTACCGGCGTCGCAGATATTCGCCTGGAAGCGTCGCAAGCGGGAGCAGGCATCGTCAGGATTTGTGCAGTTAGAAGTCGCGCCGGTGCAAGAGCAGATCGCAAGGCGGAGCGGGATTGAGGTCCGCCTGATTGGCGGTCGCAGTCTTGTGGTTGAGCCAGGATTTGATGCCACCCACCTGCGCGCATTGTTGGCGGTGTTGGAGCACCAGCCATGATGGGCTTGCCGAGTTTGCGCACGCTGGACGGCTTGCAGTCGACCCGCATCTGGCTGGCGACGGAGGGGACCGATATGCGTTGCGGGTTTGATCGTCTGGCCGAGCGGGTGCATGCGGTGATTGCCCAGGACCCGTTGAGCGGGCATCTGTTTGTGTTTGCCTCGCGGCGCTGTGAGCGGCTGAAGATCCTTACCTGGGACCGTGATGGTTACGTGTTGTGGTACAAGCGGCTGGAAGCCGGTGTTTTCAAGTTGCCGCGTGTCGAAAAGGGAGCCCGTTCGGTGGAGCTCCGTGCCAGCGAATTAGCCATGATGCTGGATGGAATCGATATGACGAAGCTGAAGCGGACACCGCGGTACCGGCGAACCAACACAAGCAATAAAGAGAAGGTGGCGAGTTAAGTCATTCGCAACAAACTGTGGCATAACATAGTTGTGCCCCCCGCCGCCGCCTCCCACTTACCTGATGATAAAGAAGCGCTGAAGGCCATGGTTTCCACGCTGCTCGGCCAGCGCGATGATCTCTATATACAAGTGTTGCGGCTGAAGACAGAGCTGGACCGCTACAAAAAGGCTCGCTACGGCCCCCGCGCTGACCAGCTTTCATCGGCAGAGCAGCTGGCGCAGTTGTTGCTCGAATTCGGTGAGCAGCTGCAGAGCAAGCCGGTCAACCCTGACGATGTGCCGGCCGATGCCGAACCACAAAAGGAATTGCGCTGGGTAAAGCGACGTAAAGGGCGCCGCAATCTTGCCAACTTCGATCACCTCCCCGTGACCACGCATGTATACGAGTTGAGTGCCGAACAACGCGCTTGCTCCTGTTGTGGTCTGGAGCGAAAAGAGATTGGCGCCGACGAGAGCTGGCAGGTGGAATATCATCCCGGCCACTTCGAGCGTCTTCATCATCTCCGCAAGAAGTACGCCTGCCCGGCTTGTGAGAAGGCTGGTGACAGTGCGCAGATCGTGACCGCGGCCAAGCCTGAAGCGGCCATCGATAAAGGCATGGCGGGGCCGGGGCTATTGGCTTTTATCGTTACCAGTAAATTCGCCGACTATCTTCCCCTCTACAGGTTGGAAGACATCTTCGCCCGACAAGGCTTCGAGATCTCGCGGGCTACTCAATCGGTCTGGTGCGGAGACGTGGCCGACCTGGTCGAGCCGCTGTACGAACTGATGGCGGACCGAGTGCGCGGCTCGCATGTCATCTCCACCGATGACACCATCATGCCCATGCAGAGCTTAGGCAAGACCGCCAACGCCAGGATGTGGGTCTATCTCGGCGACGATGCTCATCCCTATAACATCTTCGACTTCACACTGAACCGGGGCCGCGACGGTCCGAAATATTTTCTTCAGGATTACCAACAGGTGCTGCTGGCTGATGCTTACGGAGGATACAACGGTGTGGTGGCCGGCAATGAGATCATCCGTGCCGGATGCTGGGCACACCTGCGCCGCAAGTTGATTGAAGCAGAGAAGGCGGCACCGGACATTGCGCGCCAGGCAATCGAACGAGTGGCTGCCTTGTACGCTGTCGAAAAACAGGCCGCCGGCCTATCCGTAGCCGAGAGGTTGCAAGCGCGCCAGGAAAAGTCGGCACCCTTGTTGCTTGAGTTGCGCGAGAAAATGCTGGCCTGGAAAGAACAGTTGTTGCCCAAGCATCCCATGGCTGAGGCGATCGGCTATGGCCTGAGCCAGTGGCAGGAACTGAACGTGTTCTGCTCTGACGGCGCTGTGGCCATCGACAATAATGCCAGCGAGCGGGAAATGAAGCGGGTCGTGCTGAACCGCAAGAACTCGCTATTCGTCGGCAACCCACGCGGCGGAAGAACGGCTGCCATCCTGGCAAGCCTTACCAGCACCTGCCGTCGTCATCAGATCGACCCGCAACTCTACTTCACTCAGCTGTTGGTCAACCTTCCTACCACCCAACCAAGCCAACTCCCCGCATGGCTTCCTGATCAATGGAAATTGAACCACGCTGCTTCCAATCCAACCGCGTAAACAGGGACCTGCGGTTTAAATAGCGCTCACGTAACTTAGCGCAGGCCGTTGATGAGTACACGGAGCGAAGACGCAATGATTAGGTATCCGAATCACTATGAAAATGCAGATCTACACCGGGTATCCGCAGAGGATCTGCCTGGCGTGATTCAGACGCCAGCCGTTCACAGAACATGACTATTTTAAGAACATTGCCTTCACAGAAGAAGTGACGGAAGATAAAAAACCCGACTTATTTCTTTAGGTTGATTAAGTAGCCACAGGTGCGTTCTCTTTACTCAACGTCCACCGGAGGTGGGGAAAATACCTCTGCTGTAGTTCACAATCCGCTCCAGATGGAGCACCGGGCAGTTTCCCGCAGATGTAGACGCAGAACGCAGGCTGCTCTATTATCTCGCTGGACAACCTGCGTTTGGTATCTGCGGGAGTTGCGAGCCCCGTGGGAACAAGGCTTGCACCCTCCGACAAACACCTGCCTTTAACCCACCCTCGACACCGTGAGTTCGATCAGCCTTCGTGGAGGCTGACTTCCCACCACCACCTCCGCAGTCTCGGTCCATGGGCCGTCCTTTGCCACTGTCAGAACCGAGCGGGTTCGTATGTCGCCGGCGCCGAAACCCCATCGCAGGGTTTGGCTGTCTTCGTCCAATTCAACTTCAGTTTCAAGACTACGTCCGTCGTTCCATGCGTGAATGTGGTATTTCTCAGCCAAATCATCATAAAAAATGATGCCCAGCGCTTGAATAACCGGACTCTGGTCTACGCGAGACCGACCGGTTCCCTCGATGACGAGTAGAAGACCGTCCAGCTGGTACTGAACCACCTCTGTTTGTGTCAGAGTTCCAGGTTCGCCGGGCCCGCGCAGCAAGCGGGCTTCTCCTGACCAGTTTCCAATGAGAAAGGCGAGCTTTTCCATTGAGATGGGATGCTTGCCAAGATCTGGAGTGTGAATTGGCGGATTCATCGTCACCTCATCCAACGGACGCCCTATAAGACCAAACATGCGAACGGACTGTCAAGGTGACGGGCAGCACACATGAGTCTGGTTTCGGCTGCATATCCTACAACGCAACAGCACCCGACGTATCATCTATCTGCGAGACGCAACCACAGTGTCAGCTACGTGTAATGGTACGGATACCGAACGGGATAAGATCAAATCACCATCAGCCCCATCATTGTTTTTTTCGCCATGATTCTTCGCAAAAATATACGAACGCATCGAGTAATCATTGGCAATACGGTGCATCCTGAAGCCACGATCCCTGAAGCCTGCGAGGATCAGTACAAGCGCCTCAGACTGGCTGCCGTCTTCTGGTGCTTCAACAACAATCTCGATATCTTCCCTGCATAGTGGAATAATTGGTAGCAACCCTTCGAGCGTTTCTGCTTCCGCTCCCTCAACGTCAATTTTGATCATCTTGATTTGTTGTACTTCTTCGGGGTGGATAATGTTGCCCAAGGACTCCGTTGCCACGTCGCACGCCACGGCTGAATGTTCGACCCACTGCGGCAACAGCGAACTCAGTCCGCTCGGTCCGCCTAAAGGCCCGCTAAAGAGTGTCTTGCGCCCTGGTAGATTCCACGCGGCTACGCATGCAACGCGGATATTTTGCGCGCGATTTCGTCTTATATTGTCTAGTAGGAAGGAAGACGATGCCGGCTGGGGTTCAATGGCGATGACTGCTCCGCTCTCTCCCACTAGTTTGGATGCCAGCAGCGTAAAATATCCGATATTGGCGCCAACATCGACGAACGTATCGCCGGGCGCGAGGCGTTTGCGCAGCCACTCTGTGAGGTTCGGCTCCCAAACACCGAAGTAGTAGATTGCTTTGCCAACCAGCTCACGCGTGTCAACCACCATCTTGACATTATCCTGCGTCTGCGCCGCGGTCACGCCGCCGACCTGCAGTCCAATCGTCCGCCATAGATACCATTTCCCCAGAGACCACGAGCAATGCTGATAGTACATGCGCATCAGTGGCATAATTGAGATCCTGGCGCATCGCGCTACTAACTTCCAGAAGAAGCGGCTCATGCCGCACCTCGAAATAAAAATTGCCCTACGTATGGCTCGCGCAGACCTACAAAAGACCGGGATCACCTGCCGGAACACCGATATGCGGAGAATCCAATCTCACAGTTGATACCCGGTCGGAACGGATTACCAGGCGTTAATTCTGCAGGTTCAGTAGCTGCACCGTTTCGTTCTCGTCAGCGAACAATGGCCTCAGGTCTACTTCCTCATACCAGTGGCAAACACCTGCGTACATTCCACCAGCGAACGATACCCACGCAGCAACTGGCCACCAGCCATGACTGGAGAGATTCCCTAAAAACCTCAGGATGAACAGTGAAACAGGAAACACCACAAGCAGATGAACGGCGCATAAGACCATATTCGCCCTTTGGCGAAGGCGCATCGTTGTGAAGGGGAAATCTCTAAAATGTGTAAAGACGACCATCACTACGATGATGCACCATCCCCAAAGCGTCGCAAGCTGCCGCAAGAAGAGGCCTGCATGAAAAGCGGGTCGGGGCAACACTAACGTCACACCGCACAGGAGAAGCAAGCAAGCCGTACACGCCACTATCGCTACCCAACGCCTCGTTCCACTGGCCAGGGAACGTCCCGCTTGCCCGGCTACGCTAACAAAGATCCATCCTGCGGCTGGCTGTTCAATGGAACTGAGGCACCAAAAGCTACCACCGATCAAGGCAAAGATCACCACGCCAACTGCATCGACGGGTCGCAACTCGCGCATGGCAAGAACGGGATAGCTGAGCGCCCCTTGAAATCTCACTACCTCCATCAGTGCTACAGCAGCGCCTGAGCAACCTGCGATGATGAGAATGATCCGGAACCTGGCGATTCGTAGCATTGTCTCGCCAACAAAAAAGAAAGCCGCCCTGTGATGTGGTGACGGCAGCAGGCGGCCCACAACACGGGACAAGCTATTCGCCAACCAGGTGTTCCGGCCACGCGCAATAGACACGCCCTCAATTAAACGGCAAAACTTTTGCTGGTAAGCCAGCGGATAAAATGCAAACAACGACGCAAGGCTGATGGCGGTCGCCATCACGCCCATCTTGGCGAGTGGAGCGAAGTTGCGATCAGAAGAGGAGCCTCCAAGCACCCACTCATATATGCCGAGGAACCAATAGGGTGGGAGCCAGCTTAGAAGAGCCGAATGCTGCTGCAGTAATCCCTGCGTCGAGGAAGCTAGAAACGGTGCGAAGAGCCCGGTAATCCAGAACAGCGCGACCAATAACCCCTGGAGAAAGGGCGCTATCCATCGCTGTAGCGACGCTATGGGAATCGATTCGCAGATCGCGAGAAGGGTCAGCGGGAATATCGCGCCAAAACACCCTGCCACGGTGACAGCCAAAAAGTGGGCCAGCGCGTGGAGAAGCGCATTTGGAGCGCCTGCGATGCTTGGCAACAGTATTGTCGACGGCAAATTAACGCCCGCCACGAAGAGACCGAGAAACAAACCAACCGCAGAAGCCTTCGCCATGAACAACTGCAACCGGGGTATGGGAAGGACCCCCAGGATCCGCGCGTCCAACAGGCTTGGAAAAAATGACTCCCACCGCAGCAAAGCAACCATCCCGACGACGGAAAACGAATAAGAGCAAAAAATGAAATGATCCTGCACCCGGAGCCAAAATGATCGATAGTGCATGAAGGGGATCAGACCGTTATAGGAACCAATCAAAATGAGGGTTAACAGAATTGGAGGGAGGCTAAGACTTCCAACAGATTGAACGATCTGGGTCGCCGTTTGGGCCTCTACCACTGAGGAATTATTGACGAAGAGAGCATGGAACAGGTGCGATGTAAGCACTTGGAATTGGCTGCGCCGCTTGCTGCTTGTTTTAGCAGCCTGGGCTTGTACCGAGAGAGAAGCAACGGGATGGTCGGGCCCGTCTATCAGGGCCCTTAATCTGTTCTGCATAAACCTACTTTGCATAAACCGCTTCGACCAACGAACGCGCAGTCGCCCGGCTGTCTGCTTGTGCTGTGAGAGACGCATAGAGCGCAGCGAGGTCGGGCAGGTTCCACCTCTTTGTGAGTTCCCCAGGAGGACCCATGGCTTTGACGTCGCCATTTGCGAGGATGAGAACGTTATTGCAGACCTTTTCTACTACCTCCAGCACATGGGAGATATAAAGTATCGCTTTCCCGTCTGCCGCAAGCTCTATCAGCAGATCCCGAAAAAGTCTCGCCGAGGCCGCATCCAGCCCAGAGAGGGGTTCGTCAAACACGAGAAGGCGTGGACCATGCAGCAGAGCTGCCGCGATGAGCACCCGCTGCCGCATGCCCTTTGAGTAAAGTCCGATCGGCGTGTATCGAGAAGATTCAAGCCCCAATTTTCCGAGCAGTACCTCTGCCCGGTCTTTGATCAATTCTTCCGGTAGTTTGCGGAGTCGCCCGACGAGCGTCAGATATTCGAGGCCTGACAAGTGGGTGTAGAGGTGCGCCTCTTCGGGAATATAACCAAGGTTAGAGCGGTACTGTACCAGGTCTTCCGAGATCGGGCTGCCCGCGAACAGCACATTGCCAGAAGTTGGGGCGACCAACCCGGTAACGATCTTAACGGTAGTTGATTTGCCCGCGCCATTTGGCCCGAGGTAGCCCAGAATTTCACCGGCTCCCACACGAAAGCTCACGTTTCGAATCGCTGGAATACCGCGATACATTTTCGATATGTTGTTCACTTCCAGCATGCCGAAGACATCCTTCAACCCCGAGAATCGACCTGCATTCAATCAATCTGTTTCGTTGCTTCCAAGGATGCACATGGCGGTCGACAGTCGCGATGTCTCGCACTTGACCTCGCGACCAGACGACACCAGGCATCCAACATCAGTCAGTCAAGAATTCATCGCCCCTACCAGCCTAGTTGGATGCCTCTTTTAACGGAAGTGCTCCCGAACTTCTGCATTTATCTTTGGATCAGACAAGCAATTCGGACCTACCGCTCCGCTGACCCTGTGACGCGGCCGCATGTGATTCCAACCAGGTCACTATCTCGTTTACCAGAGACTTCGAGGACTCGACGGTAAGCGCCTCGGTACAGTAAATGGAGCAACTAATCTTTCCGTTGAGCAGTTCGAACGTTACGAGTCTGCGACAACCAAGCTTACGCAAGGACGCCAGAAGCGACCAAGGCTCAATCGTGTCTTCTCCGTCAGAAATCCTAACGAGCGCTTCAAAGGCAAGGTGGTCCAGTTTGCAGTTTGACCGCCAATAACCGTCCTCACAAATGCAGCGCGCGAAATGTGCATATCGTGCCATCCTCTCTGTCTTTTCAAGCGCTTGCTCGACCCATCCTGAGAGCGACCCGTCGGCTGGTGTCTGGAAACGCATGGGCACGGGTACTGTACTGGTCTCAGAATGCAACTCTGCCAGCAACGGCCATCCCGGAGCTTCTCGACTGAAGGTCGCAGCAGCCGCCGCAAGAAGGGTAGCGCGTCGCAAGCCGGTCTCACACTCGTAAAGCCGATTACCCGTTTCGCCGCCAATCGGCACCCGCACTGCGCATTGCAACTTTCCCGCTCCGTCATCTTCGCTCGGCTGAGGACTAAAGCCTTGCAGTTCAAGAGCCATTGCGCTACAAGCGTTCTCGTACGTGCTACCTGACCACATTTCCAAAATCGGTGGCTCGGGCTCAACTTCCGGACGGAGTTTACAGCTTTGCCGTAAAGCATCGTAAAGATCTTCGCCGGCACGCCTCCCGTGGCTTACCAGACGTTCCTTGATGAGGGCGTCAAACGTCTTCAGAAATCGCCGGACCGCCTCTCGCGACATACCTTTCCGTTGGAGATAGAAGACACTCCACTGTTCGAAGCCAAATTGAGGTAGCCACACCGAATTTTGGACGCGCAAAAACATTCTTTCGATCCAATCGCTGGCTTGCTGTGAATCCATGGTCTCGTGTTTCCAGTGAAACCCCTGCCCGGCAATACGATATTTCTGGCGATCCTGCCACACGGGCGTTACCGGATCCGCATACCAGAGCTGAGCTCTGTAATACTCGGGCTTTGCCTCTTCCAACAAGCCAATAGTGTCTTCAACCGTGTCATCGGTCTCCCCGGGAAAACCCACGATGAGAGAGACATAGGTGGAGATACCGCACGCGTTAAAAGCGGGGATTGCATTTTGATAATGCTTTCGGCGCGCCGTTTTCTTCATTCTCGCCAGCATCTCATCGCTGCCTGATTCCGCTCCAAGAAATACACCTTCGCATCCCGCCCTGGCCATCAGTTCGATGACTTCTTCATCCCCGTGGTCAGACCGATAAAAACTATTCCACTTGAAGGGGTACTTGTTCCGGATCATCATTTTAAGAATCTCTTTGAATCTTCCTTTTGGCACATTGAACGTATCGTCGAGAATCGTAACGGTCGTGATTTGGTTTCGTCCGGCAATGGCGTCAAATTCTTTCTCCACATGGGCCACATCCAGATAGGTATAATCGCCAGCCCTTGCCGGGAAGCCGCAGAAAGCACAGGCAAACGGGCACGACTTTGCGGTACGGGTGGTCACAAATTCCCCTAACTCATCAGCAGCAAACTGAGCATAGTCCACCATGTTGTCCGCGAGGTTATTGGATTCCGGGTGTTCCAGTGTAAAGATTAGATTCTTACTGCCCGAAAAGAATGCCAGATTAGGTATGAAATCGAGAACTGCCTGCCCGCGCAGTGCCCCCAGCACTGCGGCCAGAGTGTCTTCGCCCTCCTGACAAAGCACATAAATGTCGGCGCCCAACTGCTGCAGCAGGTGCGTAAGGCTTGGCCTGGATAACGCTTTGACCTGATTGCTAATGTATGGACCACCGACAATGATCCGCACATCGGGAGAGAGCGCCCGCACCTTTTTTATAAGGTAACTGATGGGATGGGGCGAGACGTACAGCGTCGTGGTAATGACAACGGCATTGAATCTGTATGCCGCGAACTTATCAGCCAACTCCTGAACCTGAAGATGAGGCAAATTTACGTACTCGACCCCAAAGCCCCTCTTCCTCAGAAAGTTTGTTAAATAGGTAATCACCGGCCACAGAAAATCCGCGTTGTGCAGGTGGACAGGAGGGCGATCACCCCACTCATTACAAACTCTGCTCAAAATATCAAGCGCACGAAATGGTTCGCCATCGCGCTGAATGAAGGCAAGCGCGAGATCCCGGTAGGCACCGGAATCTTCACCCAGCATACGAACCATGTCTACATATTCTTTAAAAGGAAAATCGTAAAAGCCGAGTAGCAGACAGTCTTTTGTTTCCATACATTTTCACCTGTTACGCAAAGGGATCTGACGAGCCACTACAACAGCAGCAGCCCGAAATCGCTCATCGTCATCGTGAGCTGCGTGTTTACGCAAACGATTACGCGGAGGAGAAAGCAGAAATGTATGCCTCTAGGAAGTCGTGCCGAACAAATGAATCAAGCACTCAAGTGTTGACGCAATAGTCTTCGGGAACGCGCTTCGATCTGACACACCAGATCGGCCACGTGGGGCATTTTCAAAACTGTCACGTGATTCCCTTGTGCGGGCAGTACCTGGAGATTGGGTGCCCACTTCTTCCAGCCTGCGATCAAAGCTTCCCGAGTTTCCTCGCCGCTACTTTCTGCGATCACCAGAGTCACCGGTACACTCATCGGGGCTGACGGGTGATAGCTGGTGCGAAAGCATGCGGCAAATGTCCGGAGGGGACCCCGCAGCATTTCCGGGCGCGAGGAACCTGGGACAGCGTTTTCGCGCAGCAGGTATTCATGGAGCTTTTGTCTGCGCTTGGTTTCGTCGTGCGGATCGAAACAGCCCCTGGTCAGATTAAGCTTTCTTCCGAGCGAGAGTTCAAGCAGTTCGATCCACGCCATGGTGATGTCAAGGTCTGTGTAATCGCGCACAGCTGCATCGTCTTCCGCGGGTGGATCGCTATCGATGAGGGTGAGTGAGGCGACGGGGCAGCCCTCGCGGATAAGCCTGTGACCCATTTCAAAAGCGATCCATCCTCCAAACGAGTGACCGATCAAATGAATCGGTTGGCTCCGCGACACAGAAACGATATTTTGTATTTGAGAAGCTGCGGCTGCTTCGACCGTGGAATAAGGTAGGGTGGCGCCGTCCAGGCCTCGCGGTTGCAAACCATACACGGGCGTTGTCTTCTTGAAAGCACTCGCCATCTCCAGAAAACTGGTGACCGGTGCCCCGGCTCCCGGTATGCATAACACAGGGTCCATGATCGTCAGGCCCGGCTGCAGGACGACCGGCTGCGCATCCTCTGTGCTCAATGGGACCGGTTCGCTTGGCCGGAAGGACACTTCGCGTATTTGGCGGGACAGCGCAGCCCCGAGGATTTGAATGTTCGGAGGCTTCATCATGGAGGCATGGTCTCCGGGGACCAATACTTTCCGAATAGCACTCATCGGAACCACTGACCCCCATCCCAACGAGGGATCGGACGTGTCTCCGCTTCGTGCCGCAAAAAGGCATAGCGATATTGGAAGGGGATGCGCAAAATACCGCTGCCCCGCCAGCACGCGTGTCAGCCAGCGACCGAGAGTGGTGTCGATATATGGCGCACTTGCGCCGGCAAATCGCTTCGGCAGCATCCCCGTGGAACGGCAGAGCTCCACAAATTCCGGACATGCTATGGAGGATGTAGCGGCCTCCTGCAGGCGGGTGATCCTGGGCTCGGAATCAGCGCAGGATTCCACACCTTCACGAATCATTTGCAGTAACACGTCCTTCGTTGTCAGATCCAGCGACCGTTCGGAACCTAAACTGTTGTAGCACCGGGAGTCAATCAGTCCGAGAAACGCTATCTCGTGATTTGCGCCGACAAGCTGAGCCGCTACTTCGTAGGCAATGGTACCCCCCAAAGACCAACCTGCGATCCAATACGGGCCAGATGGCTGCACGGTCATCATTAGCCTTACCAATCTGGACGCGATCGCTTCTATCGTGCCCTCAGAAGCAGTGTCGCTAAACGGAAGACCGTAAATCGGGGAATCTATGTCGAGCAGGGGGGCTAAAGCGGAGACGTACACCAACTCTCCGGCAGCGGTGTCCAGGAAAAAGATCGGGGGATAACCCGCTCCTTCTTTGATACGAATCGCATGGTCAACCGGCGTCTTCGTACCCCTCGTCTGAACCTTTGGTGCCAGGGTCGCAACCGTTGGGTTCCTAAAGATCTCAGGTCCTGAAATAACAAGCCCGCGAGATCTAAGCAGATGAACCACCTGCACCGCCAGAAGGGAGTGGCCGCCCAGATCGAAGAAGTTATCGTGAC
>CAZZVD010000145.1:0-13330 GCA_964657465.1 uncultured Acetobacteraceae bacterium | reverse complement strand
GGTTCAGCGAATCCCACATCTCGCGAAATACGAGCGAGATGTGGGGCACCCGTCATTGGTTACGGAATAAGCTGTGAGAAATGCTGAACTAGTGCCTGGTCAACAGTGCCGGCATGGGGAACTCATGCGGGGGGATAGCCTTCATCAGCTCGGTCACAAAGTAATCCCACCGGCGCCGCATCATGTAAGCACCTGCCTCCGGGCCGTAGGAGTGGTGAGCCTGGGGGAACATTACCAGGTCAAAGTCCTTGTTGGCTTTTACCAGAGCATCGATCAGCAGCAAGGTAGTCGATAGCGGCACGTTGTCATCCAACATGCCGTGCGCCAGCATGAGCTTACCTTTGAGCTTGCCCGCATACAGGGCATTGGCTTGTGAGTCATAGTTGGTCGTCCCGTCCGCATTGGTGTGCAGCAGGCCGACCCATTTTTCATCCCAGTCATCTTCGTAGTTACGATTCTCATGATTGCCACTTTCCGAGATACCGACCTTGACGAAGTCAGGGTAGCGCAGCATGGTAGCGACGGTGGCGTTGCCGCCGCCTGAATGTCCCCACATGCCGAGTCGATCCAGGTCAAGCCAGGGATAGCGGTGCGATAGCTCTTGCATGCCGCTGATCTGATCCGGGATGGCGTTGATACCGATGTCATTCAGGTACTCGTCGTGGAAAGCCTTTGAGCGTTTTGGATTGCCCATGCCTTCAATCAGCACGACCGCAAAGCCAAGCTGCGCAAGTGCGTTGCTGTCGGCCCTGGCTGGTTCGAAGCTGTGCGAGCCGAAAGAACCACCCTGCGGGCCCGGATAGATGTAGTCGATGACCGGGTACTTCTGTGAGGGGTCAAGATGGGCGGGTCGGAACAGCAGCCCGTACACATCAGTTTTGCCATCGTGCGCTTTTACGTGGAAGGTTTCCGGCGCGACCCATCCGGCGGCCTGCAGCCGGGTGATGTCGCCGTGTGCCCACTCCTGGATCGGTTGGCCAGCGCTATCCCGCAATTCCAGCACCTGCGGCGTTTGCGGGGTGGAATAGCTATCGAGGATATATTTGCCATCGCCGGATACCGCGGGCACGTGGTCCGCGTCTTCGGGCGTGAGCAGCTTGACTGGTTGGCCATCAAGGTTGCCGCTGTAAATGCGCCGGTAATAAGGGTCCTGTGATGGCTCGCGACCCGTGCCGGTCATCAGTAGTGCACCGCTTTGCTGATCAACGCGGAGCAGTTCATCCACATTCCACTCACCCTCGGTGACAGCATGCTTCAGCTTGCCCGAGACAGCGTCATACAGATACAGGTTGCCCCAGTTGTTACGCTGCGAGAACCAGAGGATCTCATTGCGCTGTGACAGGTAGCGCCAATTCACGTGTTTATAGCCGCTCTCAAAGAACGTTGGCACGCTCTCGGTGAACACGTCGCGCACCTCACCTGTGCGTACATCCGCCATGCGCACCGTTTCTACCTTGTGATCGCGCGAAGTCGAAACAAAGGCAAGTGTCTTTCCGTCCTGCGCCCATTGCACGTCTTCCCAGGGACCGTCGCAGATAAGGTGGTCGCACAGAGTAGAACGGTGCTGGTCGGCCGGCATCCTGAGGCGCGTGACCTTGGCTTTCTCTACGTCGATGGTCACCCGCTCAATCATGGTTACATCCTTGTCGCCAACGAAGGGATACTTCCATGCCTCCAGGTGAGGATGACCCACCCGGGTGCTCACGGTGTACATCTCACCAGTCTTCCGTTGGTCCTGCTGAAAGGTCGCAATCTTTGTCGAATCCGGCGACCAGACCACGATAGCGTGATCGCTGTGGCTCCAGCCCGCGTTGTCGGTGGCGTAGCCGTAATCCTTTACGCCATCGGTGGTGAGCTGCTTCTCTGCGCCGCTGGCGATCTCGCGTACCCACAGGTTCCAGTCGCGCAGGAATACGGCTCGTTTGCCATCGGGAGAGAACTCGGCAAGGGAGGCGTCGATGAGGCTGGGCTTAGGGGTGCCGGCGGGCCCGCGCAGCTGAAGCGCACATTGGTAGTCCGCGCCAAGATTGCACTGGTAGCGCGTGCCGTCGATGGTGAGTAGCGCGGTTTTGTCTTCGTTCAGCAGACTGAACTCATCTGGAAGGATTTTCCTAATATCCTTCTCTTCGAGTCCGGCGGCGTGTAGGGCGGCTACCATTCGCTGCGGATCATAAGCAGCGGACCGGGTCTGTCGCGCCGCATCGCCCACCATCACCGTGGGCACTCCATTGGCCCAGTCGACATACCAGAAGCGATTGCTGCCAAGAGCAGCGGATTGCTCGACCGCATGATCCACTAACGAGATTGTGCTCGCCCGCAGTAGCCTGACGGCCTGGCTGTAGTCGTCATTGGTGTAGGTGCGTCCGGTCTGGGCTTGCGAGGGCAGGCCGATTGCCAGCAGCGCGCATGGAGCGGCAAACAGCAAAAATCGGCGAGAAGATCTATCCAATGATTTATCCAATGCTTTATCCAGGGGTATCAGGCTCTACTTTCTTTTTAAAGGAATGTTGGCTGTCGGCAATGAGAGCGACTTCGTTGCTGTGTCAGGATTACCGGTTCCACGGCGCGAGCATCGGCGCGACGGGCGGCACTGCTTCGATCGATGGCAAAAAGTGCGGTGTTTGTTTCGCATGCGCGGCCTGCTCATACGCGTAGCCATAGCCGAGCAAGCGCGCTTCGCTCCATGCGGGGCCAAGGAATGAAAGCCCAACCGGAAGGCCCATGACCGCGCCCATGGGCACGGTCAGGTGCGGGTAGCCCGCCACGGCCGCCAGCCCGCCGGCGCCAGCACCATTAATCTGATCGCCATTGGCGGCGTCAATCTTCCATGCCGGCGGCATCGTAGGGGATACCAGCGCGTCGAGATGGTTTGCGGCCAACATGGCATCGATGCCGTCGCGCCCGGCGATGCGCAACGAGGTCGCCCGCGCCTCCAGGTAGGCCGGGTCCTCAAGCCCTTTGGTGGCCTCTGATTTCACAAATGTTTCCTGGCCAAACAGGGCGAGTTCGCGGTCTGCATGTGCCTTGTTGAACGCGATCAGGTCGGCCAGCGTGCGTGTCGTTACCGCCGGCGGCGTGGTGGCGAGGTAGGCATTCAAGTCGGCCTTGAGTTCCGTGTGAAGCACCAGGCTTTCTGCCTCGCCAATTTTCTTCTGGTCTTTCAGTTCGGTGATATCCACCAGGGTTGCGCCCTGGGCTGTCAGCACAGCGAGCGCTTGCGCAAACACCTTGTCGGTCGGCGCAGACCAGCCGGTGGCGAAGCGCAGCACACCGATACGCGCGCCCTTGAGAGCACCGGGCTTGAGGGCCGCGAGATAGTCGGGGATATGGGCATCGGCATCTTTGGTGGCAGCATCGTTCGGGTCAGAGCCTGCGATCGCCGAAAGTACGCGGGCTGCGATGGTTACATTAGCGGCGATCGGTCCGGCCGTGTCCTGGCTATGGCTAATCGGCACGATATGTGTGCGACTGACCAGCCCGACCGTTGGTTTAAGACCAACCACACCATTAACCGCAGCGGGGCAGGTGATCGATCCATCCGTTTCAGTCCCAATGGCTGCATCCACCTCACCCGCGGCTACGGCTGCGCCGCTGCCTGAGGAAGAACCGCACGGATCACGATCGAGAGCGAATGGATTGCGGGTTTGCCCACCCACACCGCTCCATCCCGAAATGGAGGAGTCAGACCGAATGTTTGCCCATTCCGAAAGGTTTGTCTTGCCCAGGATCACCGCATCGGCGCCCCGCAACCGCTTAACCAGGGGCGCATCGCGATGGGTCACATTATTTAGCAAGGCCAGGCTACCCGCCGTCGTGGGCAGTGGGCCATCTGATTCGATGTTGTCTTTCAAAAGCAGCGCGTACCCGTAAAGCAGTCCCCGGGCCCGGCGCCCCCGATCGATGGCGCGGGCCTGGTCGAGCGCCGTGGGGTCGAGTGCAATGACAGCGTGAATCTGCGGATCCAGGGTTTGTACGCGAGCCATGGCCGCCCGCGTCGCATCTTCAGCACTCTGGGCTGCGCTCGCGGCAGGAAACAGAAAGAACAGGGCGGCACTCGCGAGCAAGAAGAGCGAACCAGAGATCGCCTTACCAATGTCAGTTTGCACAGTCGTAGTATATGGATACTTTGCCGGATGCTGCGGCCTGCGTTTAAGCGTTTGCCCTTGGGCGCAGCGCAGGCGACTTCGGGCATGCGGGTAGCACGATGCGGAATAGCGTTCCGCTGCTCCCTGCCACCACACTGCTGCGAATGCGCACACAGCCGCCATGAGACTCGATGATCTTCTTCGAAAGGGCAAGCCCCAGTCCTGTGCCGCGCTCGTCCTTGGTCGTGAAAAAGGGCTCAAAGATCTTGCGGAGGTGATGCCTGGGCACACCGCGGCCGTTATCGATGATGACGATCCTGACATGTGCCTTGCTGCTCTTTAGCCGTACGCGGATAGTGCCGTTGTCCGCAAGCGCATCCAATGCGTTGGCGAGGAGGTTTGAAACTACCTGTAGCACTTCGCCGGAGTGGACCTCTGCCATCACTTCGTCAGCCAGTTCCTTTACAACCTGCACATGTTTCGACAGAATTGACTTGGCATGGATCCGCAACGCCGCTTCGGCGACCAGGCAAAGATTTAGCTGGCTGCGCGCCTGCGAGGTGCGTGCGAACCCCAGGGTGCGCACGATACCGTTCAGTATTTTGGTTTGTTCTGTGGCCAATTGCATGTAGTAGCGCACGCTGTCAGGCTCGCCGGCGTGGCCGTTCGTAAGGAAATGAAGGTTAGCGAGTGCATCCAGCGGATTCCTGATTTCGTGAATCACCTCCAGGGCCAGAAGACCGGCCAAGGCACGCTGTTCCGCCTTTTGTAACGCCTCCAGAGCGTCGTTCAGCCTGGATCCGTAGGTTTGGACATCACCAAGATCCATATACGCCTTTTCGGGTACCGCTGGAGAGGGTGGCAGCTTTCGCACCACGGGAGGTTTTCCCTCCGCTGACCAGTAACCATTAGGTGAGATGCAAAGAAGCGTCATTACGGCGTCATATAACGCCACTTCGCTTTTAAATGCTCAAAAGTTGTTCATTTGATTGGCGCGACCGGCGCGTCGGCGCCCTTCTCATCGGTAAGCCGCCTCCAAAGAATGCGCAAGGTGGCGACCGCCGGAACCGAGACCAGCGCCCCCACCACGCCGGCTACTTCGCCGCCCGTCAACACTGCCAGGATTTGTACCAGAGGTGAGATCTCGAGCGATTTGCCCATGATGCGAGGGGCGTTTACGTAGTCCTGCAAAAGGCGCCATACGGCCAAAAACGCGATCACCCACGCCAGGTGCGGATAGCTGGTGAGCACGGCAATGACAAAGACGATGATGGCAGCGACTGCCGGCCCGACCACCGGTACAAACTCGAAGAAGCCCGCCAGTGGTCCGAGCACCAGGGCATACTTCACCTGCAGAAGGCTCAACACCACAGAGTAAGCAACCAGGGTGAGTGAGGCCAGGATCAATTGTGCGCGAATATAGCTGCCCAGCATGATGTTGACGTCGCTGATGATACCTGCCAGGGTTTTCTTGTCACCCGGATCATGCGTGAGGGCGGTGAGATTTTCCGCGATACTCTGACCGTCTTTGAGCAGGAAGATGGCCAGGATCGGGATCAGCACCAGCCACCAAAGGTGGCGCGCGGGCTCCGCAACTTTGGCGGCCAGGGTGCGGGCGTAGTGCAGGATTGGGTCTTTGTGCGAGACGAGGAAGTTTTGTATCTGGGCTCGCCGGGTTTCGCTCCACCCGTGGTTTTCCCCAATTTGCGAGACCAGTTGACCTGAGTTGGCTTCATTCAGCAGGGAGGGGAAGCTGGAGGCAAGCGCGCTACCCTGTGCAGCGACTTTTGGGCCCACCACAAAGGCCAATCCAACCAGGAGTCCGATGAGTAGGAGGTAAACGGCCGCAATGGCCGGCATGCGTCTTCCGAAACGCTTTTCGAGCAGAGCGACGAGCGGCGCCACAAAATACGCGAACAGGATCGCGAACAGAAACAGTGTGAGCGTTTCGCGTGCAGCGCGTACCAGGGCTAACGCCAGGGTAAAGATGATGATCGTGCAGAGGATGCGCGCGGTCCGCGGATCCCAAAACTTTCTGAGCATGTCTCATCGTAGTCCAACCGCCGAGCGGCAGCTCTTGCCTGCGCCGATACCCTTCAGGGAACTTAGCCCTGACCTAACCTGGATTTCTCACCAGTACTGATTGGTGCGACAGGTTGAAGGGAGCGGTGAGCCTGTTGCTGTGTTTTGGCTTGTGGCCTTGCGCGTTAGGTTAATTTTGGTGCGCTCGGGATGACAAATTGGGGCTAGTTAGAGATAAAAACCTGTCAACGTCTTCCGCTCCGGATGCGCCATATCTCACGCGTAGAGTTCGACAAAAACCCGTTTTGTTGTTTCGTAGCACATGCAGGCCATGGAGCGCAGGCCCGTCCGGTTGAGAATGCGGATGCTCCCGCGCCGGTGGCCCACCAAACCAGACTTCTCAAAAGATCTGGCGACGATGTTGAGCGTCGGCCGGCCGATGCCGAGCATCTGTGCGAGAAATTCCTGGGTAAGCGAGAACTCAGCGACTCGGGTTCGATCCTGCACGGTGAGTAGCCATCGTGCGAAGCGCGGCGCCGCTTCATGCGCACGGTTGCAGGCAGCCGTTTGCGCCAGGTGGGCAAGTTGGTGTTGCACGTACTTCAAGATCCCGGTTCGCAGGTCAGGTAAGGTCGAGAATAGTTGTTCGAGGTCTGCGAAGGGAATGGCATAGGCCGATCCCCTGGTTTGTGTGAAGCAGTGGTGCAGCGAGGTAGATGGGCCAAGAAGGTAGTAGGTACCGGTCACCCCTTCGTTGCCGACCAGCCCGATTTCCACCAGATCGCCGTCGGGCAGCTGCACAACCTCGGAAGCAAATCCGGAAAGAAAAAAGTAAGCAGTCTCGGGCACGCCGCCCGCCCTGCCCAGCGTTTGCCGCATCGACAACTCAACCAGGCTGGAGCGCGCCAACACCGCCTGGCGGCTTTTATGACTCAAAGATTGCAGAAGCCGATTGCTAGCTGCCTTGGACATGGATTCCTCTGCTGAGTGGGCTGGCGCCGCTTCTTGCTACCTCTAGAATACGCCCGAAAATAATTCTCAGATTTCCGCGTGCGCCGAGAAGTGTTCGGCATCATACATTTCGTAAAGGGTTAGACGCTGCAGGTATCGATCCGAAGGCGGGCGCCCAACCATCACGCAGCATTGAAGACTAGGGAGAAAGAATGTTTATTATCTGGTGGATCATCGTAGGTTTGATTGCGGGCTTTCTCACCGGGAAGCTTATGAAGGGCAGCGGTTTCGGTCCCTTGATGGACATCGTTGTCGGTATCGTGGGAGCGGTCATCGGCGGTTACATTATGCGGGCATTAGGCTTTGCGGACCAGGGCGGCATGTTGTATACGATTCTGGTTGCCGTGGTAGGCGCCGTGCTCCTCACCCTGCTGATCCGGCTGGTCAGCGGCGGGCGTGCGCGGAACCTGTAACTATCCCCCGGTCGCAAGTGCATGGTGCCGGCGAGCCCCGGAACGAGCCGCAACTCGAGGTTGCTTGTGCAATGTTGCGGAGTGTACCTGGGCTCCCGTGAGGGTTTCTTTCGCGAGCAATTCGCCTGGACCCGCCGGCGGCGGCGTGAGCCCCGCCAGGTAGACGAGAAGTTGGTTGCTTTCGCGAAATATATGGGCGCCTTCATGCCTGCCCTCAGTGGCTGCGACAAATACGCCAATGTGGTGCGCCGGGTTCATCGCGATATACGTGGTGTAACCCGCGCCGCCACCGGTCTTCTCAACTATCTCGATTGGATTTGCCGCTGTATCGTCCCCATCCAGATTGATATGTATCCAGCCTAGGCCTATGCCGATAGGAACGCCGGCGTGCGTCAGCCCCTGCGTCCAGCGCAGTTGCGTGACCGGGATGTAAGTCGCCAGGGCGGCTGGGGACTGATGCACGGGAACTCCAGGCAAATCGAGCAGGTACTTCAACCATCGCGTCATATCCTCTGCGGTGGAATACATGCCACCTGATCCTGCGGAAGCAGTGGTGTCGCTGCAGGTTCCCTCGCTTTTGGCTCCCACGAGCAGGCGGGCACACTGCGCAGGCGTGGGAGTGACCGTGGTCTCTCGCAGACCCAGCGGCCTGGCCGTGCGCTCGGTAAACAGTTGTGGATAAGGTTTGCCGGCCGCCACGGCTAACGCATCGGCCAGAAGATCGAAGCCGACATTGGAATAATGAGCGGCGGTGCCGGGTACTGTGCGCAGGCGAAAACCGGGCAACCACTGCCAGCGAAAGTCGTAATCAGGAAACGTAAAATGGCCGGCGGCGCCTGCGGGGTAAGCGATCTCGCGCGGCAGGCCGGCCGTATGGGTCGCGAGATCGGCCAGTGTGATGGCTCGGCCGCTTTGCCCGTGCACGGTAAGGACGGGCACAGTAATAGCCGGCGGCGCGAACTTCTGGAGAGGATCGTGGAACGAAACGTGACCATCCGCAACCAGCTTCACCAGCAGATCCGTCGTCATGGTCTTGGAGAGAGAGCATAGGCGGACGAGTGAGTTAGCCGCAGGCTTTTGGTGAGAGCCTGGCCGCGTCTGTCCGTAGCCTTGGATCCAGGTCTCCCGGTCGCGTACGATCACGACCACCATCCCGGTGGAGCCGCTGCGCTTGAACAGGTCAGCCAGGTAAGGGTCGGCAGACTGGAGCTGCGGCAATGAGGTCTTCTGCGCGTTCGCGCGAGGGGCAAACGGAGTCAGAAGAACGAAGAGCAACGCCCAAAAGGGCCAGCCCGCGGCACTGCCAAATGCTTCACCGAACGTGCGTTGCGCGCAACTCCCCAATGCTCACCCTGCTTTATGAGAACACAGAAATACAGGGCTGGACGGAAGTCAGGGGTTTGCCGGGCGGGCCTGCGTCCCTGGTCGACGGCGGGGAGCCATGATCAGAGCAGTCCCGAAAGGGAGCGAACACATGCCGATTTATTAATTCCGTTTTAGAAGCAGTCCTTTGCGTAAAAACTGTGCGGCCGCGGCCCTATACTCGGCCCTACTTACCCGCCATGACATATCCAAACCGGGGCTTGCGCCTCCTGGGTCTTTGCGTTGGGCTCGCTTGTCTCTCCGGCTGCATGGCGAGTCGTGCCGCACAGAGTGAGACAAAGAGCGCGTTGTTTGCTCCCGTTCGCGTTGTGTTCCTGGGCGACAGCATCACCTATTTCTGGGGACCGGGCCAGTCAGGTAACAGTGAGGCGTTCACAGACCACAAAGATTGGCTGAACGCGGGCGCGTATGGCGAGACATCCGGCCAGATGCTCAACCGATTCCAGGCCAGCGTCCTCGATCAGAAACCCGCGATGGTTCACATCCTGGCCGGCACCAACGATGTCTACCCGGGCTGGGTGCTCTGTGGAGGAGTGCGGAGTGTCGATACCTGCGGCAACATCAAGGCGATGACCATCATGGCGCAGGCAGCGGGTATCCAGGTCATTCTGGGAACGATTCCTCCCTGGGGCCCGGGGGATGCAGCCAAAGGGTTTGATCCCTCACCGGAGAGGTTTACCCGTGTCGACGAGTTGAACCAGTGGATCGTCCAATATGCAGGCGAGAAGGGCTTGACGATTGTTGATTACCACCGCCTGCTCGCTTCCTCAGATGGCAAAACCTATCAGGCAGCCATGACGATGGACGGCATACACCCCGACCCGACGGGATATGAAGCGATGACCCCGGTCGCCGAAGCTGCCATCAGCGACGCACAACGCAAATAGCCACGGGCAACGCTGACCGCATGAGGGAAGCCCAACAGTAAAGTCCCGTCCCTGAAATGGCGGATCCGCGCATTTTCTGCGCTCCAGAGTCACCGAGGTTCGCAGCATCCCATGTCTCCCGCGCATTGACAAAGCCAATCGCGGTCACTAACCTGCGAAGGTCCCGCCACCACCAAGGAGCGTTCCCTTTGTTCCAGCCTCAGAGCTACCCGCTGGTCCTGACCATGATGCTGCTGAGCATGCTTTGCTGGGGTTCCTGGGCGAACACCATGAAGCTCTGTCCGGGCTATCGCTTCCAGCTTTTCTACTGGGACTACGTTGTTGGGTTATTGCTGGGCGCGTGCGTTTGGGGCATAACGCTGGGAACCCTGGGCACGGACGGTCCAGGCTTTTTTGCAGATCTCGCGCACGCCCAATCAGGCAAGATCGCCTACGCCCTGCTGGGTGGGGTGCTCTTCAATATTGCGAACCTGCTGCTGGTAGCCGCGATTGAAATCGCCGGCCTGGCCGTTGCATTTCCTGTGGGCATTGGTCTGGCGCTGGTCGTCGGCGCCATCAGCAGTTACATACTTGCTCCCCAGGGGAATCCCTTGCTGCTGTTTGGCGGCATCGCCCTGGTGGTCGCAGCCATTGTGTTCGATGCCGTCGCCTATCGCCTGCGGGAGAAAGAACGACGCTCCCTGAGCATGCGCGGCGTGGTGATCAGCCTGATCGCCGGCTTACTGATGGGCAGTTTCTATCCATTCGTTTCTCGCGCTATGTCTGGCGCGGATGGCATGGAACCCTACGCAACCGCCTTTATCTTCGTCATTGGTGTTGCCCTGTGTGCCCTCCCTTTCAATTTCCTGCTGATGCGCGCACCGCTCGACAAGAGCGAGCCGCTCAGCTTTGCAGGCTATCGTGCGGCCCGTGCTTCCTGGCACCTTTGGGGCATCCTCGGAGGGGCCATCTGGTGTACGGGGGCGGTTTTTAATTTCGTCGGATCACGGGCCCACGCGGTCGGACCGGCCGTCTCGTACTCCATTGGGCAGGGCGCCACGATGATTTCCGCTGCGTGGGGCGTGTTCGTCTGGAAGGAATTTGCCCTCGCACCTGCCCGCGCCAAAACCTGTCTCACCTGGATGTTCATCCTTTTCCTCTGCGGACTGAGCGCGATCGCACTCGCTCCACTTCTCGGAAAGTAACCGAACGCATGTTCATGCAGAGTGGGAGAGAATGATGCGGTGCCTGTTACGACTTGCTTTGCCGCTGACCGCACTGCTTGCTCTCCCAGCTTACGGACAAGACACGCGATACCAGCCTCACGACCAGCAGATCCCGCCACCGGCTTGTCTTACCATGCACTTCGCATGGGAGGGAGGAGGTGCGGCTTGCACGCCGGCAACCCACGAAGAATGGTTGAAGGCGATTACCGACTGGCGCATCGAGCGCCGCATTCGCGTGGGCTACGATGGCGCGCGCTATGCCATGCCGGCACTGGCGTGGACGCAGTCCAGTTTTATCCAGCCGCAGATGATGGTGCACGACCGCTACTTCTATGATCCCGTGGCCGGTAAGTACACCGTCGACCGCTACCTGGACGATCTGCATACGCGTTACGGGGGCATTGATGCGGTGTTGGTCTGGGCTACCTACCCAAACATGGGTATCGATAACCGGAACCAGCAGGACATGGTGCGCTCCATGCCCGGCGGGGTAGAGGGGGCGCGACAGATGGTCGCCGACTTTCACAAGCGAGGCGTGCGGGTGCTGTTTCCCATCATGATGTGGGACCAGGGCACCCGGGCGCCAAGCATGAGTGGGGGGATGAGTGGGGGCATCAGTTGGCCTGATGCCACGGCTGGGTTTATGCGTGAGCTCGGGGCGGACGGCATCAATGGCGATACACAGGATGGCGTCCCGCTGGCGTTCTCGCTGGCTGCGGAGAAGATCGGACATCCGCTGGCGTTCGAGCCGGAAGGTGGGCCATCGGACGAAGCGCTGGCGTGGAACGTAATGACGTGGGGACAGTACAAGTTTCAATTTGCGCCCACGGTGGACCGGTATCGCTGGCTGGAGACCCGTCACGAGGTTAATATCCAGGGGCGCTGGAACCGGGATAAAACCGACGACCTGCAGTTTGCCTTCTTCAACGGAGAAGGTTGGGAAAGCTGGGAGAATGTCTGGGGCATCTGGAATGGAGTGACTCCGCGCGATGCGGAGGCGACGCGGCGGATGGCTACCCTGGAGCGTGGCGTAGCGCCTTTCCTGACCAGTGCGGCCTGGGAGCCTTTGTACCCGACGCAGATGTATGGTGTGTTTGCCAGCAGGTGGCCGCTCGAAGGCCGCACCGTCTGGACGATCGTGAATCGCAATGAGTACGACTCCGACGGTGCCCAGATGAGCGTGCCTTTCCGGGCTGGAGATCATTACTACGATCTTTACCATGGCGTGGAGCTCAAGGCGGAGCAGCAGGGATCAACAACAGTGCTGTCTTTCCCTATCGAAGCGCATGGCATGGGAATGGTGCTGGCGACTGCCGGCGAACCCGGCTCGGCGATGCAGACGTTGATGGCCACCATGAGGACCATGACGGCGCAGCCACTGCGCAGCTTTTCTCACGAATGGAAAGTGCTTCCGCAGCAGCAGGTGCCTATTCGGCTTAGTAAACCGGTCGCTGCGGCGCCGGAAGGCATGATAAGGATTGCCGGGGGACCCTACTCGTTCCGCGTGCAAGGGATTGAGGTTGAAGGCTCGGATGATATCGGTGTGGATGTACAGATGCCCTGGGAAGACAGCCCGCGGCGCTTTCACCAGCACCAAATGGATCTCAAGCCGTATTACATAGATAAGTTTCCGGTGACGAACGCCGCGTTCAAGAAGTTTCTGGATGCCGCGCACTATCACCCGAAAGATGATGGTGACTTTCTCAAGGACTGGCCCGGTGGTGTGATGCCAAGCGGCTGGGAAAACAAGCCTGTTACCTGGGTTTCGCTGGAAGATGCCCGTGCTTATGCAGAGTGGGCCGGGAAGCGCTTGCCACACGAGTGGGAGTGGCAGTTCGCAGCCCAGGGGAGCGATGGCCGTACGTATCCCTGGGGCGCAACCTGGGACGATGCGCGGGTTCCGGCGCCGCAGCGCGGCCGAACCATGCAACCGCCTGACGACGTCAGTGCGCATCCTGAGGGCGCTAGTCCGTTTGGTGTGATGGACCTGGTCGGCAATGTTTGGCAGTGGACCGACGAGTACACGGACGAGCACACGCGCGGTGGCATTTTGCGCGGTGGCAGCAATTACCAGCCGCAAGGGTCAATCTGGTATTTTCCCCAGGCTTATCGCAACGATAACCATGGCAAATTGCTGCTCATGGCGCCCAGCTATGATCGTTCGGCCGCAGTCGGCTTCCGCTGCGTCAAGGATGCCGAGTAGCCAGCTCGCTAGCCGGCTTGCTTTCTTTCACAGTTGCTTGTGCCGCAGGTTTGAGAGTTACAGGTTGAGAGCGGTGAATTCCCACATCTCCCGACTGGAAAACGTCGTGAGATATGGGGCA
>CAZZVD010000144.1:0-13377 GCA_964657465.1 uncultured Acetobacteraceae bacterium | reverse complement strand
GAAAGGTCTAACATGACCCCCTTAACTTTTGCTGAACTTTCCGAACATAACCCGCATTTTTACAGAGCTCCTGGATCGGACAAGCAGAGGAACCCAATCCTTCAGCCGACATGGGAGAACGGGAATCCAGGGCAACGAAGTGGTGGTGAATGCGGGTCCCTCCGCGGGTCCGACGCAGGAGCTCTGTAAAAATGCGTGGAGGGAGAAAGTCGCACAGCAGATCCCTCCGCTGCGCTTCGCTTCGGTCGGGATGACAAATCTAAGGGTGGTTGCTTTCCTTTGCAATAGCTTGTGGCAAGAAGCGCTCTAGCTGCTGCAGTTGCTCAGCCCCGAGTGCTTCTGGCTGCAGCCCGGAGGGCCAAAGCTACCGGCGCCCGCTTCGCCTACATCACTTATTCGCTGCTCAACCGCTTCATGGCGTCGCGGCCGCCGGGGCTGTTGCCATCGACACGCACTGCAGCCTCGTAAGCTTGTTTGGCACCGTGATTGTCGCTGCGATCATTCAGGACCTGGCCGTAGTAGTCCAATGCCGCGGCAGCCAGCGGCGCGGGCAGGGTGCCCTTCGCGGCGGCACTCTCGGCGTGCAGTGCGATCAGGCTGAAGTCGCTCGCAGCCTGCTGCTTGCGATTGTAGAAAAAAGGCAGATGCCAGGTGGAGGCCGCACGAATGAAACGCGCCTCTAAATCATTGGGTGCACGATCAACCGCTCCATCCATTCTGGTCAAACCGTCATTGGCAAGCTTGCGCTTATCCCACACGGCCCACGTCCGAGCGGCTTCCAGCAACTCCACACTCCCCGTATAAGCATCGACCACTGGATCACCGGGGTAATCTTTGGCCAGTGACTCAAAGCTGGCGCGCGCTTTGGATGCAGCTGCACGGTCCCCTTGCAAATCGGCGAAGTATTGCCGACGAGCCTCGGCCAGCCGGTGGACATAGTCCGGGGACTTGCTCTGGGTGACCTTCTGGGCCGACGCCGAGCCAGCGAAGGGCAAGGCGGCTGCAATCAGAACGATTTTCCGAACGACTCCGATGGTGCGCAAACGGCTCCTTCCCAGAGCGATTTAGATCGATTCACGAAGAGAACGGTTGCTCCCGGGCTCACACGTCAACCCATGTGGTAAGCGCGCTCTTTCCAGCGGACGGGTTGGCCGCTCAATTTGCGAAGCAAGGCATACCACTGCAATATGAGCAAAACACCGACACCCAGTGGATGCAGCAAGGCGCTGAACAGCGGCTGACGATATTTCCACACGGAGTACAAGCGGGGCAGAAAGGACGCTGCCAGTGATAGCAGAATGCAGGTGCGCGCCACGGGACTGTAGGCCGATGGCGAAACCACCAGCGACAACGCGAGCAGAGTGGGCAGGATCTGTCCGCAGAACAACAGCATGGTAAACGGAACGATGCGGGCCGGCGCTGCCATACCCTCGGTCGCGTTCTTCGCCAGGCCGCGCCAAACCTCAGCAGCATTGTGATACATGCGGCAGGTCGCGAGGTGCGTCAGGTCAGCCAGGTCAGTATGGAAGCCGTGGCGGCGAAACAGCGTTGGCAAAAGCAGGCCGTCGTGCATGGTGGTGCGAATCTGGGCGTGCCCGCCAGTCTTCTCGTAGGCCTCGCGTTGCGCCATCAGGAACTGACCGCATCCTGCCGCGAGGCCAGGACCGGGCGAGGTACGCATCACAGACAGCGGCAGGTACGAAAGCAGCACAAAGTGGATCAATGGCAACAGTAACCATTCCAGAAAGGTCTCCGTTTCCTGTCGTGGAAAGCCGCTCACCAGGTGCGATCCTGAGCGGACCATAAATGCAGACATGGTCGCGACCGCTTCTGGTACGAGGCGCACATCCGCGTCGATGAAACAGAGGACCGGGAACCGGGCCAGCTGCGCAAGCGTGTGGCAGGCGTGCTGCTTGCCATTCCACCCACTGGGCAGCGGCGGCGAAAACTCCAAACGCACACGCGGATCGCGAGCGGCAAACTCGCGCACGATGGCGGCGGTGCAATCGGTCGAGCCATCATCCAGAACCACCACCTCAATCGCGACACCGCGCGAGGCGAGCAGGCTATTGAGCGCACTCGCGATGACCGCCTCTTCATTGCGTGCTGGTATCAGCACGGAAACCTTGTCAGGCAGCGTGCAGTTCCCTACTTCTGTACAGCTGTCGAGGTGCGGCTCACGATACAAGACCATGTTCCATAAAGACAGGCACGCGGGACCCGTGGCGCACACGAAGGCGAGCCCGATGAGCATCATGCCGATCATCGGATGCTTCCGTGGCTGTCGTGATAGACACGGCGGGTCATGGCGGACAGGAGGCGTTTCCAAAGCTCGTAAATGCCGCCAATGCCAACGCGGCCATGCAGGACAGTGGCAAACCGTGACGGATCGCGCAGCTTGACCAGGTTAGCTAACTCATCCTGGGTTCGGGCTAAAGCGGTAGCCAGGGTTTCACTCCACTCGGTGGTGGTGTGCTGGTGACCGTCCGTCACGCGAATGGGCTCACCACACGACAGCAGGATCTCCGGCAAGCGCTCATCCCAGAACGTGTACTCGAAGGCCAGGGGTACCAGCGTGCAGGCGCCAAGCCGGGCTACCATCGCGGCCATCCCGGGGCGGAACACGGGAGGCCGGGTGCGCATATCCGTAAACTGGCCTTCAGGCGTAACCCAGAGAACAGAACGGGGGGTTGAGAGAATTTGCCGGGCCGTGTGCAGGAACTGGGCCGCTCCGCGGGTACTTCCACTCTCCACCGGAAAGATGCCGAGCTTGTGGAAGAAGCTGTAGTGCCCCAGTGCTGCCGCATCCATGGGCGCGTAGTGATCCGCCTGGGGCAGAAAGTAGCGGGAGATGATGAAGAATGAGAGCGGATCCCACCACGAAGCGTGATTTGCAAACACGATCAAGGGGCCGTCCGATTGCGGAAAGCGCTCGCGATGAGCAACCCGCATGCCACGGAAATGACGGCCAATGTACCAGTAAAGGTAAACACGGAAGAGGGAGAGAAGCCGGTGGGACGGCCGCGCCAACGCCGGCCTTGCCGCGCGCGCACTCAGCTTGGTGTCGGTAGCTGGGATTCTGCTCGAAGCAGCCGGGCGGTCCACAGGAACGCCGGCGCGCGTGGGCCAGGAGCAGGTATTTTCCGTTGCGTCGGGTGAGCGGCTCACGGGCACGTACCTTCTTCGACTATCTCCATCCTATCCTGCGCACCAATCGCGACGGGCGTCGCAGAAACAGCCCTGTTTGAGACAAGAGGCAGTCACGCGTGAGCCAATAAGGTTTCTGCCTGCTTACGGGCAGAAACGGCTGCTTCAGGACCGCGGTAGCGCTGATCAAGTGCGTCGGCCGCTATCCAACCGCTCATCATTACCATCGGCATCCCCGGACCTGGGTGCGCCGCGCCTCCGGCCAGGTAAAGACCTTCGATATCAGGGCTGGCGTTGGCCGGCTTGAATGCACCGTTCCAGCGGCCATGACTGGAGATACCGTAAATGGCTCCGTTCAGCACGTGGTAGCGGTTGTGAATATCCACCGGCGTGAGCGCGTGCTCGAAGACGATGCGATCCTCGATATCCGTCAGCCCTGCCGTCCTCTTCAGCTTGTTGAGGATGACCTGACGATAAGCGGGAAACATTTTGGACCAGTCATGCCTGGGCCGCAGGAAGGGCGTGTGGACCAGGACGTACAGGGCATCGCCGCCGGCAGGTGCGGTGGTTGGATCGGTAGCCGACGTTGAGGCGAGATAGCAGGTTGGATCAGGCGCTGGCTCGCCCAGGTCGTAGATGTGGTGAAACTCTTCGTGCGGATCGCGGGAAAACACAAAGTCATGGTGGGCCAGGTGCTCGTAGCGTTGCTTGAGCCCAAGATAAAGCACGACGCCAGAGCAAGCCGGTTCGTACTCCCGTCGCTTGTCGAATTTGGCGGCTGCTTCCCTGCCCAGCAACTCGCGGTAGGTGCGCACCGCATCTTCATTCGAAACCACCGCGTCGAAGTGATGTTGTACGCCTTCCTGGGTTTCGAGACCAATCACTGCGCCGCCGCCGGTGAGCAAGCGGGCAATCTGCTGCCCGGTGTGGAAGCGTATGCCGAGCTCGGTGCCCAGACGAACCAGTGCCTGTGGAACCGCACGCGTGCCGCCCTTGGGATACCAGATGCCCTGCTCGGCCTGCATGTTTCCAATCGAGCAAAGAATGGCCGGCGAATTATCAGGCGAAGAACCGACGTATTGCACGTAATGATCAAGCATCTGGGCAACGCGGGGATCTTTGATGAACTCGCGAATTGTGCCAGACACGCTCTGCCCCAACCGCATGCTCAGTACATCTTTCAGCACAGAGGCCTGAAAACTGCCGCCAATATCGAATGTGTCGCGCATGGAGCCGACCGACTTCCAGAAGAAGAACTTGTCAGAGATGGTGTGCAGCCTCTGCGAGAGCTCCATAAATGCGGTGAACCGGGCGCCCAGGCCAGGCTCTCTCTCTTCCAGCGAGGCTGCCATCTCACGCACATCATCCTTCAGGTCGAGCACGCTGCCATCATCGAAAAAGCACCGCCACTGCGGGTCGAGACGCACCATGTCGAGATAGCTGCTCATATCGCGGCCAGCCTCGCAGAAGATGCGCCGCAGTACGGACGGCTGAATGAGGATGGTAGGCCCCATATCGAAACGGAAACCCTGCTCTTCGAGCACGGCCGCCTTGCCACCCAGCCAGGGGTTCTTTTCAAACACTTCGACGTCGTAGCCGCGTGCAGCGAGCGTGCACGCCGCCGAGAGGCCACCTAAACCGGAACCGATCACTGCAACACGCATGGTGTCTTGTTCTCCTAATCCTTCTTCTCGAGCTGGCTCGCGGCACGAAACAACCGCTGCAAACCCTGCAACCGGGCTGCCCAGCTGCCGCTATGCGCAGCTTGCAGGTAGGCAGCGAAAAATGGCTCGTGCCGCTTCGTGTTGGGGCGATAAGCGCGCATATCGCGGCTGCCCTGAATGACCACGGTCTTGAGCGTGGTCATTTCCAGCAAACCTTCGCGCCCACGGGTAAGTCCAAAGCCGCTTGCTTTGCGCCCACCGAAACTTATCCGAGGGTCTGCCGTGGCCACGATCACATCGTTAATCAACACGGTGTTGACCGGCAGCCGGGCAGCCAGGGAACGAGCCTCGCCCACATGACCGAAGATTGCCGCGGTTAGCGCGTAGGGGCAGGCCGCATGGGCGGTCACTGCCGCGTCGAGTTCGGGCATTTCAAACAGGCTAAGCACGGGAGCGAAGATGTCACTCAATGCGATGCGCATTTCAGCCGTGGCGTGGCGTACTACCGCGTACTGCAAGGCAGACAGGGAACCCTGCATCACGAGCTGACCGCCCGAGCGTTCTGCATCCTCGAGCAGCTCAGCCAGATGTACCTGGGTGTGGGTGGGCAGCGCAATCGCGGGAAGACTGCGGAGCCGATCCAGTAATGCTTCGACCAGGCCCGGGTGGTCCCCCACCAGGAACAGCCGGCGGGGCGCCATGCAGGTAGCGGACCCGTTCAGGCGTAAGCCAAAGGTAAGCGCCTCGATTACGCGCTCGCGAGGTGCGCCGGGCAAAACGAATACGGCGTCGCAACCGGAAAGTTCCACCACCGCGGGTGTCAGATGTGGCGCCAGTTGACTCAGCACGGCGATACCGGTACTTGCGGACCCGGTAAGACATACCTTGTCGACTCCGGCGGCAATCGCGTCGCTAGCCGCTTGTGGCGACTCGTCGAGGATTTGCATGAGCGCAGGATCGAGCCCGCACTGGACCAGGACGCCACGCAGAGCCTGCGCCGCCGGGGTTCCGCCCGGGGCCGGCTTCCAGAGGACTGCATTGCCGGCGGCCAGCGCCTGCAGCGCCTGAACGCCCGGCAGAAAGAGCGGGTAATTTGCCGGGGCAATGATGAGCAAGAGGCCCAGGGGCTCACGCACCGTCTCGGCTGTCACACGGCTCAGCCAAAAAGGCCGATTCCGCGTACTGATACGTTGGGGAGCAAGGATCCAGGCTGCCTCGCGCTCTAAAAAACGGCAAGCCTCGACCAGGGGCAGCACTTCCGTCACCAGGGTGTCGGCGACTCCACGATGTAACGCACCGGGCTGCTCACAGGGAACGCTTTCGGCAATCGCGGTCCCGTTGGCAGCTATCTGTTGCCGGGCACGTCGCAATAGCGCCAGCCGCGTGCGCAAGCCGGTTTGTGCCCATCGCTGTTGCGCAGTCCTAGCCTGCGCAAGGGAAGGCTCATATCGACCGGCCGAAGCGGCGGGCTGCCTACCCTGGAGCGTAGACGATATACCGTTCATTGTGCACTCTGGAGCTTTTTCACGAGGCAGCTTCCAGCATGGCGGCCTCGGGCAGCACCGGTGCGGTGTTCCATTGGGGCTCGATCTTCAAATCTTCCAGCAGCAGGCGGGCGGTGATACGAGCCGATTCAAAGATCACCGGCAACCCACTGCCGGGGTGGGTGCCGCCACCGACCAGGTAGACACTGTCGAGATCCTCAAAGCGGTTGTGTGGCCGCAGGTGGAGCATCTGGCGGAGGTTATGCGCCATGCTGAACGTGGATCCCTTGAACAGGGAATACTCCGTGCGCCAATCGGCCGGGCTCACCACCTTTTCATACCGGATGCGCCCCTCGACATCCTTGATGCCGATCTTCTCCAACTGCTGGAGCGCGAGCGAGCGAAAGCGCGCTCGCTCCGTGGGCCAATCCACGTTTTCATGCTCGTGGGTTACCGGCAGCAGGACGTAAAGCGTACTCATCTTCTTTGGCGCGAGGCTGGGGTCGGTCACGCAGGCATTCTGCACGTAGAAGGAAGGGTCCGGCGAGAGCTGGTGCAGCTCCTCAATGTCGCGCAGGTTCTGGCGATAATCCTTCGCCAGGTAGATGGTGTGATGAGAAACATCGTCATACTGCCCATCGATGCCCAGGTAAAGCATGAAGGTGGAGCAGGAGAAGCGCTTCTTCTCGATCTTCGTGTCTGTCCAACGACGGCGAATGTTGTCCGGCACCATGCGTTGCATGGCCTGCGCAAAGTCGGCATTAACCACCACGGCATCCGCGGCCAAGGTACGGTGAGCCGTGCGCACCCCAGTGCACTTGCGGCCGGCGAACAACATTTCTTCCACGGGCTCGTTCAACAGCACGCGAACGCCAAGGTCTTCTGCGATACGCGCCATCGCCTGGGTCACTGCACCGCACCCCCCCACCGGGTGGAAGACGCCGTGCTCATACTCCAGGAAAGACAGGATGCTGAACAGGCTGGGGCAGGTGAACGGAGACATGCCCAGATATTTGGATTGGAAACTGAAACCGAGACGAATCCGTTCGTCTTTGAAGTAGCTCCGCAAGTCAGAATCGAGGGAGCGCCACGGCCGGAGAAGCGGCAACAACTTCAGCATGTCAAGCTTCGCCAGGTCTCTCCAGCTTTCGAAGGATGACTCCAGGAAGGGCGTGAATTTTTCCAGCTTGTTGCGATTGTCACAGAAGAAGCGATGGAATCCGCCAGCGTCTTCCGGGCTGAGTTGGGCGATCGCCTGCTCCATCCGCTTCAGGTCCGGGGTGGCCAGCAGCTCGCCGCCAGAGCCGAAGACCAGGCGATATTGCGGATCGAGCCGGTACATGGGGATTTCTTCATCCAGATCCCGGCCGGCGGCGGCGAGAATCTCGCGCAGCACGCGGGGATACAGAAAGAAAGTCGGGCCGGTATCGAATTTGAACCCGTTGCGCTCGATGGTCGAGGTGCGGCCGCCAACGACTTCCCGCCGCTCCACGACTGTTACGTCAACACCCGATCTTGCCAGCAAAATAGCAGCGGCCAGGCCACCGGGCCCAGCCCCAACAATTACCACCTTCTGATTTGGCTTCTTCATGCTCTTTGGGTAGATGCACCTTCAACACGGAATCCGCTTCGCCTTGTTCATAGCGCCAACGGGGACGAGCACAGCAGTTCGATACTTAATTTTTCACAACTGGCCTTATCTCGCTAGCTTACTGTGCGTGCGATTGCCGCGAGTCTGGAATCCGCGGAATACTTTTTGTTCCTGCGAAAGTTGACACAGCCGTGGTGTATCAACCTGAGGCAAGCCGGCCAGCCGCAGCCACCCCGTTCCCTGCAACAAAGCCACCTCGGAGGGGGAGATGTGGGGAATTCACTGCACTCAACGGGAAGTGTTCCCCTGAAAAAGCGTTAAACCCTGGAGACCAGCAGGCGCGCGACGGCACGGCCTTGCCGGATCAGGTCGGGTAGTCCTACGCCGTAATAGGCGCGACCCACCAGGTGCAAGCCTGGCAGCGCCGGCAAGAGCGCCTCGAGTTCGCGCATGCGGTCCAGATGACCGACTGCGTATTGCGGCAGGGATTGTGGCCAGCGCCGCACCAGGGTGACCGATGCTTGCGGTAGCGGACCCAGTGTGCGGGCCAGCTGCTGTCGCGCCAGGGCAACGAGTTCATCGTCCGCTTGCGCGAGCAATGCATCCCCGGAAGCTCCGCCGAAGAAAGCACGCAGCAGGACCGCGCCCGCCGGCGCCCGGTGGGCGAATTTTTGATCGACGAACGTGCAGGCCAGCAACTGAGGATGCGTGGTGGCTCTGGTTGGGGAAGGAGGAACCACAAAGCCGAAGCCACGCGGAATCCGCATATTGTGGGCCTGGGCAGGATCGAATGCCAGCGCCACCACGATTGCCGATGTAGCGTACTGAGGCAGCAGATCGGCCATCCGCGGGCCTTGCCCGGCAAGAGACTGCAGCAACGTGCGGGTCACATGCGGCGCTGTGGCAAGGATGACGCGGTCAAAATGCTCGTAGCTTCCGGCAGTGGTGACCCGCCAGCCGTCGCTTTCCGGCTGAATATGTAACACTGGCTGGCCGAGTCGCACAGCCTCCCCAGGCAACTTGCTCACCATGCTCTCGATGAGCGTCTCGAGGCCGTCACGCAAGGTAGTAAAGATTGCTTCGGCTGGTTGCGCCCCGCGCTGCTCGGCTGCCTTCTGGATTGCCTCGATCAGGCTGCCGTGCTCGGCCTCCATCCGCACAAACGCCGGCATCACCGAGCGCACACTCAGCTCCGCAATATCGCCGCCAAACACCGCGCTCAGCAAAGGGCCAGCGATCGAGGAAGCCACCTCTTCTCCGAAATGGCGTTGCACAAAGGTCGCGACCGATTCATCCGCCCCGGGTGCTGCTGCTCTGAGCTCAACGGCGCGTTTTGGTTCGCGCAAGTAGGCCAATCGAGCCTGCCAGCTAAAAAGCGGCGACTCCAACAAAGGACCCCAGCGGGAGGGAACCATCATCCGCATGCCATCCGGGATAGGCACCAGTTCGGTCAGGCGTTCCCCGCCGTGCTGCACATAAGTGCGGCGCCATGCATCGTTCGAGGGGATGATCTGATCGGCGAGGCCGAGCTCGACTGCCAGCTCGCGGGCCCAGGGTTTTTCTGTCACCCAGGAGTCAGGACCACACTCGATGACGAAGCCCTGCCTGCGCTCGGTCTCCACGATGCCGCCCAGCCTTGAGGAAGCCTCGAATAGGGTCCAGGGCGCACCCTCGCAGGTCAGCTGGTAAGCCGCGGCCAGCCCGCTGATGCCGCCGCCCACGATCGCGATGCGCCCTGATGGAGGGCGGGCCGTCATACCGCGACTGCTGAGTTGTTCTCGGTGCGGGTCTCGGAGGAGAGCCTGACTGCGAGCCGGTCGAAGCCCTCCCGAGCAAGATTTTCAAGAGCCGCCGTCAGCAGCGGAGAGTCGTTCAGCGACTGCGGCCGCACCACCTCAAGGCCAATATTCGCCCCAAACTCGCGGAAACCGATGTCGATGTCGTACAGGATCTCCACGTGATCGCAGAGAAAGCCGATGGGCTGGATCACGACTGCGGTGTGGCCTTCCTGGCGCAGCGCTGTGAGCGTGTCTTCGACCGTGGGACCTATCCAGGCCGCGCCGGACATGCCCTGACTTTGAAAGGCGAAATACCAATCGGCTTCCGTGAGACCAAGCGGTGCGAGCAAGGTAGCCACGTTAGCCGCGGTGCGCTTGGCCTCCACCGGGTAAGGATCCGGGCCGGGGTCAGGGCGGGGCCGGGCCGGGGCTGCCTGGCCTTCCGCGTCCGGAGCAGGGGCCTGTGCCTGAATGGTTCTGCAGGGGACGCTGTGCGCAGTAAAGAGGACTGGCGCCGTGCGCCCCAGGCGGGTCGAGAGTTCCTGCCATACCGGCTGCAACCGCTCGGCAAATGCCCTGGCAAGCAGCGGATGGTCGGCCCATCCGTCGACAAAGTCCATCTGGATGGCGCCTGCTGCTTCAGCAAAGGCCGCGCGGCGATATAGCCCCACGCTGGTACGTGAATTTTGTGGAGCGAGACAGATATCGACAGCCGAAGTGATGCCATCCTCGCGCATTTGGCGCACCACATCCGCGATGTAAGGCTTCCAGTTCCGCATGCCCACGTACACCGGGACACCGAGCGCCCTCCCAAGCAGTTCGCCTTGTTGGATGGTGAGCTCGGTCAGCGGACTGGAACCGATGAGACCGTAGCGATGGCGGATTTCTTCCACCACGGATTCCGGCATGGGACGGCCACTGGTGACGTTCCGCAGATACTCGGGAATCTGGTCGAGTGTCTGCGGGGTTCCATGGGCGAGCAGGAGCACGGCACGGCGATCTGTTTGCTGCGCGACATCAGGCATGCGGCTGTACCCCCTGGTTGGCGCTGAACTCGCGCACATATTGCACGACTTTTTGCACGTTCTCGACCGGGGTGCCGGGAACAATGCCGTGGCCGAGATTGAAGATGTGCCCCGGGCGGCCACCTGCCTGGGTCAGGATTTGCTGCACTCGCTTGCGCAGCAGATCCTCCCCGGCAAACAGCAGGATGGGGTCCAGATTGCCCTGCACTGCCGTGGCGTGCCCGAGGGCGGCCCACCCCTGGTCCAGCGGCACCCGCCAATCCAGGCCAATGACGTCGGCCCCGGTCTGGCGCATGGCCGGGAGCAGGGTTGCCGTATCCACGCCGAAGTAAATGACAGGCACCCCGAGTGCCTGCACCGCGCGCACCAGACGCGTGGTCACCGGCAGCACGAAATCCTGATAGTCGGCGACGCTCAGGGCTCCCGCCCAACTATCGAAAATCTGAATAACATCCGCGCCCGCGTTCACCTGTTGTGCGGCGTACTCGGCCAGCACGGAGGCGAGCTTTTCCAGCAGGATCTGCCACACCGCCGGCTCGCGGTACATGAGCGACTTGGTGAAGATGTAGTTGCGGGAACCGCCGCCTTCGATCATGTAGCTGGCCAGGGTGAACGGAGCGCCGCAAAACCCGACGATCCCAATACGGTCCTTGAAGTGGGCCACTACCTTGGTGATGGCCTCGGCGACGTAGCCCAGCTCGGCGACGCGGTCGGTGCGGAGTGCGTCGACATCCGCCGGGGTGCGTACCGGGTGATGGATCACCGGCCCTTCTCCCGCCAGGAACTCAAAATCCAGCCCCAGGCCTTCAAGAGGCAGCAGGAGGTCGGCAAAGATGATGGCTGCGTCGACATCGAGCTTTTCCGCCGCTGTGATGGTGACCTCAGCCGCCAGCTCCGGGTTTTTGCAGATTTCGAGAAGTGAGTGATGACGGCGCACGGCCTGGTATTCGGCCATATACCGGCCCGCCTGGCGCAAGAACCACACCGGCGTCCGATCGACCGGCTGCCGCAGGCAAGCACGAACGAATCGCGTTCCGGCGGTCATCGGTAAGCCGGAGCGGGCGTTCAAATCTGGACTGATTTCAGGGATGGGTGGGGTAACGAGCGTCTTTTCCGGCATGCTGGCCTTCAACCCTGAGGTTAGCATTCCCGGGTTAGCCGGAGGCGGCCAGGACGGCCGTCGTTTTTTCCGGATGAACAGAACCGGACGGTTGCATAAGCGGTTCAGATGTCCCCCACTCAAGCCGCATTTGGCTTGAGTGGGAGACATCTGAACCAGTCTTAGAGGCCGTTACTGCGCTGTGGAGAATTGAAAAATAGTGGTGTAGTGGTAGGTCTCGCCCGGCTTCAGCTCGCTTGTGGGGAACCGGGGATGGTTAGGGGAATCAGGAAAGTGTTGGGTTTCCAGGCAAAACCCACTGTGCTTGGCATAGACGTGGCCGTGCTTACCGACCAGCGTTCCATCAAGAAAGTTGCCGGAGTAGAACTGTACCCCCGGTTGCGTCGTTTCCACGGTTAATACCCGGCCGCTGGTGGGCTCCATCACCTTGGCAGCCACCTGCATCTTGCCCATTTCGCCGTTCAGGACGAAGTTATGGTCATACCCTCCGCCGAGCTTCATCTGGTCGAAGGAAGAATCGATGCGGGCGCCAATCGCGGTGGGCTGGTGGAAATCGAGGGGCGTTCCTGCCACTGGCGCCAACTCGCCGGTAGGGATGAGGTTGGAGTCGACCGGGGTGTACCGGTCTGCAGGAATCATCACCACATGTTTCAGAATGTCGCCGTTGCCTTCACCGCCCAGATTGAAGTAACTGTGATTGGTCAGATTGAGCACGGTGTCTTTGTCGGTGGTGGCAGAGTAGTCGATTTTGAGGGAATGCGCGTCCAGGGTGTAGCGAACCCGCGCCGTTAGGGTGCCAGGAAAGCCCTGGTCGCCATCCTTGCTCACCAGTGTCATCTCCACTCCATTGGGGATCTCGTGCCCCTGCCATACCCGCTTGTCGAACCCGACCAGGCCGCCATGGAGGGTGTTCGTCCCGTCGTTCGCGGGCAATTTGTAGGTGTTGCCGTCGAGCTTGAAGCTGGCGTGAGCGATGCGGTTGCCGTAGCGACCCACGATGGAGCCAAAGTAGCTCTTGGGATCTTTGGTATAGGGTGTGAGACTTTCGTAGCCGAGGACGATGTCACCCACCTTACCGGTGCGATCGGGCACCTCGAGCGAGACAACGCGGGCGCCGTAGGTCATGATGCGGGCGCGCAGATTGCCTTCCTGCAGGGTAAAGATCTCTACCTTGCTTCCATCGGATGTTTCGCCGAACGCAGACTTGGTCACCTTCGCCTCCAGATGCGATGCCAGCGGCACCAGTGAGAGGAACAAACAAATACTTTGAAACGCCTTCACGTGCAGCCAGGGTTTCGCCATCAGCAGACTCCTCGCAAACTTTGCTTCGACGCCAGCAGCGTCTGTAAATCGTAATGGATACTAAAGCATTTCAAGCTCGCGTGTATGCATGGCCCAAGCCGCGGATGATGCAGCGCATGAGCCTGCGCACGATGCCAATCACGGTGCCTGCATGCAGTCGGGATTGCACCACACAAGGGTTGCCCCGGCAACCGCAGCAGGCGTGCTGAAAGAAGGTAAACCCAAGAAGAATTTGGGCTTAGCACATTACTAACTGGTAGTACCTT
>CAZZVD010000143.1:0-13387 GCA_964657465.1 uncultured Acetobacteraceae bacterium | reverse complement strand
GGGGGCTTCTCCGTTCGTGGGAGCTTCTCCGTTGTAGACCAGCGGAACCGTTACCTGGGCATGCGCTTGCCCCGGCGGCACAATCGGCATAGGCGCGGGTGGCGGCGCCGGAGCCAATCCTTCGCTCTGCGCAACGGGAAATGCCGTATCAGCCGCAGTCGAGGAGGGCCCACCCGCCGGACGCCCGGGAGTCGCCTGGGCGACCGCATTCGCCGGAAGCACCGGACATCCGCAAGGCTCCGGTTCATGATCTACCACCTCGAGCAGGCTGCCATGCTGGAAGCTGACCCGCTGATTCGGCATCACGCGATACGCGCCGCCCTCCAGCTGATTGCTCACCGTGACATAGGGTGCATCTGTACCGTGATTGTCGATACAGGTGTCTCCCTGGGGGTTCACCCGGATGCTGAGACTGGCCTGACCGGGACCGGAAATAAGGATGCGCAGATCGGGCGTCATTAATACATCAGAGTATTTGCCAACCGTGTAGTTGGCTTCGATCGCGCCCCGCTGAAGACCCATCATCAAGGCATTGCTGGCCTTGTCATCAATGGAGCCGTCTTTGGCCAGAGACACACTGCTGGTCGAACACAACTGCAGCGAACCGCCACGCTGGAGAGCGATGGTCACCGCCTGGTTCCCTGCCGTGATGTCGCTGCCGTTGCCCAGGAGCGTTTCTCCGTGCGCAATGTCTACCGCGCCCGAGACTTTTACCTCCGTCGCAGAGGTTCGCCCGATCGGTTGCTGGCCCCCAGCGGACGCAGCGGCCAACGCGCACACGCTCAGCAAAAAGAATTTGCGCGAGGGACGCGACTGGCACTTGTGCATGGTCCTTAGCATTTCAAAGAGAAAGGAAATTCCGAATCAGCTCCTTGCCATCGACCGTCAGGACGCTTTCCGGATGGAACTGAACGCCTTCCACCGGCAAGCTCCGATGGCGCAGTCCCATGATGATGCCTCGCCCATTCCTGGTTTCCACGCGTGCGCTTACCTCAAGCTCTGCCGGTAAGTTCTCGTCGGCGACGATCAGCGAGTGATAGCGGGTGCAGGTCATGGGGCTGGCCAGGCCGGCGAAAACGGTGCGGCCGTCGTGCTCAACCTGGCTGGTTTTGCCGTGCATTAATTGGGGCGCGCGGACCACGTTTCCGCCGAAAGCAGCACCGATCGCCTGGTGACCAAGGCAAACGCCCAGGATGGGAACCTTGCCGGCAAAATGGCGAATAAGAGGAATACTGATGCCCGCCTCCTGCGGGGTACAGGGACCAGGAGACAAGAGGATCCGCTCGGGCTTCAACTCTTCCACCTGGTCGACCGTCAACTGGTCGTTGCGGCGTACTATCATATCCGCGCCGAGTTCACCCATGTACTGCACAAGGTTGTAGGTAAATGAGTCGTAGTTGTCGAGAACGAAAACCATGGGGCGCCTGCTCCCAGTGTATCCCCGTATCCCCTTCGGAACGGCTCTCGGCTGCGGCTCTGCCCCTGCCCGAGAGACAGGCGATCAACGATTCTCTTGCGCTGCGACCGCTCGGGCTCTTTCTACGGCGCGTACCACCGCCTTCGCCTTGTTGACGGATTCCTGGTACTCCTCTTCCGGTTGAGAATCAGCCACAATGCCCCCACCCGCCTGGATGTAGCCCTGATCGCCCTTGAGGAACATGCTGCGGATCGCAATACATGAGTCGAAATTGCCGGAGAAGTCCGCATAGAAGACGCTGCCGCCGTAGATACCCCGGCGCGTCGGTTCCAGCTCTTCGATGATCTCCATGGCACGGATCTTGGGCGCCCCACTCAGGGTGCCGGCCGGAAAACAGGAGCAAAATGCGTCCACCGCCGAGAGGCCCTTCTTCAGCTGGCCCTGCAATGCGCTGACCAGGTGCATCACGTGCGAGTAGCGCTCCACATACATCAGGTCCTTCACCTTCACGCTGCCGTACTCGCAGACTTTGCCGACATCGTTCCGGCCAAGGTCGACGAGCATCACGTGCTCGGCCCGTTCCTTCTCGTTGGCCCGCAGCTCCTGTTCGACCCGCAGATCTTCTTCTTCCGTGGCGCCTCGCGGACGCGTGCCCGCAATGGGCCGATACTCGACGTTCCGCTGCTGCACCCGCACCAGCAGTTCGGGTGATGAACCGACCAGGCAGGTGGCCGGCGATCTGGACGGGCCATCCAGGTCAAAGCGCAGAAAATATAGATAAGGAGACGGGTTCACGATGCGCAGAGCCCGGTAGATGGAGAACGGATCCACCCCTGGCTTGACCTCAAACCGCTGTGAAAGAACGGTTTGGAACACATCGCCGGCGGCAATGTATTCCTTGATCTTCACGACGGCAGCTAGAAAGTCCTTTTTGCGGGTGTGGCTGGTGACGGTGAGCTTGCCTCTGGGCGCTTTTTGCTTCGACCGCGGGAGCGGGCGTGCCAGGCGTTTCTCCAGCCGAAGCAGGCGCTCCTTGGCGTCTGCATAGGCCACAGCCGGCTTGTGGCGGGAAAGATCCGCCGTGACAATAATCGAGATCTGCTTGCGCACATGGTCGAACGCCAGCACTTCATCAAAGAACATCAGGCAAGCGTCGGGAATGCCGAGGTCGTCCACCGCGATTTCGGGCAGGTGCTCGATCTGGCGCACCACGTCGTAGGCGAAAAACCCGACCGCGCCGCAGGTAAAGGGAGGCAAGCCAGCAATGTGGGCCGGTTTTTGGCCGCCCAGCATTTCTTTGAGAAGGGCGAATACATCGCCATCTAAGGTGCGCGTGGCGCCCCTCTCCTTGATCACGATGGAATGGCCGCGAGCAATGACTGTGCGATATGGGCGAACGCCGATAAAGGTGTAGCGGCCCACCTTTTCGCCGCCTTCTACTGATTCCAGCAGGAAGGATTGCTTCTCGTCGGCGGCAAAGCGCAGGAAGGCAGAAACAGGAGTCTCCAGATCTGCCGTCAGCGTGCGATAGAGCGGCACCAGCGTGTGGTCAGCTGCAAGCTTGAGGAAGTCTGCCCGAGCAGGCGATATAGTGAGGTCGGCTGGCATTCCTGCATATAGTAAATGGGTGCCGCCGAACGACGGCAACACACGTTGGCGAATGCCTGCCAGCCGCTGATTTGGAAAGCGCGCCGAAACGGGGCGGTTTGGCGTTTTCTTTTCGGGAAAATGGTAACCTGCAGTCCCCCTCCGGCGTTTGCCCCCCCTTCCGCGGAAGCCTATACTCGATAAGTTTGGCGTGTTGCGAAGAATCACTCACGCAGCCCAAACGGAGAGCTTGTTTATGCAAACTATATCGCTCGAGCAGGAGATTAACCCCTGGGAAGCCCAGGCTGCCCGATTTGACTTCGCAGCACAAAAACTCAACCTGGACGAAGGGCTATGGAAGGTTCTGCGGTACCCCTCACGCGAGATCATCGTGCATATTCCGGTGATGATGGACAGCGGCAAGATCGAGGTGTTCACTGGCTTTCGCGTGCAGCATTCGATGGCCCGTGGACCAGGAAAAGGCGGTATTCGCTATGCCCCGGACGTAACGTTGGATGAAGTACGGGCCCTGGCTAGCTGGATGACCTGGAAATGCGCCGTCGTCAACATTCCTTTTGGCGGCGCCAAGGGTGGCGTGATCTGCGATCCGAAACAAATGTCCATGGGTGAGCTCGAGCGTATGACCCGGCGCTATACCTCGGAACTGATTGAGTTTCTGGGTCCTGAAAAAGACGTACCTGCTCCCGACATCAACACCAATGAGCAGACCATGGCGTGGATCATGGACACCTACTCCATGCACATGCGCCAGACGGTGACGGCTGTCGTGACGGGCAAACCCCTGAATATCGGCGGATCGCGGGGGCGCCGCGAAGCGACCGGCCGCGGTATCAGCGTCGTGTGTGACGAAGCGCTGCGCTACCTGAACATGCAGCGGGAAGGTTGTCGCGTAGTCATCCAGGGTTTCGGCAATGTGGGTTCGAATGCCGCCAAGCTGATGATGGAAAAGGGCTACAAAATCGTCGGCATCGCCGAATTCGATGGCGGCCTGTACAACAGCAACGGCATCGACATTCACCTGCTGCTGGAATACCGCCAGCGCAACGGTACTGTGCTCGGCTTCAAGGGAGCGGAAGCGATCAATTCGGCGGAATTGCTGCTTGCCGATTGCGAAATCCTGATACCCGCGGCCACGGAAAACGTGATCACCAGTCGTAACGCCGACCGCATCAAAGCCAAAATAGTCTGCGAAGGGGCGAACGGACCCACCACTGCCGTGGCGGACGAAATCCTGGCAGACAAGAAAGTCTTCATCATTCCAGACATTCTTGCCAACGCCGGCGGGGTCACTGCCTCCTACTTCGAGTGGGTGCAGGACCGGCAGGGCTACTTCTGGAAAGAAGCGGTCGTCAATGAACAGTTGGAGAGCATCCTCAGCGAAAGCTTTGGGGACGTGGTGCGCTACGCCGAGGCGCACGCCGTGAACAATCGGATCGCGGCTTACATGCTGGCGATCGACCGGGTGGCCTTCACTATCAAGCAGCGCGGCATCTACGCCTGAGCACCTGGCCGCGGGGCCGATTTGGGCCCCGCAGCTTTCGTAACCTGGACTTGGCCGCCATGCTGGACTTCTGGTGACATAATGAAGGGGTACGGCGAGAACTAGCCCCGCCCACAGCCGAGTCGATCGTGAATCTGCCAAACTCCATCACGATGAGCCGCATCTGCTGCATTCCCCTGCTCATCTGGATGCTTTCCGGCTACTTCCCTTTTCACAGCTTCCACGGAGAGCAGGAAATCGCTGCTTCCCTCCTATTCATCCTGGCTTCCATCACCGATGGCGTGGACGGATACCTGGCGCGCAAGCGTGGACAAATCACGACCATGGGCATGCTGCTTGATCCGCTGGCTGACAAGCTGATGATCACCGCAGCCTACATATGCCTGGTGCAGTTCAATCCTCATCTCATGAAGGCCTGGATTGCCGTGCTGGTGATTGGGCGCGAGTTCCTGGTGAGCGGGTTACGTTCGATCGCCAGTTCCGAAGGCTTCACCATTGAAGCCAGTGACCTGGCCAAGCTGAAAACCGTCATCCAGATTGTCTCAGTGGTCGCTGTGATTCTGGCGCATGGTTGGTATGCCTGGCATTTCGGCTGGTTCATTCTGCCGGTAGAATGGATCGCGATTGCTGCCATCTACTTCATGGTGCTGGTGTCGATCATTTCCGCCGTAGATTACTTCGTGGCGTTCTGGCAAAAGATAGACCACGCCGCCGCCGATCGTCGTTCCGGCGCGAGCTTTGTGCTAAGTCGCCGCAAGAATATGCCGGCTGCTAATAAAGTCACTTAAGCTTTGCCCTTGTTTGTCTTTGCAAGCGTCTTGGGCCTTTTCTTTTCGCCAAAGATCATAATTTTGATGGTCCGGGCGAGTGTTTACCCTGTCGATTTCCTGAGAGGTAGTTGTCCCGGAGAGAGTTGCCGGTGAGGTGCTGTGAATTCCCACATCTCCCGACTGAAAAACGTCGTGAGATATGGGGCACCCCAGCCAGTGGACGATGAAGAAGGTCTCCAGGATTCCCAGCTGTGGCCGATGAAGAAGGTCTCCAGGATTCCCGGCCTGTGGCCGATGAAGAAGGTCTCCATTATGCACAGCGCCAACAGAAAACCCCACTGGCAGCCAACATCGGCTTGCGTGGGGCTTTCTCTTACACCGTCTCGATCTGTTACAGTGACAGATCGATTAAGCAGGTAACGCATGAGCATGCACGTGAGCAGGCCGCGTGAGCCGTTGCACGAAGTGGTAAGGCGGCCAGGGTCCGGAAAGCTGCATGTGGCAATCCTTCAATTGCTGGCTGGCGCTTGAATATTTATTCTGATAGCGCTCGATACCTTTGTGATCGATCAGGTGAGCGATGTCGAGAAGCATTTTGCCGGAATCGATCCTGCGGCAACTGATCTCTTCATCAATAGGACTGAACATGCGATGCATCTGCACCGAAACGGCCCGTGCCTTGGTCTGCCGTTCCCGTTGCCGCGTCGCATTCTCACGCAGGCTCGATAAATATTCCTTGCCTACGCGGTCCACCGCAATCGGAACACCCTGTTCGCGACAGCAGTCATCCAGAAGCACCTTCAGGTGCATCTCGGCCTTACCACGCAAACGGTCAATGTTGGCAAGAAACTGTCGCTGATTCGATCGAATCGATTTCCGTAGCGCCTCATCATCGGCAAACACCGTGCCGAAGCGGAATGGAAGAACGGTGGACATCTTGAAACAGTCACTGATCACACGCGCATGATCAACAGCTGCCTGGTGGTCCAAGTTTTCTGTGGGGGATTGTTCGCTAACGATAACTGCTAAATCACTGGCTGGATAGAGGAAGATCTGATTTCCTGAGATTCCCTTGACCGACTCCAAAGGAACCGGTTTTCGATGACGGCTAAGTTCAGGAAACGCCTGCTTTTCACTAATGCAATAGGCATACCATGCCATGAGAGTCACTCCACACACACTGACGCAGAAGTCGTCAGCTTTTCTTTGCTTACGTGAGGCCTGGAACGACTTTGTGGAAGATCTGGCACGTCCCGGGACAGGACTGCACCGAACTATCGCGTATCCTAGTCTCGGATTAGAACGACTGGCAACAGAAACGGCAGCTGGGCAGGTTACAAACAGGCAGAATCTAAAAAATGCCTTGATGCCGTTTACATCCAATTCGACCGCATGAACAAAGTGGCGTTTCGTCCGCTAGGAACGAAGCAGCAGGTAGGCCACCATGCCGGCGGTGGCGCCCACCAACACACAAATTACGCCCGTAATGAGGATGATCCAGCGGCGAAATGCCCGCATTTCCGTGAAGAATAATCGGCTTTCTTCGGCAACCTGCTGATGGGCTACCTGCAAGTGAGCCAGTCGTTCCTCAATACGCTCCAAATTGAGCGTTTGGTTGCGGGTTAGCGTCTCTATTTCACGGCTGCCGGTCTGGATGGCGGCCATACCACGGGCCATCTGGCTGAGTTCGGGGGAACCTTTGGAGTTTCGCTCGAGCAGAGGCGCCAGGTGAGAAAGGTAGGGCAAAAGAACGCGTAGTTGAAGGAGGAGCTCCCACATAGATCGGTGCGAACCTTTCTCTGCTTTTTCCAGGGCCAGGACAGGACTTGCAAGACTTGCCTCGGTCAGCGCAGGAGCCGGTTGCGGTCCAGAAGCAGGGCCAGGATCGTCGATCTTTCGATTTTTCCGCATGCGTAGAGGTACTCCCTCGCCCATGTTACTTGTCAAAAACGGTTCGGGGCGTAAGAACCAAATGTTGCAAACAAGGTGGATACTCCGTGGTTGTTCCCTGAAATCTTCCATTTTCGGGAATCGATGGAATAAATTCTATGAAAAAAAGTGTTGACCCCCAGATTCGATCGAGTTAAGTTCTACATGGCTTAACGAAATAGCGCCTTAAAGCACGAAGTGGCTCGGCGTCTTTCTGTGGTTCTTCCGCTCCAGTAATGAGCATTTAGTCTCCGGGGTACTGAACTCACTAAGCACAGCGCGGTTTGTTGGTTTTTTGCCCAACCTGAGCACAGGGATACACCATTGCGTGTCGCCTTTGCGAAATGGGTCCGCGCTACGAACCTCCGCCGGACGCGCCGCTTTGCGACGCAGGGAATCATTCCAGTCACCGGTTGGACAACAAGAACTTAGACGAAAAAAATGTTCCAGCAAGCGAACATACGCGTCTAACAGTGAGAAAACGACCGACGCCGCGCACCGCAAACACTTGCTCTTGAGTTGCGCAAAAGGACGGTCAAAAGATGAAGGAGAATAGAGAGATGCGTTCTGATATCGTCTTTGGGGCACTTGCCCATGTCGAGAATCGCTATACACTGTGTCAACTGGCTTCGAAGGCTACTCGTAAGCTGCACAAGCCCACTACCCGTATTGAAGACACCACCAACGAGGTGCTCGTCCGCTTTCATCATGAGAGCCCGGCGGCGGCTCCTTCGGTCACCCCAGAAGCATCTCAGATCCAGGAGCAGCGCCGCGCAGCTTAGCGCGGCCTGTTCTGGGCCCCTTTAAACCTTTCTGCAACCCTCGAACCTGCTTACCCAGCAAGATTCCTTCCCGTTAAACTCCTCCACAGCTTCCTCCCGTAGGTGAAAATGACCATTTCCGAACTAAAAGAGAAAAATATAACGGAGCTCAGCCGCATTGCGCGCACCCTGGAAATTCCCGGTGCCAGCGGCCTCCGCAAGCAGGACCTGATCTTCAAAATCCTCCAGGCCCAAAGTGAAAAAGAAGGCCACATCTTCGCAGAAGGTGTGCTCGAAATTCTGCCGGACGGCTACGGCTTCCTCCGTTCCCCCGATTACAACTACCTGCCAGGCCCGGACGATATTTATGTCTCGCCCTCGCAGATCCGCAAATTCGACCTCAAAACCGGCGACACCATCAGCGGCAACGTCCGCCCTCCCCACGAAGGAGAGAAGTACTTCGCCCTGGTCAAGATCGAAGCCATCAACTTCGAGTCTCCCGAAGAGACCCGCAACAAGATCCTGTTCGACAACCTGACTCCCCTGTACCCGCAGGAACGGGTCAAGATGGAAACCGTCCAGGAAAATACCAGCGGCCGGGTGATGGATCTGCTCACTCCCGTCGGCAAAGGCCAGCGTGGTCTAATCGTCGCGCCCCCCAGGACTGGTAAGACCATGTTGTTGCAGTCCATCGCCAACTCCGTCACCACCAACCATCCCGAAGTTGCCCTGATCGTCCTGTTGATCGACGAGCGCCCGGAAGAAGTAACGGACATGCAGCGTTCGGTTAAGGGCGAAGTCATCAGCTCGACGTTCGATGAGCCGGCAGCACGCCACGTGCAGGTAGCCGAAATGGTCATCGAGAAAGCGAAACGCCTGGTGGAGCACAAGCGTGACGTAGTGATCCTGCTCGATTCCATTACTCGCCTTGCGCGTGCGTACAACACCATCGTTCCGCCGTCCGGGAAGGTCCTCTCAGGTGGTGTCGATTCCAACGCGCTGCAACGTCCGAAGCGCTTCTTCGGCGCCGCTCGCAATATCGAAGAAGGCGGCTCGCTGACCATCATCGCGACCGCGCTGGTGGATACTGGCTCCCGCATGGACGAAGTGATCTTTGAAGAATTCAAGGGCACCGGCAACATGGAAGTCATCCTCGACCGCAAGCTGGTCGACAAGCGCGTGTTCCCTGCGATCGACATCCAGCGATCTGGAACCCGTAAGGAAGAGTTGCTAATTCTCAAGGAAGATCTGCAGCGCATCTGGGTATTGCGCAAGGTGCTCAACCCGCTATCGCCGGTAGAAGCGATGGAACTGCTGGTAGACCGCCTCGGTAAGACGCGCAACAACGCAGAGTTTCTGCTCAAGATGAACTCGCTTTAGGCACATTCGTGGGAAGACCCGATCTTGCACCAGGCAAAACTCTAGCGGTAGGGGCTCTGGTGGTGTCAGTCCGGTACTTTGAACCCGCACTGACACCTAGCTAGCGCCTTCCGGCACCTTTCATGCCTTCCAGCGCCATAAAGACGGCTGCATGGTGGCGGGCAAGGTATTTCACCCCCTGCCCGTCCGAACACACCTCCTGTTCGCTGTAAGCTGTTAGTGGCAAGAGGTAAGTCGCATGGGAACAGAGTCCCGGCACCGCGGTGGTGTGGTCCTGGCGCTGGCAGGGGCTATGCTCCTGTTGCTGCTCGTCCTGGCGGCGTTGAACGCCTTCAACCTTCCCTTCCTGCGCCCTCATGGCAGCGGGCAGATCTTTTTATTCACATCCCTCTCTGTCATCGCCTTTCTTCTGCTACTCACCCTCCTGGTTTTGCTCTTCCGCAATATTGTGAAGTTGCTGGCTGAACAGCGCAGCCGGGTGCTCGGTTCCAGGATCCGCAGCCGCATGCTGGTGGGCGCTCTGCTCCTGTCGTTTGCGCCGGCCGTGTTCATGTTTCTGTTCAGCTTCGGCCTGCTGAATCGCTCGATGGAGCGGTGGTTTTCACAGCCAGCCTCGCAGTTGCGGCAAGACTCCAGCCGGGTCGCCCTGCAGCTTTCCCAATACGCAGCTGCCAACGCCCGCGCCGAAGCGCAATCGCTGGCCAGTTCCCCTGGCCTGGGCCGATCCGTGCAGACCGGGAGCGCAGACCTCCTGTCCCGCGCACTGGGCACGCATCGCATCACCCTCGAAGGCGGCTTTGCCGTCGTCTTTCGCAATGGCGTGGCTCTCGGCCAATATCAGGTGCCCCAGGATACCGGCCATGCGCTCATCCGCTCCTGGATGGATGAGGCGCAACCGGATGTGTCGCAAGGCAAGGAACCGCTGACCGCGACCGTGTTGCGGGCGGCCCAGCGCAGCGATGTTCCCATGCTGGTCACGGGCGCGGATGAGTACGTTCTCGGCACTGCCAGCACCGCGGATGGAAATATCGTCGTCGCAGGCCTGCCCCTCCCTGCAGGATTGGGCGCTACCATCCAGGACATCCACGAGGGCGCGCGCGATTACCAGGTGCTGTACCGGGCGCGCACCCGGGTGCGCAGTACCTATCTGTTGCTGCTGTTCCTGCTGACCACGCTCGTCTTCTTCGCCAGTAGTTGGCTGGCCCTGTTCCTTTCTAAACAGGTGACCCGCCCGGTCGAAGCCCTGGCCGACGCCATGAATGCCGTCGCCGCAGGCCATTATGCCCACCGGGTAAAGGTAGCCGCATCTGAGGAGCTGGGCGAGCTGGTCCTCTCGTTCAATCGCATGGCCGAAGACCTGGAAGAAAGCCGGGCCCTCGCAGAAACCTCCACCACCCAGCTTTCCGCCGCAAACCGGGCGTTGGAGGAGCGGCGAAGCGAACTCGAAACGGTGCTCGAAACGATTCCCAGCGCCGTAGTGACCCTCGACCCGCAGATGTGCGTCTTGCAGGCCAACCGTGCTTCCCGCAACTTACTCAGCCCGCTGGAGCATAAAGAACTGGCTGGGCTGCCGCTGGAATCAATTCTGCCAGGTGAAATAGCGGATGAGCTGATCGTCCTGTTGCGCCGCAGCAAACGTATGGGTGTGGCCGCCACCGAAATTGAGTTGCCTGGGCCGCGCGGCGTGCTGAACGTAACCGCCACAGTGGCCCGGCTCGAACTTGGGAAAGACCGCGAAGGTTGCATTTTGGTTCTTGAGGATGTGACCGACTTTCTGCACGCTCAGCGACAGGTCGCGTGGAAAGAGGTCGCGCAGCGGGTGGCGCATGAAATCAAGAATCCGCTGACGCCGATTGCGCTTTCGGCGGAGCGTATCCGCCGCCATGTGGACCGGCCCAACCCCGATTCCGATTCGGTGATCCGCAAATGCAGTGACGTGATCCTCGGTTCGGTGCAGACGATGCGCCGCCTCGTCGACCAGTTTGCTTCGCTGGCCCAGTTCCCCACGTCACGTCCGAAAGTTTGCGATTTGAACGCGGTGGTCGAAAGCGCGCTGGCCCTCTTCGCTGGCCGGCTCCACCATATTCTTATTGTGCAGCGTCTGGGGGCAGGCATCCCGCCCGTGCTCGCCGACCCCGAGTCACTGAAGCGCGCCCTGGCAAATCTAATCGATAATGCGGCGGAAGCAATGCAAAACAGCTTATTGCGTGAACTAACGATCGAGACTGGGTTGATTGAGGGCCATACCACGGCCGAGATCGTGGTAGCAGACACGGGCCACGGCTTGAACGATGAAATGCGCGAGCGTCTGTTCCTGCCTTATTTCAGCACCAAGCAGCGGGGCACCGGGCTCGGCCTGGCGATCGCTTCCAAAATTATTCAGGAACACAGTGGCGCCATCCGAGCGGAACAGAACAGTCCGGCAGGCGCCCGGTTCATCATCGAACTGCCGCTGGCCGACGGCCGAAGCGCGCAAGATGCCAACCTGGTAGGCGCCAATGGCAGGGCCAGCTTATGAACCATATCCTCATCGTCGATGACGAAGCAGAAATCCGCGAGTCCCTTGGCGAGATACTCAAGGAAGACGGGTACGCAGTCACCAGCACGGCCACCGCTTCTGAAGCGATGGTGCTACTGCGGGATGCGTCCTATGACGTGATGCTTCTGGACATCTGGCTGCCCGACAGGGATGGACTGGAAGTCTTGACCGAAGTTCGCTCCCTGGCGAGCGAGAGCACGCCCGAGGTCATCATCATCTCCGGCCACGGCACGATCGAGACTGCGGTGCGCGCTACCAAGTTGGGTGCGTTCGATTTTCTGGAAAAGCCGCTTTCGATAGACCGCACGTTGATTCTTCTTAAGAATGCGGTGGAGGCGCGGCGGCTGCGGAGCGAGAACCAGGAGTTCAAGCGCCAGCTGCTGATGCGAGTGCCGATCACCGGGGAAAGCGTCTCGATCAAGGCACTGCGCCAGCAGATCAAGCTGATGGCGCCTACCAATGGCCGGGTATTGATCTATGGGGAATCGGGATCGGGTAAGGAGCTGATCGCCCGCGCCATTCATAGCGAAAGCTTACGCAGCGAACGCGTGTTCGTTGAGCTGAACTGTGCGGCTATTCCTGAGGACTACATTGAGAGCGAGATTTTCGGTTATCGGCATAGTGCGATCCCGAACGGGCCGGTAGAGAAGCGTGGCACCTTTGAGCGCGCGGACAATGGCACGCTGTTTCTGGATGAAGTAGGCGACATGAGCCTCAAGATGCAGGCCAAGGTGCTGCGCGCACTCGACGAGCAGCGCTTCACACCGGTGGGCGCCACGCAAACCGTCCAGGTGGACGTGCGTGTGATTGCGGCTACCAACAAGGACCTGGAAGAGGAAATAGCGAAGGGAAACTTTCGTGAGGATTTCTTCTATCGATTGAACGTGATCCCATTCTTTGTGCCGCCGCTGCGCGACAGGAAAGAAGACATTGCGCTGCTGGTACGTGAGTTCCTGCAGGAGTTCGGCCGCCAATACGGCCGTCCGCGCATTGAGATGAGTGAAGAGGCTGTGGCTGTTTTGAAGCAGTACCACTGGCCGGGGAACGTGCGCGAACTGAGGAACGTGATCGAGCGCGTGATGATTCTCAACCCGCAGACCGTACGGATTGAGCGCAAGCATTTGCCCATGCTGGTGTTTCGCGGAAACAGCCGCAAGGGCGAAGAATTCAGCACGCTGCACCAGGCGCGTGAGGCGTATGAGCGCGATTACATCCTGAAGAAGATCGACGAATGCCACGGCAATGTAAGCCGTGCCTCCGAGGCGCTGGGGTTGGAACGGAGTCATCTGTATCGCAAGATGAGGAGCCTGGGCATCAGCGTCCGCGAGTAAAAGCTCGCGCCGGGAAACGCCGGGTGATCCATCGACATGTTTTGCGGGTTAGCTAGCCCGCACTTCTCACAGTCTTTACCGTGACGAATGACGGGCGCCCCACATCTCGCTCGTTTTTCGCGAGATGTGGGATTCCACGGCTGTCCACCGG
>CAZZVD010000142.1:0-13440 GCA_964657465.1 uncultured Acetobacteraceae bacterium | reverse complement strand
GTGCCCCATATCTGACGACGTTTTTCATACCTTCGCATCACAGATAGCAACGCCGACCCGTGAATCAGCGCCGCCATAATACAGAAACCACTTGCCATGAAAGAAGACCAGTCCTTCGACAAAGGTGGTGCCCGCAACATACTGGCCGCTCCGCTCCCACGCTTGCTCGGGCTTGAAGAATGGCTTGGCGGTGCGCGCTATCAGGTGCTTTGGATCGTCCGCCGCAAACAAAGCCTGGCTAGCGGAGTAAGCTCCCGGACCAATGCCCGGTGCGCCGTCTACCGCAGCATCCTTGCCGTTATACATCAGAACAATCCCCCGCCCGGTAAGCACTGAAGGCGGTCCCACTTCCGGGAAGGCACTATCGAAGTGGCGAGGGCGCCTGCGTAACACCACCACCGGCTTACCCGATGTGTCTTCCACCGGCGTCCAGTGGATCAGGTCGGGCGACGTAGCCAGGCGTACCTCTATCTCTCCCCAGTACATCCAATACTTGCCACGAATTCGGGCGGCGATCAAACGGCCGTTCGTGAGCCTGGTCACGATGCTGGCCGATTTGTAATCGAAATGCTGGTACTTCTCACCCTGCAACGCAGGCCCTGCTTTTGCCAATGAATTAGATCGGGTGAGGTAGCAATGCCGAGGTCCGTGTTTTTGCGGTTCCATTGGGTGTAGGTCAGCACATACGTGCCGTCTTCCCTTTCGACCAGGCGCGGGTCCTCAACACCGCCGGGCCACTCCTTGTCCTGTTGCGCATCAGCATCGGGATAAAACACCGGAGCTGGTTGCCGAGTGAAGTGAACTCCGTCATCACTCGTCGCCATGCCCAGGCGCGACGTGTGCATGCCAATCACCATGCTGCCCGAGTTATCTTCCGCGCGATAGAGTACATACACTTTTCCCTGGCGAACAATAGCAGCTGGGTTGAACGTGTGCAGGGCCTCCCACTGCACTGGCTTCTTCAGTAGCGGATCCGTAAACGACGAGGCAGGATTCGGTTCGATCACCGGCGTCGTCACCGGCCGTGTAAACGGGCCGATCGTCCATTGCGATTCCTGCAAACCAGACGAGGCAAAGAGCAGTGCTGCGAGTGCCACTATCGGGGAAAGCCCACGGCCCATCAGAACCCTCCGGCAAGTTTGCGAAAAAGATACTTTTACTGCGGCAGAACTTTCATCGTCCGACGGCTGCCCTGGCCCGAGCTGACAAGGCAACTATTTATTACCGTGATAGAACACGCGCCATACCTTCCCATCCTGGCTATCGGTAATGAACAAAGTGCCATCCGGTGCCTGCGCTACACCGTCCGCGCGAGCCTGCGCGTCGGTAGGGCTCACCAAGGGATCTTTGCCCGCGAAGTTGCTGGCAAAAATCTCAAACTTCCCGGACGGCTTACTGCCGGCAAACGGCTGAAAGGTCACATTCGAAGGCGCCTGCGGAAGAGGCGCGCGATTCCACGAACCATGAAAGGCGATGAACGCGCCGCCTTTGTAGCGAGCGGGGAACTGGCTGCCCGAATAGAACATCACGTCCACCGGCGCCCAGTGAGCCGGATAGCTGGCAACCGGCAGAGCGAACGCGCTGCAGCGGCCCACCGTCTTGCCATCTCCGCCATACTCCGGGTTGAGCAGCAGCTTCTGCTGCCCATAGTCAAAGAAGCAATACGGCCAGCCGAAATTGAGTCCCTTTGTCGCGCGGTACATGGGCTCTGCGGGGCGCGTTGCATTTTCTTCGGCGGTAAACTTGCCCGGCCACAGAACATCCAGTTGGTCGCGGCTGTTCATCACGATGTAGACGGCGCCATCATGCCAGGTGATGGCCGGCTCCTGCCGCAACCCGGTGACGAACTTCTGACCGTCCGCTTCTTTCTGGTGAAGTTTGTTTTCATTAAATTTCCAAATACCGCCATGCGTTTCAAGCAAAGGGCAGGGATCCTGCCCGGGAACGCCCTTCTGCCGGTCTGCCGACTGGCACGCATTCGAAGGCGAACCGATGTTGATATAGAGCGAGCCTTTGCCGTCGAACGCGATTCCCTTGTCATGGTGCTCGTGCTCCGTCGGCAGATCCTCGACGATCACCTCAGGCGGGCCGGTGGGCTTCAGTTGCCCGGGCGTCATCTTCCAGCGCTCGACCGAATCCACCTTGGCCACGTACAAGTACCCGTTGCGCAACGCTATACCGGTGCTGCTGCCATCGCCGAACGGTTCGCGGGTTTCGAATCGGCCGTCGCCATTGTCATCGCGCAGCGCCACCACGCCACCGGTCTTGCCCCTGCCGCTCTGTAGCGCGACATACAAATCGCCATTTGGCGCCGCCACCGCATGCCGGGCAGTGCCCAGCCCGTCGGCGGCCACCAGCGCGCAAAAACCCTCGGGCAGCGTCAACCCTGGATCCTTGTCGCAGGCGTAAGGGGTCGCCGCCCGCAGGCCCGCCGGAAACAGGCAACATCCCACCGCCAACGCACCTCCTACCAGTACCCTGAAAGTGGCCGAATTCGCCGTCATTCCGTTTCTCCGATGTGGTTTGGCAGAGCAAAGCGATACCGAGTCCAGTACGATCAGGCTAGTCTAATCCGGTTGAGGAGACCAACGCAGTGCACGTAAAAAACAGCTTTACCGTTTGCTCCACCCTTATTCTTGGCGGGCTCTCCTGCCTCCCGCTGTACGCCCAGGATGCTGCGGCCGCTGCCCCGTCAGGCGATGGCATTTACGCTGCGGAACAAGCGCATCGCGGCGAAGCCCTATTCCAAAAGCAGTGTGTCTCCTGCCACGGCGCAGCCCTCGATGGCAACGGACCCTACCCCGCGCTGAGCGGTGACGAGTTTCTTTCCAAGTACGAAGGCAAGCCCATCAACAGCTTGTACGACATGATTCAGAAGCTTATGCCGGCGACGGCCCCGGGCTCCCTCACTCGTCCGCAGGCAAGCGATCTTACGGCATACATCCTGAGCTACAACAAGCTGCCCGCCGGCAAAACAGATTTGCCTTCCGAGGACGAGGCATTGAAGAAGGTGATCGTTCCCAAGGCGCCCCCCAAGAGCTAGCAAAGGTGGGGCTCGCCCGGTTACTGCGGCCCCGCCGTTTTGCCCAAAGCCTCTGCGATGGCTCGTTCCGCCAGGGGGCCCATCACGGCGTAACCCTTTGCCGTAGGGTGCACGCCGTCAGAGGCTAACCCCGGCAGCATTGCTCCCCTTGCATCCGCCATGGCGCTGTAGTAGTCCAGATACACGCACCCCTCCTTCTGACAAAAACTCTGCAGCCACTTGTTCACGGCGAGTATGCGCTCTACAGGCTGGATGCCGGGTTTCCACGGATACGCGTAGGCCGGCGTGATCGACGCCAGCACGACCCGGATGCCATTCTCTTTCGCGATAGCCGCCATTGAAGCGAAATTATCTTCTATCATCGCGTCGGTGGTGGGACCGGTGTTGCCGGCTATGTCGTTCGTTCCCGCCAGGATCACCACAGCTGCCGGATGCAGATGGACGACGTCCTGTTCAAAACGTATCAGCATCTGTGCGGTCGTTTGGCCGCTGATACCGCGGTTCACGTAAGGCTTGCCGGGAAAGAAAACCGAATCCTTTGCCGAGCGGCCCCAGGCGTCGGTGATAGAGTCGCCGAAAAAAACCACTCTCTGCTCCCCGCTGGTGGTAGCGGGGAGCGCCTCGTTCTCTGCGCGGTAACGGCCCAGGTTGGGCCAATCTTCCAGCAGTCGCTGCGTCTGTTGTGAGGTTTGCGCCCACACGTACCCAACGCACAAAAAAGCACCAAGAACCCATAAGCTTCGTTTCAAGGTTTCCCTCTCGTTCGCTTACAGGTGATACCAGCGATCCGCGCCAATTACAAGCCCCAGGGTGATGAGCGCGATCACGATTTCGCCCACCGCGCCCACCAGGAACGGCCGCGCGCCCTGCTTGCTCAATTCGCGAACATTGGTGCGCAAACCCACCCCGGCAAAGGTGAGCAGAAACGCCCAGCGGGAAAGATTCGCCACGGCGGTGGCTTGTGGCTTGGTGAAGAAGCCGATCGTGGCAAGCAGCGAAATCGCCAGGAATCCCAGGATGAACTTGGGAAACTTGCTCCACAGGAAAGCAGCCTTGTTCTGCACGGTCGCCGCTTGCCCTTTGGAAGCCCAGTAAAGGGCATACCCCAACACAACAAAGCCGATGGTGGCATTGCGGCATGTCTTCGCCAACACCGCGATCTTGCCAGCGGCCTCGGAGTACAGGGCTCCGGCGGCCGTGGCTTCTGCCGTATTATCGACCGCCAAGCCAGTCCACAATCCATACGCGTGGTCGCTCAGGTGCAAAGCGTGACCGATCAGCGGGAACAGGAAGAGCGAAAGCGCGCCCAGCAGAAGAATCGCCGCAATCGCCGTCGACGAATCTTCTTCGTCAGCATCGATCGCTCCCTGGGCCGCAATGATCGCCGAGACGCCGCAGATGGAGGAGCCCACGGCGAGCAACGTGATCAACTTCGGTTTAAGTCGGAAGGCCCGGCCCAGGTAAGTCATAAAAGTGAGCGCCAGCACCAACTCAACCGCAATCAGTAGCAGGGAGAGGCCGCCCAGCCGCCGCACATCGCCCAGCGGAAAGCGCGCGCCCAACAGCACAATGCCTGCCTTGAGCCAGAACTCATAGGTGGCTACGCCCGAACGAAATAAGGCCGGCACGCCTACCGTGTTGGAGATGATCAACCCAATGAGAATGGCCCACAGCACATATTCCACGTTGGGCAGGACCTGATGGTGCGCCTTACCGTAAGCCGCGATGAATTGCTCAATAAACTTGCCGGCATACCCCACCACGGCCAGCAAAAGAATGCCGGGCACGAGGCCTGCGAGTTTGACCCCGGGAGTCCAGGATCTATTCGATGCGCTCGATGCCATGCGTTGTCTCTTTCTCACCAGAGTTGTGAGCTACCAGGCAACGCTCTTGATGATGCCGAGCCGCACCAGCAAAATCGCAACAAAGGCCAACAGAACGGCCCACGTATCAAGCGAGAGGCGATGATTGGATGAGGGTTGAGGCATGGAACAAAACTCCTGAACTGATCAGACCAACAAATGAGAGAGAAGAGGGGGGGCGAAAAACTAGCGACGACAACAGGGGGAGAGCCTGTCCAAAATCAAAAGCGCGCCAATGCCATTCGCAGCGATCACACGTGTGACGCTAGCATACAGACTCGCGCGAAGCAACAAAAGGGTCAGGAACTCAGGGTGGCCCATGCAAGCCGTTTTGCGGCTTGCGTGGGGGACATCTCCACCCTTCTCAGTTAGAGCTGATCGAGTACTTAACCACCAGCCCCTCGACATAAATGACTTCCACCGTACGATCCCCACTGGCATATTGAACCGTCTGCGTCTTCAGTCCCTCGGGCGAGACTGACTGAGACAACTGCCGCCCCTGCCCAAACAGCCCAGTCACTTCGTTCATCGGCATGCCACGTTTCAACTGCGCTGTCGGCGGCACACCTGACGCAACGGGAGCGTCTGCTATCAGCGGTGCTCCCGCGCCCTGCACACTCTCGACCGTCACATAGTTAACAAGCAACCGCGCAATCGCGTCCGGGTTGTTTTGGTTCGCAGGGATCGACCCCGCCCACCGCAGATTAAAACGCGACCCGCCCTGCAAACGCTTATCCGCGATCTCCTGTTTATTAATCTGCGTGGCTACCTGCGCGGCATTGCGGTTGTCCTGGTCTTGCCGCTCCCGCCGATCGCGTGCGCGATCAAGTTCGCGCTGCAAATTCCTGCGTTGTGCAGGATCCGTAGCGTTATCGAGATCCCGCTGCAGCTGTTTCTCGTAACTGCTTTTGTCTGCGGTACGCGCGGCCACGTTGCCGTCATCGTCGAAGAAGGTGCCGTAACCGCCGCCATTCAGCTGAAATTCAATGCGATCGTTTTTGACCACCAAGCCCGTCACCCGCGCCGTATCGCCTTTGCGAAGGGCGATGCCGAACTTTTTCAGGCGGCCGGAATACTCTTTCCAGTTCATCGGGTCATCTTTGTCATAGCGCAGATCGACGCCCTGTTGACTGGCCGGCATATCGATCTTCAGCACGACCTCCTTGCCCAGGAAGTAACCTGGCAGGGGGCCGGTGTCATTCTGGGCAAGAACGGCCGCCCCGAAAAACGGCAGCATAAGAGCAACGAAGATTCGCGCTGATCGGAGCACAGGTACCTTCCAGTAAGCAAGTGAGGATCGGCATGATCATATGGGAGTGAGCCCTCGTGCTCAATCAATATCTAAGCCTGAGTCATATGCGAGCGCATAACGCCCTGACTGACCGCTTTAGCAAACAGTACCGAAGGCACATTCCGAGGGTTCACCGAACCTCACACACAAGTCGTAGGGACCGTACACAAATGGTACGGTATGGGCAGTGGGAAGAACCGAATATGTCCTCCTCCTACCGCTTCCCAGTTGTGCCCGTGCAGTAGTTCCCCTGTGCACGGTAAGTAAGCGCCCAGCAAGTCCCCCGTTGTAGTTGCAGGTTCGGCACGCCTCCATGGCCATTTAGGTCCTGGCCGACCCACTGCGTCTGGAAGTACTCAGATTCCATTCATTCGTCAGCGTCCCCCGCCGTTGAGATTAAGGATGCATACCATGCCTTTCGATCTCCGTCGTATCCTGGTGGCCGGTTGCACTAGCGGTCTCCTGTGTCTGCTGACCGCATGCGGGGGCGCGCAGGGGGCCGCTCCCGCAGCCAGCGGCGCTGCACCCGTGACAGTGGCAGTGAATGGCTCCGCCATGGTCATGCTGGGCGCCTCGGCACAGTACGCGGCGAAGGTCAGCGGCACGTCGAATCAAGCGGTCCATTGGGCAGTGAACCAGGTCGCGGGCGGCAACGCGCAACTCGGCACGATTACTACGACCGGCCTCTACACCGCTCCTGCCGTACTCCCGGGTTCAGGTACGGTCGCCATCGCCGCCGCGAGTGAGGCAGAACCGGGTGTGTCGAGCAGTATCGCGGTCGCATTGCAAGCCCCTGCCGCTACGGGCGTAATCATAACCGGACCCTCCACCATCCACATCGGAACGGTGGCGCAATACTCCGCCGCCGTGGCCGGCACGCAGGACCAGTCGGTGACCTGGGCAGTCAACGGTGCAGCAGGCGGCAACGCCACAGCCGGCACCATCGCCCCTACAGGTCTCTACATGCCGCCGGCCGCCATCAGCGTAAACAACGCAATCACGATTACCGCAACCAGCGTTGCCACGCCGGCGGTCGCGGGCACACTCAGCGCGATCCTGCTCAATAGCGGCGAAGTCAGCCCAACGGCAGCCGCGCGGTTCCTTGACCAAACCAGTTTCGGGCCCACCGCAGCCGGCATTGCCCACGTGCAAGAGATTGGCCTGGAAGCGGCTCTGGCCGAGCAGTTCAATCAACCAGCTACCCTTTATAGCCAACCGCCATCGCCGGATACCGAGTGCCCCTCGGCAAACTTCCATTGCACTCAATCCGACTTCCTCAAGGTGACCGCCTTCGGCAACGATCAATTGCGTCAGCGCGTCGCCATGGTGCTGAGCGAGCTGTGGGTCGCCCCCGGTACGCACGACAACGCCATGCCTTTTTACCTCAACACGTTGGCGAACGATGCCTTCACCAATTACCGCACTATCATGCAGGACGTAACTCTCACCCCGCAGATGGGTGCGTATCTCAACATGCTGAACAGTGGGGCGCCCGGCAAGGGCCAGATTGCCAACGAAAATTTCGCCCGCGAGATGATGCAGCTGTTCAGCCTCGGCCCTGATCTGCTCAACGTTGATGGATCCCTTCAGACCGATAGCGGTGGAAGCCCGCTGCCCACCTACACCGAGTTACAGGTGGAAGCATTCGCGCGCGCTTACACCGGCTGGACGTATGCCAACGCAGACGGCTCCGCACCCTCGAGCTTCAACGGCACCCAGAACTGGAAGTTTGCGATGGTGCTCGTCGAGAGCAAACATGACGGCAGTGCGAAAGCGCTCCTGCTGGGAACCAGCCTGCCCCAGGGCCAGTCGGCCGAGCAGGATCTGAAAAGCGCACTCGACAACATCTTCGCGCACCCAAACGTGGGTCCCTTCGTCTGCCGGCAGTTGATACAACACCTGGTGAGCAGCAATCCCAGCCCTGCGTACGTGGGGCGCGTTGCCGAAGTGTTTGCCAACAACGGCGCCGGCGTGCGGGGCGATATGAAGGCGGTGCTTACCGCGATCATTCTCGACCCGGAAGCAAGGGCCGGCGATGGGCAGACCGGCGATCAAGCCGAATCAAATCCCGTGATTGATGGTGGCCACCTGCGCGAGCCGCTGCTTTGGACGGTCGACGTTCTTCGTGCACTCGGTGCGCAGCCCACCAAGCCACAGGATGCCTATCCCTTCGTCTACTTCATGAGTGAGTTCATGGGAACGATGGGGGAGGCGCCGTTCACGCAACCCAGCGTCTTCAATTTCTTCTCTCCGGACTATGTAATCCCACAAACCGGGATCAAGGCTCCAGAATTCGGGCTTGAGAATACGGGCACGATCGAGCCGCGGCTAAGCGTCGCCAATGCCATCGTTCACAACGCTGCTACCGGTCTCAACATCGACCTCAGCGCTCAAAGCCCCATAGGCCAGCAGGCCGGCGATCCGGCTCAACTTGCAGACTATCTCGGCCTGCTCTTCATGCATGCCCAAATGCCCAGCGATATGCGCACCGCTCTGATCGTTACCATCGCCGCGATCCCTGCAACCGATCTGCAGTCGCGAGCACAGATAGCGGTCTACCTCGTAATCACTTCTTCGCAATACAAAATCATTCACTAAGCCGCCAGCAGGCGAGCCAGGAGTCTTATGCAAACCAGTCGTCGCAGCTTTCTCAGCAATGCGTCCATGGCCGCTGCCGGCAGCGCACTCGGCTTTCGCCCATTTGGCATGTTGAACGCTCTTGCCCAGACCACCACCGACTACAAAGCACTGGTCTGCATTTTCATGTTCGGCGGCAACGATGCAAACAACATGCTGGTCCCGTTTGATACGCAGGGCTACGCCAGTTACGCCGGCATCCGCGGACCATTGGCCTTGCCGCAAAGTTCGCTGCTGCAACTAGCCCCACAGCCCAACTTCGCCCTGCATGGCAGCATGCCTGAGGTACAGTCATTGTTCAACAGCGGCCACGCGGCTTTTCTCGCGAACGTAGGCACATTGCTCACGCCCACCACGGGCGCGCAATACAAGAGCAATCAGATTATCCAGCCGGGCAATCTTTTCTCTCACCCCGATCAACAGTCGGAGTGGCAAAACCAGATGGCGAGTGCCGCCGGTAGTTCCGGCTGGGCCGGGCGCATCGCTGACAAAATGAACACGCAATACAATCCGGGATCCCTGGTCCCCATGATCGCCTCGCTCAGCGGGAACTCGCTTTTCTGCAACGGCGCGGTCACCTCTCCCGTGTCGTTGTCTTCCGGCGGACCCGCCACCGCACCTTGCAGCGATCATGGCTACTGCAGCGGACGAGCACAAGCGGCGCAACAATTCTCCACTCTCAGCAGCGGAGTCTCGCTTGTGCAATCCGATAACGAGATCACCCGCAACGCCTCCACATACAACGCGACTCTGACCGGCGCGATGAGCGGAGCCACGCCCCTGCAGACAGTCTTTCCGGCTGCGGGCAATGCGTTCGCCGGGCAACTGCAAGAGGTGGCGCGACTCATTCAGGTGAGAGCCGCCCTGGGGGTGACGCGGCAGATCTTCTTCGTAGGCGCCGGCAACTTCGATACCCACGGTGACCAGCTCCCGCAACAGGCTGCCCTCCTGGCCAATGTGAGTGCCGCGCTGGGCGCTTTCTACCAGTCGCTCCAGGAGATGAACCTGACGGAATCAGTAACTGCGTTTACCTGCTCTGATTTTGCGCGAACCCTGCAGCCGAATTCCGCGTCAGGATCGGATCATGCCTGGGGAAGCCACCACATGATTGTGGGCGGGGCCGTGAAGGGAGGCAAAATCTACGGCACATTCCCCACCCTCGCGCTGGGCGGCCCGGATGACGCCAGCAGCAATGGCCGCTGGGTCCCCTCCACCGCCTCCGCGCAGTACGCGTCCACGCTCGCGCAGTGGTTTGGGCTACCCGCTGCCGATCTGCCCTATGTATTGCCGTATATCGGCAACTTCAGCACCAACAACCTTGGCTTTTTAGCCACCTAGCGCTAGCTGGTAAAAGCGAACACCATTGATGGGATTGTCATTAAACCGAGCGACTTCCCTGAATCCCATCGACTGGTAAAGTGTTGCGGCTTGCGGCATAGCCTCGCTTACCGTATCCAGCACTACGGACGAGCCGCCATGGCTGCGCGTCCACTCGATAGATGCCAACACCAACCTGCGGCCCAAACCATAACCGCGAAATGCCGGTTCCACCCAAAGCCGTTTCATCTCGGCCGCATCGGATCCGTCGCTGAGCGTTCTCCGCGCAATGGCAACGCATCCAGCAGGCACGCAGCCCACCCGCGCCAATAAGATGTCCGCCGCTTCGCCCGCGTACTTGCCAGGCAAGCCATTGAGTTCTTCCTCGTAACCTGACAAGCAGAACCCCGCGGCCGCCACGGAGGACGCGGCCAAATGGAGCCCGTAATGAGTCAGTAATAGACGCGCTTCGGCATGATCTTCCGGCCAACGGGCAGCCGAAATCTCGCACGCCTTCACCTCCATAGCCCTTCCCCTCCCGGAAGCCTCGATTGCGCCCGGTATCGCCTCTCCATAGAATCGTTAGCATGAAGATATCAGCGCGTAATCAATTGCGAGGCAAGGTCGAGTCCATCACGTTGGGAGTCGTCACGGCCAAGGTGACCCTCCGCGTAGGCGACAACCTGATCGAAAGCGTGATCACCCGTCAAAGCGTGGAAGACCTGGCCATCAAAGTAGGGGACGAAGCGACCGCAGTCATCAAGTCAACCGAAATCATGTTGATGGTGGATTAAGACAGCTGAGCTCAAGGCAGCCAGGAGTGCGTGTATCCGTATATCCGTCATCAGGATTGCAGGCTGGAGCTCCCCCGCGCGCACGAAGTCGAACCAGCATCGCTCCCCTGCCAGTTCCAGACCAGATGCCTGAACCATCTCTGCTGGGTTACCTCTGACAAAGACGTGGAGCTGAAAAAGAAACCTTGGCTGCTTCCCTCGCGTCAAAACAGCCGATAAGGGGATTCATGGTAAACGCAGGAAGTAAGCTGTCTCTGTTCGTGCTGGGACTTGTATTGACGCTGCCCGCTGCAGCGCATGCTCAGGCCGCCGCATCTGTGGATGCAAGCAGCGGCGACGTACAGAAAGTGATTGCTCAGTTGAACGCGGCCGCAGCAAAGTTTGTGAGCGCGCAGGCCGATTTCTCGTGGGAGCAGTACCAGGCCGTGGTCCAGGAGAGCGATACCCAATCGGGCACGATTTACTTTGAACGTAAGAAGGGGGCTACCCGTACAGCTGCTGATTTCGAGCTGGAGAACGGCAAACCCGCGCCCAAGACCGTCGTCTACGACGGTGGGGAAGTCAACTTCTATCAGCCGGCCATCAAGCAGATCACCGTCATGCGCGCGGGCGCCAACCGCGGCCAGTGGGAGAGCTTTCTTACCCTGGGTTTCGGCGGCAGCGGCGCCGAGCTGCAGGCGAACTGGAAGGTGGCCCTGCAGGGTACGGAGACTATTGGCGGCGTTTCCGTAGCCAAACTGGACCTGGTCCCGGTAGAAGCCAAGGTACTCGAGCTGTTCACGCACGTGACGATCTGGGTGGACCCTGCCCGGGGTGTGAGCCTGAAGCAAATCTTCTACGAGCCTGGCGGCGACAAGCGAACGGCGACCTACACCAACATTCGCTACAACCAGCCAATTGCGAACGACGTATTCAAGATCGTTCCTGCGCCAGGGACGACCCGGGTGGTAAAGTAGCGCCCTGGCAGCGCACGCACGCAATTCCCGCTAGTACAAAGAGCAGGGGAAAACACTCCAGCGTATAGCGTGGTTCGGGAGCCTCAATTGTGGCTAACAGCAGGCTGCGCAAAAGAAGAAAGCCGGCCATGGCGCCTGCATACGGCGGCCGGCGCATGAGCGCCCACACCGCTGTGCCCACGTAACCCAGATTCAACAGACCGTAGAACAGCGCAAAGCGCGTTTCGCCGGGATGCCGCGCGTATTGCCACCAACGCAGTTGCTCATTGAAGGTTTCCACCCGCGGGCGAAGCCACATGTCGGCCAGACGCAGCACGGGCATTCCCAGGTAGTAGCGCAGAGGATAGGCGCGAATGCGCTCCTGCGCCAGGCGCGCGAACTCCCCATCGATCGCCGGGGTCAGCGTCGTAGTGGCGTTGTAAGCATCAAGCACCCGCTGTGTCTCTTTGTATTGAGCAGGGCTGTCAAAGGCGCGCGCAGGCAGGGAGTCAATAGAGATACGATCACTGTTACCATTCCAGTAAATCTCGCTGGTGGCGGTAAAATCCGCCGCAATCGTCCTGGTCCAGCGCACAAAGCCGGGAGCGGCGAACTCGCCTGGATCGTTTGCATAGCGGGGCGCAAGCGGCTCGAAAACGTGAAATGTGTATTGGTTTCTGATTGTCCAGCCTACAAACGGCAGCAGCGAGAGAAGCCCGACAATTGTCGCCACGCGCAACGCGCTGGCCAGCCCCAACGCCCCGGCTCGTGCGATGGTCCCTCGGCCATAGACCAACAGTGCAGACCAAAGAACGACCGCCAGCAGCGCACCGTCCGGGCGCAGCAGCGCGGCGTAGCTCCAGGAAAAACAGAGCATGCCTACCCACAGGAGGCTTCTTTGTTCTAGTACCTCCGGCAGTGCGCGGAATCCAAGCGCCACGCAAAAAATGGAGAGCGTTTCTGTAAGCGGCGCGGCGACATATGCGGCGGTAAACGGGCAGAGTGCGGACGCCAGCAGGGCGATCTGGCCCGCGCGGCGGCCGCATAACCTGCTCGCCAATCCCGAAACCAACAAACATGTACCCAGATCGATGATCCCTTGCAGGTACAGAACCGCACGATAGTGAGCCACCCCAAACACCGCGAAGCAAAGAGCCAGAAACGCCGGGTACCCGGGCAGCCGCACGAGTGTGGGCTCAATCGTGGTGGAGCCGTCTGCATGCCCTACGGAGTGCCCATAAATGCCATGCGTAAGCCAGTTCGACGCTATGTCCCCATACACCAGGGAATCGCCCTGCACCTGGGACTGCGCATGGATCATCCACAACCGGAGAACGCTTCCGGCAGCCAGGACCAGCAATGTGTACCAGGACCATGCCGGCACACGGAGGGAGCGTGGAAGGTGCATGCACCAGCATCCCACATTGGGATGTGGCCTGAGTGGGTTCGGTGCTGGCCGATTGCTAGCCGGGATTTCTCACCATAGCTGTCTGGGAACAACCACAATGCCGTCCAGGGATTGGGGCATTGTGATCGGAAGCTGAGGGTTGTGGTGAGAAAT
>CAZZVD010000141.1:0-13464 GCA_964657465.1 uncultured Acetobacteraceae bacterium | reverse complement strand
GTGGAGGGAGAAAGGCGCACAGCAGATCCCTCCACTTCGCTTCGCTTCGGTCGGGATGACAAATGGGGAGGCTGGTGGCTTTCGCCGGCGGTTGCTTGTGGCTGCGAAAACAGCTGGTACCGGGTACGATTCAATATCCGTACGAATGCCTTCGAATGTCACATCTGAGGAAAACTTTCGATGGAGAGAAGCGCAGGCTTGACCGGGGCGACGTATCCCTCACTTCCCCTTACCCATGTAGACAAACCGCAGGATGAACAGGGCCGCCAGTACGAGGAGCATCCAGTCCTTCCTTGTAGCCTGGCCACGTAACAGCCGCAGTATGGAAAAAGAAGTGATCCCAAACGCCAGTCCGTTCGCAATGGAGAACGTAAGCGGAATGGTTATCAATGTGAGAAACGCCGGAACCGCAATCATCGGGTCGGCCCACTCAATCTCAGTCACCGACGAGATCATCAACGCGCCCACCAGGATCAGCGCAGGCGCCGTCGCCGAGGCCGGGATACTCGCCACCAGCGGAGCCACAAACAATGCCACTACAAATAACAGGCCGGTCACGATCGACGCCACCCCGGTGCGGCCACCTACGGCCACACCGGCCGCGCTCTCGATGTAGCTAACCACGGTGCTGGTGCCCGCCATGGAACCGGCGATCGTCGCCGTGGCATCGGCAAACAAGATCCGGTTCAGGCGTGGTATTTCTCCGTCTGCGTTTACCAATCCGGCCTTTTTGGTCACCGCTACCAGCGTGCCGACGTTATCGAACAGGTCGACGAACAAAAAGACAAACACAATCTCCAGTAAGCCCGCACCGAAGCTCCCGCCCATGTGGAATGCGGCGCGAATGTCGAGGTGGAACGCAGTGGCCGTCATATCCGCTAATCGATAATGCGCAGGTTGCCACTTCACGATTCCCAGCGCAAAGCCAGCCAGCGTAGTACCGACAATCCCCAGCAGCATCGCTGTGCGAATGCGCCAGGCCTGCAGCACCGCGATCAAGAGCAGCCCCCCGCAGGCGAGTGCCGTCTGCGGAGCACGAATGTTCCCCATGCCGACCATGGTGGCGGCGCTGGGCACAATGATGCCGGCGTCTCGCAGGCCGACAAAAGCCACGAATAAGCCCACGCCCGCGGCAACGGCGGAGAACAGTTCCCGAGGAATGGCATTGACGATCAGTTGCCGAACGCCCGCCGCAGTCAACAGCAGGAACACGCAGCCGGATATGAACACGCAACCCAGGGCAGTCTGCCAGGGCACGCCCATTTCCTTCACTACAGTGAAAGCAAAGTAAGCGTTGAGGCCCATGCCGGGCGCCAGCGCGATGGGGTAGTTCGCCAGCAAGCCCATCAGGATGCAACCGATTGCCGCTGACACGCAGGTAGCGGCGGCGACCGCAGGTACCGGCATCCCAGTCTGGCTCAGAATCTCGGGGTTCACGAAGACGATGTAGGCCATGGTGAGAAAGGTCGTCAACCCCGCGAGGACCTCGGTACGCCAGGTGGATCCGCGCTGCTCTACCTGGAAAAACCGTTCCAGCAAACCGGGGGTTCTCGCGGCCGGCAATGTTGTGCTCAATGTTTTCTCCTCTTCGCCAGGCTTAGCGCGCTGTGCTGGATGTACCGGGAACGGCGTTCTGGTAGGTGGCCCAATTGGCAACAATTTCAGATACGACTACGTTGCCCACGCGATACGCCGCTTCGAGTGCGGGTAGATACGCGCTGTAACGGTGCGCGGCATTCGCGGCAAGGCTCTCTGCGGCGCTCAGATTAGCGGGTGGCTGGTCAAAATTGCTGATCGTCCGTAGCACCATCACCCGCTGCAGATCCATGCGCCCGGCATGCGACAGGAAAGTGAGCGACTGCAGAATGCCGCTGTCTTCCATGGCGGAAGCCACGAAGTTGGCCTGGCTACCCGTCTGGTAGCGCGTCCATTGATTCGCCCAGCTGTCGAGCAATTTGCCGTGCCAGAAGGTCGAGGCTGAGAGAACATCGCCTTTCAGTACAAAGGGCGGGCGATGCGCTGTTTCTCCTGAAAAGTGGCCACGCGCGGTCAACAGGGCAGGCGAGTCGTCGAGCGCGACGGATTTTGTTTGTGCAAAGGCCCAAGCCTGCAAAGCCGGGTTGAGGTGAACGCCACGCCGTTGCCGGCTTCGCGCGGCAACTCGTACGGTACCGTCTTGCTGAGAGGAACGTAGCCGGTAGTCCATGACGGCGGGATCTCACGGGCATCGATCTCGTAAGCCAGATCGCCATCAACCACCCATTCAGCCCAGGCGGCAGAGCCCAGCGAAGCATCCGCGGGGTCACCGCCGGCAATGCCGGCCACGAGCCAATAGGCTTTGGAGAGATCAAATCGAGGATCGAGGCCGAGCGCCATGATGCTGGCAGCGGCGCGCGCTGTGCCTACCCCGGTGAGCACACCCAGCACACCCTGATCGTTCATGCGCAGATCGTGATAGCCCTGGGGAAACGGGAAAATCTTATCGAGGTGATCGCGCTCGACCCAGTACTGATACTCGCCGGGCGTATCACCCGTATCAGCCCCGGGCTCAAACAAGGAGATGACGACAACTTTTACCGGGATAGGAGCAGCGGTGGCAGCGCGCGCGCACGTCGCCAGCAAAATACAACCGAGCAGGCTCAGTAGTCGGGTGCTCATACCGGAGCATAGACCGAAGCTGTCCTGTGGACCAAGAAAAACGGATGAGGGGCGTCCCCGATCCCCTGTCTTGAGCAATTAATAAGTGATTTTTGTCTGGTGGTTCCGCCAGGCGCGAAAGCTCTCGATCGCATGCTCGGGCAATAACTGGATCATTGCGAGTTTTCGATCTCCGTGCATTTCTTTGAGCTCGCTGTAGATAAACGAGTCGTCGAAGCCCGCTGCAGCAGCGTCGTGGCAGGTGTTACCGAAATAGACGCGGTCCAGCCGCGCCCAATAGATCGCTCCCAGGCACATGGGGCAAGGCTCGCAGCTGGTGTAGAGCACGCAGCCGGGCAGTTGAAAAGTTCCCAAAGCCTGGCACGCCGCGCGTATGGCGTTCACCTCAGCGTGCGCGGTGGGATCGTTTGCCGAGGTAACCCGGTTCACGCCCGTGGCAACGACCTCTCCATCCCTCACCAGGACTGCGCCGAATGGGCCTCCCGCGCCGCTGAGCACATTCTCGGTGGCGAGCCGGATAGCCAATTGCATGAAGTCGTTTTCGCTCTGCATGTTCTTCCCCCGACAGCGATTTCGCTTGCACTTCCTCAGCGGGCTGCCAGAACATCCGAAGTATGACACAGGCCTTTTTATCCAGGCGGGTGGTTACGCCCGAGGGCGTGCGGGCGGGCGCCGTCCTTATCGAAGATGGACAGATTCGAGCCGTCGTCGATTCGGCGCAGATCCCGGGGCGTGCCCAGGTGCAAGACTTCAGTGACTCGGTGTTGCTGCCAGGACTGGTGGATTCGCACGTCCACATCAATGAGCCGGGCAGAACGGAATGGGAGGGTTTCGCCACGGCTACGCAAGCTGCGGCGGCCGGCGGCTACACGACGCTGATTGATATGCCTCTCAACTGCCTGCCGGAAACGACCACCGTCGCTGCCCTCGAAGCCAAGCGCCTTGCAGCTGCCGGCAAATGCCGGGTGGACTGGGCGCCATGGGGCGGGCTTACCGGGCAGAATCAAGAGCAACTGGTCGCGCTGGCGGAGGCGGGTGTGCCGGGCTTTAAATGCTTTCTGGTTGACCCCGGCCTCGATGGGTTCGCGATGATCGGCAGGCAGGAGCTCACAGCCGCAATGCCAACGCTGGCACGTTTGGGTCTGCCGCTGCTGGTACACGCTGAGTTGGCCGAGCACCTTTACCCTGGTGACGGTACCGACGATTGGTCACAGTATGCCACTTACCTGCGTTCGCGGCCGGACGAAGCAGAGCTGGCCGCGATCCGCATGCTGATCGATCTCTGCAGGACGTATCGGTTTCCGTTACATATCGTTCACCTCTCCAGCGCACGAGCGCTCGACGACCTTGCCCGCGCTCGCGCCGAAGGCCTGCCCGTTACCGTAGAGACCTGCCCCCACTACCTGCACTTTGTGGCCGAAGACATCCCTGATGGCGGGACGATTTTCAAGTGCGCACCCCCCGTGCGCTCGCGAGAGAATCGCGAAGCACTGTGGCAGGCATTGGGTAGCGGGATCATCGACTTGATCGCGACGGACCACTCCCCTTGCCCACCCGCGATGAAGTCGGGAGATTTTCGCAGCGCCTGGGGCGGCATTGCGAGCCTTTCGGTCGCTGTTTCGGTTGTCTGGACGGAGATGCGTGCACGGCGCATGGGCATCGACCATCTGGCGCGATGGATGTCGAGTGGGCCGGCGAAACTGGCTGGCCTTTCGCGGCGCAAAGGTGCGATCGCCCCAGGGTATGACGCGGACCTGGTCGTGTTCGACCCGGAAGCTGGGTTCACGCTCAAGGTGGAAGACCTGCATTACCGCCACCGGGTATCGCCCTACCTCGGCGAGCATCTTTACGGCAAAGTGCTGGCTACGTTTGTGCGGGGGACCGCCGTGTTTCAGAACGGAGCCTTTCCAGGGCCGCCCATTGGCCGCGAGGCACTTGCGATTGCCGCGCCAAGCCGATACCTTGAGTCTCAATGAGCCAGCAAACACGGGTTGTGGGCGTCTCAGTTCCCCGCAAGGAAGGCACCGCCAAGCTGACGGGGCAGGCCCGCTACGTCGATGACCTTTCGCTGCCAGGCATGCTTTTTGGGGCGACGGTGCGGAGCAGCATTGCGCGCGGCGCGATCGAAGAAATTCGCTTTGGGGAAGGCATTCGCTGGCATGAGTTCACCATCGTGACCGCGAAAGATATCCCCGGCCGCAACGTGGTCTCGCTCATCGTCGACGACCAGCCGTGCCTGGCCGATGGCATTGTCAACCATCCGGAAGAACCTATTCTGCTGTTGGCTCACCCGGACCGGCACGCGCTTGCCGCGGCTGTCGCAGCCGTGCAGATCGTTTACAAGCCCGCGCCCTCGGTACACACCATTGAAGCAAGCGAGCGTCGCGATCCGATCGTCTGGGGCAAGGACAACATCTTTAAAAGTTATCTGATGGAAAAAGGAGATGTTGACCAGGCCTGGACCAAGGCGGCCTGGATCGTCGAAGGCGAATACCACACGGGCGCGCAGGAACAGCTCTATATCGAAACGAACGGAGTGATAGCCCAGGCCGGCGACACCAACGGGTTGACTGTGTGGGGCTCCATGCAGTGCCCGTTCTATGTACTGAAGGCGCTGGTGGCGCTGACTGGTTTGCCCGCCGAGAGCATTCGCGTAATCCAGACAGAGACGGGCGGCGCGTTTGGTGGCAAAGAAGAATATCCCTCCATGCTTGCCGGCCATGCTGCCCTGTTGGCCATGAAAGCCAGGCGGCCGGTCAAAATGATTTATGACCGCATGGAGGATATGGCGGCCACCACCAAGAGGCACCCTTCGCGCACCCGTCATCGCACGGCCATCAGCGCCGATGGAAAATTGCTGGCAGCCGAGATTGACTTCGCTACCGATGGCGGCGCGTACGCTACCTTGTCTTCTACCGTGCTCTCGCGAGGCACGATCCACGCGGGCGGCCCGTACTACTGGCCCAACATCCGTGTACATGCAAAGGCGTACGCCACCAACACGCCGCCGCATGGTGCGTTTCGGGGATTTGGTGCGCCACAAAGTCTGTTCGCACTCGAGCGGCATATGGATACTATTGCTGAGACGATTGGCATGCCCCCCGAGGAATTTCGCCGGCGCAATCTGCTTTGCCAGGGCATGACCACGGCTACTGACCAGGTGATACAGGATCCGATTGTGATGCAGCACCTGCTCGATCGGGCGCTCGAGCTTTCGGACTACCGTGCCAAAGTAGAAGCCTTCAAAAAACATAACCAGACGAGCGCGCTAAAAAAAGGAATGGGCATGGCTGCTTTCCTGCATGGCGCGGGCTTTACCGGTTCTGGTGAGCGGCATCTCAATGCGGTCGTGGGCGTGGACGCTCCACCGAGTGGTGGCCTGCGCGTGCTGGTGTCGAGCACAGAGTTTGGTCAGGGAACGAATACCATTCTGTGCCAGATTGCCGCCGAGACGCTGGGACTGGAGTACGAAGACGTCGCGATGGCTCCCGTCGATACCAGCACCAGCCCGAACAGCGGGCCAACGGTAGCGTCGCGCACTGCCATGATCATCGGCAGGATCGTGCAAACCGCGGCGTTGAAGTTGAAGCAGATGCTGATCGATGCGGGGATGATGGAGTCTTCGGCCAACCGCGAACAATTTCTTGCGGCTTGCAAGGCTTATCGGGAGAGCGTGGGTGCTCTGCAGGCATTCAGCCGCTACGAAGCAGCGCCCAACATCTTTTGGAACGATGAGCAATACCGTGGCGAAGCGTACTCGGCTTATGCCTGGGCAGTGTACGTGGCAGCGGTGACGGTCGATACCGCAACTTACAGCGTGACCATCGATGACTTTGTCGCGCTGCAGGAAATCGGCAAAGTGATTCACCCCATTCTTGCGGCTGGGCAGATTGAGGGCGGTGTTGCGCAGGGAATCGGCTACGCACTTTACGAGAAAGTGGTGTGGCAGGAAGGGCGCATGATCAACAACCAGATGACGAACTACATCATGCCGACCGCGGAAGATATTCCGCCGATTCGCGTGTTCTTCGAAGAAGTGCCTTATCAATACGGGCCTTATGGCGCGAAGGGGATCGGCGAATTGCCCATGGATGGGCCGGCGCCGGCGATCATCAACGCGGTCGTGCAGGCGACAGGCACCCGCTTCAACGCAATTCCTTTGTTGCCCGAAGACATTTATCGCGGCCTGATGGCGGCGGGGCCGCGGCCGGAAGAATCCCTGGCGTCCGCGCTTGCGGCAGAAGGCAGTCAATGAACGCAATCGACATTTCGCTCACCGTGAATGGTGAGGAGCGCGCTGTGTCGGCTTACCCGATGGAGCGCCTGCTCGACGTGCTGCGCAACCAGCTGGGCCTCACCGGTACGAAGGAAGGGTGCGGCGAGGGAGAGTGCGGTTCCTGCTCTGTACTGATGAATGGTGAACTGGTGAATAGTTGCCTTGTCCCGGTGCTGCACGCGCAAGGAGCGACGCTGTGCACGATCGAGGGCGTGGCGCCGGCGACGGGCGGCCTGCACCCGGTGCAAGCCGCATTTCTGCAATGTGGTGGTGCTCAGTGCGGCATTTGTACCCCGGGCATGGTGTTGGCCACCGTGCAATTGCTGAGCCACCATTCTTCGCCGACGCTCGCACAGGTGCGCGAAGGCCTGGGCGGAAATCTTTGCCGCTGTACTGGTTACACGCGCATTTTCGAAGCAGTGCTGACAGCCGCTCGCGCCGCAGGAGCAAAGGCGTGAGGTCGCAGCCATCGCAATACGAGTTAGTGGCGCCCGGCAAACTGGGTGCTGTGCTCGAGTTGCTGGCGCGCGAACCAGGGGTGTGGATGCCTATCGCCGGGGGCACCGAACTGATGGTGCAGTACGGCGCCGGCAGGCTCGGTGCGCGCAAGCTGGTGAGCATCTGGGGTCTGCCCGAGCTACGCCGCATCGAGCGAAGCGAACAGGAGCTGATCATCGGGGCTGGTTGCACTTACAGCGATCTCAGAAAGAACACCGACGTCGCTGCAGATTTCTCATTGCTGAGCCGTGCCGCCTCCTGGACGGGCAGCATTGCCAATCAGAATCGCGGAACACTTGGCGGTAACATCGTCAACGCTTCGCCTGCCGCTGATTCCCTGCCCGCCTTACTGGTGTACGAAGCTGAATTGCTGCTGGTTTCGGCCCGCGGCGAGCGGCGTGTGCCCTACTCCGGCTTTCACCTTGGTTACAAGAAGACGGCACTTGCGGCGGATGAGATCATCTACGCGATCGCGTTACGGCCCCGGTTTGCCGGCTATCATGCCTACACCCGCAAGGTGGGCACGCGGAACGCACAAGCGATTGCCAAGCTTTGCCTTGCTGGTTTGGGGAAGCTTTCCGAAGGCAAGATTGAAGACGTTCGTCTGGCGATCGGCAGCATGGCGGTGACCCCGCTGCGCTTGCTGGAAACAGAACATATCCTACGCGGTCGCACATGGAGCTCCGCCCTGGTACAGGATGCCCGGCGGGCCCTGGAAGCGGAGGTTGCGCCCATCGACGACATTCGCTCGACCGCGGCTTACCGCTTGCAGGTCGCTGGCAATTTGTTGCAGCAGTTTGTCGAAGAGCTGTTTGCCGGGCGCGCGAAATGACGACGGTGCTGGAGCGTTGGCATAGGCTGTCTGCGGAAGAGGCCGCAGAGCAGATCCTTTCGTGTTGCGGCTCAACCGCCTGGGCCAGCCGGATGGCGGCGGGCCGCCCTTACAGCAGCGAGGATCAGCTCTTTTCCTCTGCCGATGCCTGTTGGGAAAGTCTGCCTGAAGCAGATTGGCTGGAGGCTTTCCGCAGTCATCCGCGTATCGGCGAGAAGCATGCAGAGACAAGGACGACAGCGGCCTCCGCAGCCTGGTCAAGCGCGGAGCAGAGCCAGATGAGCGAGGCCGATGCTGCTATCCTGTTGCGCATGCAAGCAGGTCAGCGCGCGTACGAAGAGCGGTTCGGACGCATCTTTATCGTGTGTGCCAACCAGAAGCAGCCGGCCGAACTGCTGCACATTCTGGAAGGCCGGTTGACTAACGACCCAGCGGCAGAACTCCTGGAATCCGCTGCACAACAACAGCAGATCATGCAGTTGCGGTTACGCAAGTGGTTGGCGGAGCCGGCAGCCGCATGAGTTCGCTCGCTGCCCACCGGCTGTCTACCCACGTGCTTGACACGACACTGGGACTTCCCGCGGCTGGCGTGCGCGTCCTTCTTGCCTATGCAGAGCCCGGCAGCACTTGGGAGCAGGTAAGCGCAATGGCAACGGATACGGATGGCCGGTGCGCTAATCTTCTACCCCCGAACGCAGCGCTACGACCGGGGCAGTATCGTCTCAGCTTCGCAACAGGGTCCTACCACGCGGCACAATCGGTGGAAGGCTTCTATGTCACGGTCGAGATCACGGTAACTGTACGCTCGGGGGATACCCATTTGCACGTTCCATTGCTGTTGAGCCCAAATGGCTACACCACTTACAGGGGGAGCTAGCCTTTGTTTACTCTGGCTGAGAATACGTACGGAAAATCCAGCGTTCGCCTGATGAAGGTCAAGCGCGACGGGCCGTTACATACCGTCAAAGAGTGGAAGGTCGAGATTTTGCTTTCGGGCGATTTTGCTGAATGCTTTAGCGAAGGCGACAACAGCAGGATTCTGCCCACCGATACGATGAAAAACACGGTCTACTCGCGGGCGCGCGAAAGCCAGGCGGAGTGTATCGAAGATTTTGGCCGGGAACTGGCGGAGTTCTTTATCGCGCGCAATCCGCAGGTGACGCACGTCGCTATCAACATCGCAGGGACGCTGTGGGCGAACGCTCCTTCGTCTCAGGGTGCGCTTCATCCAAGCACCTTTATCCGGGGAACCGGCGAGACGGAAACAACCGCTGTTACGCTATCCCGGGACGGTTCCCTGGCGATCACCGCTGGGCTGGACGGATTGCTGGTGCTCAAGACGGCCCAGTCGGCGTTCGAAGGATATATTCGTGACTCGCTGACGACGCTTCCCGAGACGGCGGACCGGCTCTTCGGCACGTCTTTGCGCGCACAGTGGAAGTATGAATCGTCCCGCCTGGCGTTCGCCGAACTTCCATCCCGCCTGGCATTCGCCGAACTTCGCGGCAGGCTGCGCACGGCTCTCCTGGATACATTTGCGCGGCACGATAGCAAATCTGTGCAGCATACGCTTTACGCCATGGCGACAGAAGCGTTGGAAGCCGTCCCTGAAATCACGGAGATCGAGTTGGGCATGCCCAACAAGCATTGCCTGCTGGTAGACCTTTCACGGTTCGGGCAAACGAATCCGAATGAGATCTTCGTACCCACTGACGAGCCGTACGGCAACATCACGGCGAGGATATGCCGCCAGCCTTGAATGACGCGGGGGCCGCTCTGGAGCGAGGACGAGAAATGAAAACTGAACTGCGAGGCATGGCGGACAACGTGATCGCCCGTTGTCGCTCGCTTGCTGCGTTCAGCGAAGAGCCGGGCCAGATAAAGCGTACCTTCCTGTCAGGCGCCATGAGGGATTGCATGCAGACGGTGCAGTCCTGGATGGAAGCCGCGGGTATGAGTGTCTCCATCGATGCTGCGGGCAATCTGCGTGGCCGTTACCCGGGTTCCTCAGGCAGGCGTTTTCTGCTTGGATCCCATCTCGACACCGTTCCCAATAGCGGCGCTTTCGACGGAGTTCTGGGAGTGCTGGTGGGGTTAGCCCTGGTGGAAGCGCTTGGCGGAGAGATGCTTTCGATAGGGGTCGAGGTGATTGCGTTTTCTGAAGAAGAGGGCGTGCGCTTTAGTCTGCCATTCATCGGCAGCCGCGCTGTGGTGGGTCGGGTGGATCCCGCGATGCTGGGCAAGGAGGATGCCGGGGGCATCTCGATCGAGCGCGCGTTGACCGGGTTCGGCCTTGATGCCGCCAGGCTGCCGCTGTGCATTTTGGACCAGGACGTAATCGGTTACCTTGAGTTTCATATCGAGCAGGGCGCGGTGCTGGAGAGTCGGAACCTATCACTTGGCGTAGTCGAGGCCATTGCCGGCCAGACGCGGGCTGAACTGATCTTCACCGGGCAGGCGCGTCATGCGGGCACCACGCCCATGCACCTGCGGCACGACGCGGTTTGCGGAGCAGCGGAGTGGATTGTCGCTGTAGAAGAACTGGCCCGCAGTACTCCGGGGCTGGTCGCCACAACGGGTAACCTGCACACCCATGGCGGAGCGGGCAACGTTGTGGCCGGCGAGGTGCGTGCAAGCCTCGATGTGCGCCACAAAGAAGACTCGGTCCGCCTGCCCGCATTCGAGCAACTGCTGGCTCTTGCGCGCTCCATTGCTCAGCGGCGCGGGCTCACCGTTAGCTGCAGCCTGCAGATGGACCAGGCGGCGGTGAGCATGGACCCGAGTTTATCCGCGCTGGCTGTCGATGCGATCCGCAGTGCCGGCCAGGAACCACTCACCATGGTGAGCGGCGCCGGCCATGATGCAATGATCCTGGCCGAGCGCGTGCCGGCCGCGATGATCTTTTTGCGCAGCCCCAGCGGGATTAGCCACCACCCCGACGAATCGGTGCGGGTGGAAGACGTGGAGCATGCAATCGCCGCAGGCCTCTTCTTCCTGCGCCAGCTTGCCTCCGATAACAACCAGATGTCGAGTAAGAAACAGAGCCCACAACATGCATAACCTTGGCCACACGCGCAGCGATCGCCAGCTCACACATTCCCTGCAAACACCCGATACCTTCGTCCCTATGCCGCTGCCCGGCTTTGAGAATGTGATGGTGATTGTTCATGCATCCCCGGCGCTCGGCGCTGCTTTCACGCAATACACCGCAGAGTTCGCCCCTGGGGGCACCCTGGGGACGGCGCAGGGGCAGCGCTTTTTGTTTGTGCTTGCAGGCGATGTAACCGTAAGTTTTTCTGGAAAGGCACACCCGTTGCCGGCGGGCGGATTTGCCCACTTGCCCCCCAACCAACAGCACACGGTGACTGCTTCGGCAAAGGCCCGGGCGGCGGTCATCGAGAAGCCGGCGATTTCTCTTCTCAACGTCCTGCCCGAGCCCGCCTTCTTTGGTAACGAAGCTACGGTGACGTCGCAGCCTCTGAGTGGGGACGAGGCTCTGCAGGTGAAACAGTTGCTGCCGACCTCGCCTGGCCTCGACTATGCGGTCAATACCATGACCTATCAACCCGGGGCGGCCCTATCGCTGGTGGAGATGCATGTGATGGAGCACGGCCTGTTGATGTTGGAGGGTGGCGGCATCTACCGATTGGGTAACTCCTGGTACCCAGTGCAAACGGGAGATTTTATCTGGATGGCTCCCTACTGCCCGCAATGGTTCGGGGCACTGGGCAAGACACCTGCCAAATACCTGATTTACAAAGATTGGAATCGCCACCCGCTGGCAGGACGATAACCGGATGCTCACGACACAGTTACTGATCGATCGCGCTCGCTTGCTGGGTGACCTGGAGACCCTGGCTTCCTTCACCGATGACACGCCGCCCGGCATTTCGCGGCTGGTATTTGCCGAAGCCGATCAGAAATCGCGAACCTGGCTGAAGGCGCAATGCAACACGGCCGGCTTGACCATTCGGGAAGACGCCGTGGGCAACATGTTCGCGCGCTGGACGGGCACCCGTCCCGAGTTGGCCGCGATTGGAACCGGGTCACATATTGACGCCATTCCTCACTCTGGCATGTATGACGGCACTGTGGGTGTACTGGGGGGGGTGGAGGCGATCCGCGCATTGCAGCAGAGCGGCTTTCAACCATTGCGGTCGATTGAACTGCTACTGTTCACGTCGGAGGAACCGACACGCTTTGGCCTGGGGTGCCTGGGCAGCCGATTGCTGAGCGGCAGCCTGGATAGCAGTGCGGACACCCGCCTGAAAGATGCGGAAGGCAGGACCCTGGCTCAATTGAGAGAAGCGGCTGGCTTCCGCGGCTCACTCGCAGACGTTCGTCTGCCCGATGGCTACTATGCCGGTTTTACTGAGTTGCATATCGAGCAGGGGCCGCAGTTAGAGGCAGAAGGCCTGGCGGCGGGCATCGTCACCAGCATCGCAGCGCCCGCGGCCATCCGCATTACGGTCGAAGGGGAGGGCGGTCACGCGGGAGCTGTACTGATGCAGGGCCGGAAGGACGCATTTTGCGCGGCTGCCGAAATCGTGCTGGCGGTCGAAGCCGGCGCGCTGGGGACCCATGCGATGGACACCTGTGGAACGGTGGGCAAATGCCAGGTTTATCCGGGAGCCGTCAACAGCATCCCGAGCCGTGTCGAAATGGAAGTCGATGTGCGGGACACCGACGAGGCGCGCAGGAATCAAGTGCTGCTCCACATTCAGGAAGCAAGCGCTCACATCGCAGAGAACCGCGCAGTGAAGGTTACGATAGAGCCGATCAACGCGGACGCCCCCGCAACCAGTTCTCCGCACATCGTTGAGGCGATTTTACAAGCCGCTGTCGAACACAATGTGGCGCACAAGAAGATGGTCAGCCGGGCCTACCATGACTCGCTGTTCATGGCCCGCGTTGCCCCCATCGGCATGATTTTCATTCCCTGCCGGGGAGGCGTCAGCCATCGGCCGGATGAGTATGCTAGTCCCGAAGCCATTGAGACCGGGGTGAAACTTCTTGCCGCCACGCTCGCCAGGCTTTCTGTAGGCACGGCGTAGCCAACGCTGTCTAGAGTGAAAGCATCTTGGCGTCGCGCCGAGACTTGGTGGGCGCAATCCTGGATCGGCCGCAGAAGCTACTGCTATTGCTACTGGTCCTCGTGCCATCCTCACCGTTTGTCGTCCTCCCCTTGTCATCCTCCCCT
>CAZZVD010000140.1:0-13476 GCA_964657465.1 uncultured Acetobacteraceae bacterium | reverse complement strand
CGCACAGCAGATCCCTCGACTGCGCTCGGGATGACAAGTGGGGGCTGACTGGTGAGAAATCCGGGCTAATCCCTGGACGGGTGCGGGCATTGTGGTTGTCTCCGGACAGTCGTGTGAGAAATCCGGGCTAGCTAGTGCGCGGTCGACTTGGTAATCGCGTTCCTCAGGTCGGCTTTCTTGTCATCCGTCACGGGTCCACTGGCTCGCCAGAGCACGCGGCCTGAACGGTCCGCCAGCAAGACCACTACGTCCCGTTCAGACGAAACTTGCAGCTCACTCAGAAACTTTCCCTTGTCAACGTATAAGGGCACGGTGAAGTGGCGGGGTAAGGAAGACGTTTGCGTGCCGCGTAAGGAGGCGTTCAGCCACCAGCGATACAGTCCGTTCTCGCGTTGCGAGATGGGCAGTAGCCAAACCTGTGCCTTGGGCTGGGCGTTCGGCGGGATCGCCGGCAACCAGCCGTCTACTGTTTGTTCCTGGTCCCTTTGGAAGAACAGGACGAGCACGTTGAGCGGGGTTTCGAAGGCTGCCGGCAGAGTCACCTTTGCGCGGTCGAGCGCATAAGCGGTCACGGTGGGCAGGGTCGCGGGGAGAGAACCCTGAGTATTTGCTAAGGCAATGGGCGTGCAAGCAAGGATCAGCAGGAAAGGTACAAGGCTTCTGAGCTGTCGCATTCTGGGGGGGTCTTCTTTGATCTTACCTTAGGACCCTGCGTCCTCCGCTGGAATCGGCGGTAGCTCCTTTTGATGCAACAGCAAGGAGCCGTGAACCGGCGAGGTGGGTCGGGTATGATTGCTATGTGAGCAGCGAACTTTCTTTTGCGCCGAGCCGGCATTCTTTTCAGACGGATGACGCCCGTTTGCGTCCCGTTGCCGATAAGGTGCTGGCCGGGGAGCGCCTCGATTTCAAGGATGGGGTCGCGCTTTATCGTTCGGGCGACGTGCTGGCGGTTGGCTGGCTGGCCAATCATGTCCGCGAACGCATGCACGGCAACATTGCGTACTTCAATGTAAACCGGCATATCAACCCCACGAACGTGTGTGTCGCGGCATGCCGGCTGTGTGCGTTCGGCCGCCGGAAAGACAGCGCAGGCTCCTACACCATGGCGCTTGAGGAGGCATGGCAGACGGCGGCCTCCGGGTATAGCGAAGCAGTGACCGAGTTTCACATCGTGGGTGGACTGCACCCCGATCTGCCGTTCCAGTATTTTCTCGATCTGGTCGCCGGGTTGAAGGTGCGCTTTCCAAAGGTGCATATCAAGGCGTTCACGATGGTGGAAGTAGCTTTCCTTGCGCGCCGCGCGAAGCTCACGATTCCTGAGACGCTGATGCGGATGAAGGAGTCGGGAGTAGATTCCCTGCCGGGCGGGGGCGCGGAGATCTTCTCGGATCGCGTGCGGCACATCATTTGCGATCACAAGATCGATGGGGATGAGTGGCTGGAGACAGCGCGGACCGCGCACCAGCTTGGACTGCGGTCGAACGCCACGATGTTGTACGGGCATGTCGAGAATGACGAAGACCGGGTCGACCACATGCTGCGGCTGCGTGCGGTACAGGATGATACGGGCGGGTTCCAGACATTTATTCCTTTGGCGTTCCACCCGGCCAATACCGCGCTGGATCATCTGCCGACCACGTCTGGGCTGACGGACATCCGGCAGATTGCGGTGGGACGGTTGTTGCTGGATAACTTCGCGCACATCAAGGCGTACTGGCAAATGATGAGTGCGAAAATCGCGCAGATTTCGCTTCGCTTTGGTGCGGATGATATTGATGGCACAGTGGTGGAGGAGAAGATTTACCACGATGCCGGCGCGACGACGCCGCAGGGCATGCGCCGCGCCGACCTGGTGCGGTTGATTCGCGAAGCGGGCAGGGAACCGGTGGAGCGGGACACGCTGTATCGCAGCGTCGTGCGTCATGAGGATACTTTCACGGTTGCTGTTTAGGCTGTTGGGACAGTAAGGGCGGCCAGCCTGCTAGACTTCGGCGTGGCTTTCGGCGGGCGGGGGATTAAGCCCAAATGCTTCTGAGGCTTCTTTCCGCATTGCCGGGGGTGGCCCTGCCGTGGGAGAGGAGGCGCGCAATTTTCGCTTGCGTCGCACTTCTCGCGTTGCTACCCCGATGAGTGCAGCAAAGGTAACCGTGAGCAGAACAATCGCTACCCGGCCGTGCAACTCAGTGACCTCGCCATAGAGCAGCGCCAAACCAACGAAGACGAAAAAGACGTGGGCGCAGAACACTTCGAGCGAAGCCTTGCCGAGTGTGAGAAAGGGCTCAACCAGCACCAGCCTGGTGAGAACTTTGCGCGCTCCATAGACGACGCAGGAGAAGGCAAACAAATTCAACACGCGCAGCGGGCCAATCTGCCACTTGTCGAGGGCCAGCCCCAACGCGTCTTGCGTGAGATGAGGGCCTAGCCAGTTATGGCGCACACCGAGAAAGAACAGACACACGGCTCCGCTTAGTGGGAAAACCCACTCTGGTAGTTTGCTCAAAGGGTTTACTCCCTGCGCGGATCGTGCGCCCAGCCACAAGGCCAGGACCCAGATTGCCTGCCAGGAGAACAGGTTGAAGGCGCCAGTCTCCTGCAAGGGAATGTGTAGACCGGTGGCGTGCACTACCAGCGTATGCATCCAGGTGCGCAGGCCGAACTGGGCCAGCAACCAGATAAAGCTGCTCGCCAGGAGGATACCCATCCAACCGCGCCGTATCGACGCGCTCAGGATGTAAGGCGTCACCAGAAGAAAGGTGACGTACATGGGCAGGATGTCGAGCAGCGGCGGGCAGTAGATCAGCAGGAGGGACCCGATGACCGCGGTGGCGGGGTGGGCCAGGTAGAAATTCACCAGGTTGTAGATGGCGGCGCGATGGGTATGCGTAGCAAACGCGGCGACCACGGTAAATACCATGGCGAGCATGATCAGGTGATAGCCGTAGATTTTCAGGGCGCGCTTCCATAACTTGTGGCGAACGCCGTCCCCGTCCTCAGCCGCCTTGTGAATGTAGAGCGTGGCTACCAGCATGGCTGAGAGAAATACGAAGCCCTCGGCAGAGGAAACGAAACCGAAGGGCTGGTTCACCAGTTCACTGAAACGTGTGGGCAGGTGAGTGAGGGTCATCCACACCAGGAAAAGCCCGCGCAGCGCATCGAGCTCAGGGCGTCGCTGAATTTTCCCCAGGCGTAGTACCTTCTGCGACGCCGACTTTACATCCATACCTGCACACCTGTTCCCGTCTGAACGTCTCGTCACCTGATAAGACGCAGTTTGCCTCCGGAGGTTGCGGAAACACAGGAATGGAGGTCTACGCGCCCTGCAGCGGTATGACCATTCTATCCAACTTATCAGGCGGCCTTAGTAGGCGGGGATGCCGGTGACGCTCTGCCCAATAATCAGGGCGTGAATGTCGTGCGTGCCTTCATAAGTCTTCACCGATTCCAGGTTCATCATGTGCCGCATGATCGGGTAGTCGTCGGTGATGCCGTTGCCGCCGAGGATGTCGCGTGCCATGCGCGCACATTCAAGCGCCATCCAGACATTGTTTCTCTTGGCCATGGAGATGTGCTCGAAGCTGACCTTACCGGCATCTTTCAAGCGGCCGGCTTGCAGGGCAAGCAGCTGCCCCTTGGTGATTTCAGAGATCATCCAGGCGAACTTCTCCTGCACGAGTTGGTGGCTGGCGATCGGCTGCTCACGGAATTGCTTGCGCAGCAAGGAGTACTGCAGGGCGGTGTCATAGCAGGACATGGCCGCGCCGAGTGCTCCCCAGCTGATGCCATAGCGTGCCTGGTTGAGGCACATGAGAGGGGATTTCAAACCACCCGAGCCGGGCAGCAGGTTACAGGCAGGGATGCGCACATCCTGCAATGACAATCCGGAGGTGACCGAGGCGCGCAGCGACCACTTGCCGTGGACATCGTACGCAGAAAAGCCGGGCCGGTTGGCTTCTACCAGGAAACCGCGCACTTGCCCTTCGTCGTTGTCCATTTTGGCCCAGATCACCGCGACGTCGGCAATTGAGCCGGAGGTGATCCACATCTTCTCGCCGTTCAGGACATACTCGTCGCCTTCTTTGCGGGCCCGGGTGCGCATGCCGCCGGGGTTCGAGCCGTAGTCGGGTTCCGTAAGCCCGAAGCAGCCGAGTTTCTCCCCGGTCGCGAGCGAGGGCAACCATGCATCTTTCTGAGCATCGCTGCCGAAGGCGTATATGGGATACATCACGAGAGCTGATTGCACGCTGACAAAGCTGCGCAGGCCGGAGTCACCGCGCTCCAGCTCCTGCATGACCAGGCCGTATTCCACATTGGACATGCCGGCGCATCCGTAGCCTTCGATGGTCGCGCCAAACAGACCAAGCTGCCCCATAGGCTGGATAAGTTCGCGCGGAAAGCGGCCGTCCCGGTTGCACTGCTCGATGATGGGGATGACGTTATCTTCGACAAACTGGCGGGTGGTGCTCCGTGTCAGCAGCTCATCGTCAGAGAGCAACCCGTCGAATTGCATAAAGTCGACGCCTTTGAACTTGAACGCCATACCGGTAGACCTCGCAAAAGCCTGATAGCAAACTATTAAGCGTAGCAGAGATGGAGATGCCGGGTGAATACCAGCTGACCCGCTGAGCCAGGCAGGGGAGGGGGATCACAAGGCTGGGCAGGGAACTTAAGCAGGGTCAACAAGGAAGCTTTGGTGGGCCTGGTTTGCGCCACGGGCGAAAAGACGCTGTCACCGTTGCTGATTACGAAAGGTATTCCTTGAGGAAGGGATCGTCACTATGCACCAGGTCGTGGGTTGAGCCGTCGAACACGATGTGGCCTTCATGGAGAACCAGGAAGTTAGTATTCGGATCCAGCTTGCCATCCGCCAGGGGAACCATGTGGTTCTCAGCTTTATCGAATTGGTGCGTGGCCAGTGTGAACGCGTCCTGCAGCCGGTGGGTGACGAGCAGGGAGCTGGTGCCGTACACATCGCGCTGCTTCATGACGAGCTCGATGATGGTGGTGGAGGTAATGGGATCCAGACCGCCGGTAGGCGAGTCATACAGCAGCAGATCAGGGCGATTCACGACGGCGCGGGCAATCGCTACCCGGCGCCGCATACCACCGGAGAGCTGAGAAGGAAATTTCTCCAGCGTTTGCTCCAGCTCCACAAAGCGCAGAGCTTCGGTCACGCGCTGCGTAACTTCTGCTTCGGGCACCCCTTGCTCCATCAGGCGGTAGGCGACGTTATCGCGTACGGTGAGGGAATCGAACAGGGCGCCTTCCTGAAACACCATACCGATGCGGCCGCGCAGCACGAACAGCTGCTCTTCACGCATCTGGTTGATTTCTTCACCGAACACAGTGATGGTGCCAGAGTCGGGCCGCATCAGGCCATTGACCAGCTTGAGCAATACGCTTTTGCCGCTGCCTGCCGGGCCGAGCAGGATGCGCGTTTGCCCGGGAAACACGGTGAGCGAAATATCTTCCAGTACCTTTTTGCCTTCGAAGCCAATCGATACGTGGTCGAACACGACCACTGGCTGCGATGGATCGTCTTGCGGGGTGGTCACTGTGGACTGGGGTGCAGTGCTCATTCGTTAGAAACCGAACAGGCCGATCATGAGCCGGCTGATGAAGAAGTCGACAGCGATGATCAGCACGGAAGACCACACGACCGCCTGGGTGGTCGAACGGCCGACACCCTGCGTGCCGCCCTTGGTGTTCATTCCATAGAAGCAGCCGATGCTGGCAATGATGAAGCCGAACACCACTGGCTTGATCAGGCCCTGGAGAACGTCAGGATAGCGCAGGGTTTGGTAGGCGGTGTGGAAATACTGCGAGCCATCCTGGCCCAGCATGAAGACGGAAACCGCGGCCCCGCCCAGCGTGCCCACGGTATCGGAGAGGATGGTGAGAAAGAACAGCATGCTGACGGTTGCGAACAGACGCGGCGTGACCAGTTTCTTGATAGGGTCTGTGCCCAGGGCGCGCATGGCATCGATTTGTTCCGTCACCATCATGGAGCCAAGTTCACTGGCCATGCCGGAAGCATTGCGTCCTGAAACCATGAGGCTGGTGAGCACCGGGCCTAATTCTTTGATCATCGAGAGGCTGACCAGCTCGCCGGTGATTGCGGTGGCGCCGAACTGGGCCAGGGAAGACGCTGACTGTAGTGCCAGCACTCCGCCGGTGAAGAAGCCAGTCATGATGACGATCGGCACCGACCCGATCCCGATGGAGTTGGCCTGCACGATCAGATCGGCGAAGTAGTGCGGGCGCTGGAAGATGTTAGCGATGGCCCTGCCAGCGAGCGTGGCATAGTTCTGGACCGAAAGGACGATGTTCTTGGCCACACTTTCAATGGACTCGATAGGCATAGATTCCGATATTTACCGATGCAAAGCCGAGCCTAACACACTCGTTCGAGCCACATGCGGCGGCGCTGCCCGCGGAGAGGATGCCTAATCTTTCATCTTTTTCTTGATCTCGATCGAGAGCCGCTTGATCTTCTGGTTGAGCGTAGAGAGAGGAATGCGGAACTGCTCCGCGGCATCGGTCTGGTTCCACTTGCAGCGTTCCAGTTTGTCGATGATGATGCGCCGCTCGATATCTTCCAGGATGTCGAAGAGAGAAGCGTCCGGGTTGTGCTCCAGCAGGCTCGAGGAGTAGCTGCGACCGGTGAGGTGACCCGGCAGCAGATCGAAACCGATGACTGGCGTGGACGAGAGCACGACGCCACGCTCGATGACGTTCTCAAGCTCGCGCACGTTGCCGGGCCAGTCGTAATCCATCAGCACGCGCATGGCTTCTGGCGCCAGTGTGCGCGGAGCCAGATCATTTTCTTCTGCGTAGCGCTTGAGGAAACTTGCCGCCAGCAGCGGAATGTCTTCCCGCCGCGTACGCAGGGGCGGCAGGTCGATCGTGATCACGTTCAGCCGGTAGAACAGATCTTCACGGAACTTGCCTTCCCGCACGGCCTGGCGCAGGTCCACGTTAGTGGCGGCGAGAATGCGCACATCTACCTGCACCTCGTGGATGCCGCCCAGGTGCATGAAGCGTCGGTCCTGCAACACACGCAGTACCTTGGCCTGGGTGTCCATGCCCATGGTGCCGATTTCATCCAGAAAGAGCGTGCCCATATTGGCTACTTCAAACAAGCCCTTCTTGGCCGAGACAGCCGACGTAAAGGCGCCTTTGACGTGGCCGAACAAGGTGGACTCAAGCAGTTCGCTGGGCATGGCCCCGGTATTCACTGGCACAAAGGGCTTATCCCGGCGGGGCGAGTTTGCGTGCAGCGCCTTGGCAATCAGCTCCTTACCAGTGCCGCTTTCGCCCTGGATCAGGATGGTGGATCGAGTGGGCGCCACCTGGGCGACCAGGTCGAAGATGCGCAGCATGGGGTCGCTCTTGCCCACAATATTTTCGAAGTTGTAGCGTTTTTTGAGCGCGCGCTTGAGCTGGACGTTCTCTTCTTCGGCGCGCTGCCGCGCCGTGGCTGCGCGAATATCGGCCAGCAGCTTTTCGTTATCCCAGGGCTTCTGGACGAAGTTCTGCGCGCCGCCGTTCATGGCGTCGACTACATTGCCCACCGTGCCGTAGGCGGTAATCATGATGACTGGCAGGTTGGGTTGGCGCTCGCGAATCCGCGCCAGGATTTCCAGGCCGTTTTGCCCGGGAAGCGCCAGGTCGAGCAGCACCAGATCGTAGGTGCGGCTATCGATGAGTTTGAGCCCGGCTTGTCCTTCCGGAGCCGACTCCACCTGGTAGCCTTCCAGGATCAGTAGGGTTTCGAGCGACTCGCGAATGGCGGCTTCGTCATCGATGATGAGAATACGGTGCGCCGGTTCTGCGGAAACACTGGTCTTTGCCTGGGGTGAAAGGATGCCGGCCTCAGACATGGGCGGGCTTCCTTGCCATGGGGAACTCCAAATGGAAAGTGGTGCCGCTCCCTATTTGGCTCTCTACCTGAATCTTGCCGGCGTGTTCCTGGATGATGCCGTAGCTCACTGCCAGGCCTAGCCCGGTACCCCGGCGCTGACCTTCAACGACTGCTGCCTTGGTCGTAAAGAATGGGTCGTAAATCCGCTGCATATGTTCTAAAGCTATTCCTGATCCGGTATCGGATACATCGATTGCCACGTGGCCGTTCGCCTGCGTCGCCACACGCAAGGTGCCGCCGGCACCCATGGCGTCTTTGGCGTTGAGAAAGAGATTAAGGAACACCTGTTGTAGTTTGCCCGAATTGCCCAAAATCGGTGGGAGGTTCCTTTCGAGAGACATGTCGAGGTGAACCTGCGACACGCGAAACTGATGTTCCAGCAGCTTGAGGGTTTCTTCTATCACCTGGTTCAGGTCGAGCGCGGTGAACTCAGCGGCGCCGGTGCGGGAAAAGTTGAGCAATCCGTTGACGATCTCGGACGCCCGGAAGGTTTGCTGGGTGATCTTGTCCAACAGTGGCGCCACACGCGTGTCGCCACGGACTTGCTTGGCCAGCATCTGGGTGTAAGAGGAGATGACCGCCAACGGTGTATTCACTTCGTGAGCGACGCCGGCTGCGAGCAGACCGATCGAGGAAAGCTTGTCTGCCTGTGCGAGTTGCGCTTCCAGCTCCATGCGCTCCGTGATGTCATCCACGATAATGATGCGACCCACTACGGCAAAGTTGCGGGAAACCAGGGGCGCGATCGCCACGTTCACGCAGCGGCTTTCTCCGGTCCTGGCCAGCATGCGGAAGCGGTAGAGGTTGTGCACGCCGGGTTGATCTTTCAAGCGCAGAAACTCAGTCATGAAATCCGCCGGGAGAATGTCACGCAGGTAGCGGCCCACGGCTTCCATACGCGGCATGGCGTACATGACTTCCATCTGGGCGTTCCAGCTTTCGACTCGCTCTTCCAGGTCAACTGCGAACACACCCACGTTGATCGATTCAACGATATTTTCGTTGAACTCTTTCAGCCGCTCGTATTCGGAGATCTTCTGCTCCAGGCTGGCATAGAGGCCGGCGTTCTGGATGGCGATGCCGATGTAGCTGGCCATCGACTCGAGCAACTCCACGTCTTCGCTGGAGAGGAAGTCGCCATGCATGGTGCGGCCCAAGCCGATGACCGCGATGGTTTTCTGCTGCAGGCGGCAGGGCAGGTAGTAGTTCAGATCGAGGGCCGAAGCAGCCTGCCGCTCTTCCTGGGTGAGGTGCAGCACCTGTTGCGGGTTCTCGAGGAAGATGTGGGTGCCGGCGTTCGGCTGATCGAAGTTAAGAAAGCGCAGAGCCGACTGGCTCTCGTGCGAGAGCAGTTGCGCTGGCAGGCCGCGCCCCGCGCGCACGATGTACCCCCCGTCGCCGCTGGGGAAGAAGATGGCTACCCGGGCAACCATCAGGGTCTCTGAGAGGCGATCGACGATGGATTGCAAGAGCCGATCAAGGTCGGTCTGGGAGCTTAATCCGCGCCCGAAGGTGATCAGGGTCTGGCGGTAGTCGTAGCGCTTGCGATCGAAGATTCGATCCACGCGGTCCTGGATAGCCTTTTTGAGCGGCTCGAACAGTTGCGCGGTGATGATGATGGCTGCGATCAGGCCCCAGGCGCCGGCGCTGGGGAGACGGCTATGTACGACCTCGGCAGCAAAAGCGACTGCGCCGAAGTAGAGGCCCACCAGCGAAGCAGTGGCCAGAGTGTAGGTGACACCCCGCTTGAAGATCAGGTCCACATCCATCAGGCGGTAACGAACGATCGCCCAACTGAAGGTGAGGGGCAGGAAGACCAGGCAGATACCACCCAGCCGCAACAGAACGTTGGGGACTGATATGCCGGTCAGGAATGGGATCACGTCGAGCACGGTGAACGGCACCACGGTGAGCAGGGTGCCGCGCATCAGCCACTTCAACTGCTGGCGACGCAACGGGTTTTTCTGCCGGCGGTAGTTGCGGAAGAAGACCAACGCGGCCAGCGCGTAGTAGAGGGCCAGGTAACCCATGGCCAGCTGGCTGAGCCGTGTCTCGAGCAAGCCGGTCGCCTGCCACTGCACCATGGCGACGACTTGCAGGGCCATGACGATCAGGCCGGGAAGGTAAACAAGCGAGTAAATCCAGGATCGCCGCGCGGTTGACCGTTCTTCAGGAAAGGCGAGCGCAAAATGCAGGAACAGTGCTGGCTGCAGGGCGCCCGCGAGGATCCTGCCCCAGTAAATGGTCCAATCGAAGCCGTTCAGCTTGCCCGTGTAATTGAAGGAGTAAAGAACAAAGGACGCCAGACAGAAAACGTAGAAGTGGGTGGCGCGCGGTGCGGTCCAGCGACGAAACAGGACGTACAGGCCGATAGACAGGTAGACCAGCGCGATCAGGCGGAGTCCCTGGTTTTGCGTACGGTCGGCCGGTTCGAGCAAAACCGAGGCATGAATGGGAACGCCCGAACGTTCCAGCAGGTAATCGATAGTGCGCCAGGTGCCCACCGTGGCCCATTGCCGGGTGAGATAGGAAACGCGGGGCGTGGACACCTTGTTTGCGGAGAGGAGCAGGTCGCCCGGTTTGATGCCCGCGCGCTCTCCGGGCCCACTGCTCAGCACGCGCTCGGCCCGCAAGCCGCCAGGCGCCTCCAACCAGGAGACCTGATCGGTCGGCAGCGGGAAAGAACCTTCCTTGGTGAAATTCAGGGAGGCAAGCACCGCAGCCGCCAGAGTGAAACCGGCGAGAAGTACAACTGCCACCCGAATTTGTAACGGCTTCAGCATTGCGTCCGTGCGAAAGGAGAGAGAACTCTTCAAGGTACGTACTGCACGCTGTGGACCATCGGCGAGAGCAGGAGCAAATCGCTCACGCTGCCACGGACGCACACAAGCAGCCACAGTATAGCTTTGATTTTAGGAGAGATACAGGTTTTTGACGCATGGGATGGGGATTCGGGAAAATCTATGCAAGCGTATTCTGCACTTTTTAGACAGGGGGATATGGGGAGACATATTGCGGTATTCCGTTTTCCGGAGAAGTATTGAAAGGATTTAACACTGGGCGCAAGACTTCCGAGTCGGACAGGGCCTGGGCCCTTGCTTTGATTTTCCAGAAGTGGGCTCCGGGAAGGCGTCCGCGGTCGCAAACGGACTGCGCTGCCTCAGAACATCGTTATCCGTGCTATTTGCGTTCGTAGCCTTTTTGAATAGAATGTGAATTCCGTTGCAAACGCCTAAGGGGAAAGCTGCGTCTGCCAAAGCAAGCGGTCACAAGAAGGTCATCATGGGATTGGCGCGCTCGGTGTGGAGCGCCCTGGGGCGCAGGGAGGCAACCCGGCAGTGGGCCGCTGTAAGTGGCAGGCGCATGCACTACCTCCAGGCGGGCGCGGGGCCGGAGCTCATCCTGCTGCATGGGCTTTTGGGAACTGCTTCTTCCTGGGAGCCGGTGATGCCCGCTTTGGCCGACCACTCTACGATCTATGCCATCGATGCACTGGGGATTGGCGAGTCAGAGCGGGTACCGGGCCTGGACGCCACTTTGCCAGCGCAAGCCAGCCGGGTCGTCGAGTTTATGGATCAGGCCGGCATCGGCTCGGCAGATTTTCTGGCCACTTCTCACGGAGGCGCCGTTGCCCTCGCGCTGGCGGCCAGGTATCCCGAACGGGTAAAGAACCTCGTACTGCACGCCCCGGCGAACCCGTTCTCTCGCCTCGACGATCCCCTGATCCGGTTTTACCTTTCCAAAGTAGGAACATGGTTCGCCCACCGCGTGCCGCACCTACCGGGCCCTATGCAGTTGCGCGCCCTCGGGCGGATGTACGGCGATCCATCAAAGTCGCGCGATGGTGGGCTGGCGAAGTACATCAGCTCGCTCAGAATTCCCGGCACCATTCCGTACGTGCTCAGCATGCTGAAAACCTGGGATGAGGACATGCGCGCGCTGGAAAGTGATTTAGCCCACTTGCGGAACTTTCCCGCGCTGCTGGTCTGGGGCGAACTGGATCGCGCGGTTCCGGTGCAATCTGGCCGCTGCCTGCAGCGCTGTTTTAACGACGCTGAGATGGTGGTACTGCGGGGAGCGGGGCACCTACCTTTCGAGGAATGCCCTGACCTGCTGGCACGCGCGGTCAACGACTTTCTGATTCGCAGGCGGCAGCAGGGGCCGGGCCCTCACCTTGTCCGCAGCCACGCGTAACGGCGGCATCGGTCTCACGCAAAACTTTTGAACCTACTGCAAAAAAGGGCAAGGCCGGCTCTCCAAAACGCGCATACTAGGTCTAACACCCAGGGTGTAGACTGCCCGGGGTTCAGGGCTGGCTTCACAAGGGGTGGACAATGAGCAAAATGCGGCGCAAGAAGCTGATAGCGGCAAATGTTCTGGTTGCGGGTGGCTTGCTGCTGGCGCCCGGCATGGCTTTGACTGGGAACGCGCAGACCCCCCAATCAACACCACCCGCCGGTGCGACCCCACCGGCCAGTTCCGCTCCGGCGACGGCTGCGCCCGTGGGATCACCCCAGGCATCTTCGGAACCTACCATGCCCGGTGTCAAGCAGGGTAGCGTAGACGACGTGAATGCTGTAGGCACGCGCGATATTGGCGGCCGCGGCATGGGCAATTGGTACTCCACCGAAACCGAGATCCGCATGGGCAAGTCTTATGCGATGCAACTGGAGAAGAGCGTCAAGTTCATCAACGACCCGACGGTTACGGAGTACGTCAACCGGATCGCGCAAAACCTGGTGAAGAACTCGGATGCCAAGGTACCGTTCACCATCAAGGTGATCGATTCTGACGAAGTGAACGCCATGGCCCTGCCTGGTGGCTTCATGTATGTGAATAGCGGGCTGATCCTGACCGCGGACGATGAAGCCGAGATGGCCGGCGTGATCGCGCACGAGATCTCCCACGTCGCGGCTCACCACGCGGTGCGCGAGCAGACCCGTATGAACTATGCCCAGCTGGGGACGATTCCGCTGATCTTCATCGGCGGTTGGACAGGTTACGGTATTTACGAGGCAGCCCAGATCGGCATCCCGTTAACCTTCCTGCAGTTCTCTCGCGGATTTGAGGGGCAGGCCGACTTTCTCGGAGTGCAGTACATGTACCGGGCGGGCTACGATCCGCAGGCGTTCGTCACTATTTTTGAGAAGCTGGAAAATCTGGAGAAGACGAAACCGCACCTGATTTCCAAGGCTTTCTCCAGCCATCCGCAAACACCGGATCGCATTGAGGCCACGCAAAAGGAGATCGCCACCATTTTGCCGCCGCGTGCGGAATATGTGGTGACGACCTCAGAATTCGATGACGTAAAAGCGCGGCTCGCCCGCATCGAGAACAAGCGTAAGCTGAACGACGCCGGCAAGGGCAACCAGCCCACGCTGCGCCGCGCAAGCACCTCGAACAACGATCCCAATGCGCCGCCAGATGAAACGAAACAGGGCAGCGACCGGCCGACCCTGCAGCGGCGCGACGACAACTAGCTAGTCCCTTTTGCCCCGTGAGCGAATGATGGGTGCCCCACATCTCGCTCGTTTTTCGCGAGATGTGGGATTCCA
>CAZZVD010000139.1:0-13491 GCA_964657465.1 uncultured Acetobacteraceae bacterium | reverse complement strand
GCCGGTCGGGTGCTGTCCAACGACCGACCCTCACCCTTCGCCACGGGACCGGGTGCCCCATATCTCACCGCGTTTTTCAGCGGGGAGATGTGGGAGGGTTTTTACCCTTTTAATCCAAAACCGGATCTGATGGGAAAGGTTGAACCTCGGGTGGCTGTTACGGATTGAGTGAGAAAAACACATTGAGATTCAAACAAGCTTATCGATGCTGACGAAAGAAGAACGCGAACGGGTCTGCGTGGTCCTGGTGCGGGCCCGCAACCCGAACAACATCGGCGCCGTGGCGCGCGCCATGCATGGTTTCGGCTTTACCGATTTGCGCGTGGTGAACGACTATGCCGTAGGATTCGAAAAGGCTCGATCCGCAATCGACGCCTCAGAGATCCTGGCTGCGGCTCGTTCATTCCCTAGTGTCGCTGAAGCCGTTGCCGACTGCCGTTTGGTCATCGGCACCACCGCGGTAGGCGAACGCAAGCAGGAACATCCGCTGTTTACGCTCGCTGAGGCCGCGGCAAAAATGCCATCGGCTTTGACGGCCAATGACCGTGCGGCCCTCCTGTTTGGGTCTGAGAAAACCGGCCTGAGCAACGACGAACTCAGCCACTGCCACTGGCTGCTGACCATCCCCATGCATGCCAGCGAAGGCATGCGGCATGCTTCGATGAATCTTGGCCAGGCCGCCGCGGTGTGCCTATACGAGCTGGTGCGCCAGGCAGACCCGTCTACACGTAGCGAAGTATCACCACTGGCAATGGCGGAAGACCTGGAGCGGGTCACCAGCCTGGTATGCGAAGTTCTGGCGGGTGTGGGCTACGCAAAGCGGAGACCCGCGATCGCAGAGCCGGCCGAAGTACGGCGCATGGTCAGACGGCTGCAACTGACCCAGTCCGATGCGCGCAGGTGGATCGGCATCCTGCGTCAGATCCTGTGGAAGATGGGAAAAGTCTAGCGGGTAATGATGACTTCGTAGAGATTGTCTTTGGCCAGGAAAAACTTCGTATTCGCATAGGTCTCAAACAGCTTTTCGATGGTCCGGTTGGTGTAGACCCGCTGTACGGAGTAGCCCGTCGTTTCCTGGGCCTCGATGCTGTCTGTATCGGTCACATGATAGCGGCAGAAGCTGGTGTCAGGGCCCGTATTCTTGGTGTGGAAGAAGGTAAGTACGCGGCCGCCCGGCTTGAGTGTGGATCGCAGGCGCCTGATCATGGGGCCTACGAGATCCTGAGGCACGTAATCCAGCGTCGTCCATAACAGGATCACATCGAACTCACGGCCCGAGAAATCCAGATTGCTATCCAGGAAACCTTCTACATCAAACTGGGCCACCCCGTGTTCATCCGGGGCGCTTTGCCAATTACCGCGCAACGCTTCGTTGACCAGGTCAGCCATGTAGACGCCGTGTCCCAGCGTGGTGAGAAAGTTGATGTTTGTCGGAGAGGTTGGCCCGATGTCGAGGATGCGCAGACCCTGCTCCGCCTTGAGGTACTTGAGCAGGTCTTTCCAGGCACTCGAGTGCCGGGGCATCCGGGGCCCCGTGAGCACAGTGGGGCTAAGGGATGCATTCGGATCGTTGTGTGCCCTGCTAAATAGGTTGCGCATACCTTGACCAGTTTTTGCACGCAGGCAAGTGCATCCTGCGGGAGATATTTCCATCATAGCCGACGCAATCGTGGTCGATGTTTACGCGCCCTTGCCGGCTTGAGCAGTTTCCGGGTGCAGCGGTTCCACCTTGCCCCGGAAACTAGCGCTCTCCTGGATCACCAGGCGCGCAGCCGAGATATCTCCGGTCAGATTGCAGCCGTCGCGCAATTCCACGCGGCCGGTTGCCGTGACATTGCCGCTTAGCTGGCCTAGCAGAATGACGTCTTTCGCTGAAACGTTGGCCGCCACGTGGGCGTTCGGACCGATGGTGAGCCGGCTCTCAATCAGGGTGATCGTCCCTTCGACGTGCCCATCCACCATCAGGTCTTCGCTTCCCTTGACTTCCCCGCGGATCTGGACAGATTTCCCGATCACAGCGGCAGCTGTTTCCCCTGCATTCATTCGTGGTGTCTCCCTGCGGTCGCAGAAGGTTCTCTGCCCGAACTATACGCAACCAGCGAAGTCGACCGCAACCCGCAAACCGGGTCACACCAGCGCAAAGGTCCCCAGTTGTAAACTGTAAGGGAGTGCCTTGCTTCTCAATAGGTAACATCGGCCGGGAAGCGGGGAGGGTGAATATGCAGCATTGTCGATTTTCGCAATTTCTTCGCTCGGCGGCTCCTGTTTGCGCCCTGCTGGCCGTCTCGCTTTTGCCTGGATGGGGAGCCGCTGCCCAGAACAGCGCAGCTCCGGTCGATCCACAAAAGATCGTCCGTGACGCCAGCTGGAACGAACTCCATTCGAAGAATCCAGGTCACTCGTTCAGCTACCGGCAGCACAAACTCGATCCTAAGGGCAGCACGGTAAAGGAAATCTTCGAAACCAAAGACGGTGACGTCGCTCGGCTGCTGGAGAAGGACGGAAAGCCACTACCGCCAGATCAGGCCAAGGCAGAATTGGACCGCCTTAACGACCTGCTGGCCCACCCGGAAATCCAGGAACACCGCCACAAGAAGGAGCAGGAGGATAGCGCCCGAGGCGATGAGATGGTCCGTATGTTGCCCGACGCCTTTCTATATACCCTGGATGGCACGGTGCAGGGACCGAACGGGCCCTGTTACCGGCTCCAGTTCAAGCCCAACCCGGCGTTCACGCCCCCAGACCGTGAAGGAGAGGTTTATCACGGCATGGTCGGGGAGCTATGGATAGACGAGGGACAGGTGAGATTGGTGAAAATTGACGCTCACCTTATCTCGGATGTGAACTTTGGCTGGGGCGTGCTCGGGCGGCTCTACAAGGGTGGCAGCATCCTGGTCGAAAACGCCGATGTGGGGCTTCACCATTGGGAAACCACGCACATGAAGTTGAATCTGCAGGGGAAAGTTCTGATGATGAAGAGCGTCGATTTCTCCACCACGGAAGACTTCAGCGACTTCAAGATGCATCCGCAGCAGTACAGTTATCAGGAAGCTATTCACCTGCTGCAGACCACACCCGCCCCACAGGTAGCCGCTAATTAAGAACGTCGCGAGACATGGGGCACCCGAGCTGGTGGCACCCCGGACTAAAAAGCCGGACCCCTCAACGGAATGGGGTGCCCCATATCTCACGACGTTTTCCAGTCGGGAGATGTGGGAATTCACCGCTCTCCACCCGTAACTCTCAACCCTACTCAGATACTCAGCGGAATCAGGCCAGGTCGTCGCCGCTCGAGGTGTCATCGAACGAAGACGTGTCATCAGAAAACGAGTCATCCAGCGGTGTATCGTCCACGGATACATCATCCAAAGATGGACTTTGCAGGCTTAGATCATCCTGGCTCGTCAGGTCATCCCTCAGATTGCTGGCGGCGTCGTTATTGCTATCGCCAGAGCCGGTATCGGCAAAGCTATGGTGCTCACCCGACCCTTGTCCCGCATCGCCGTAGTAGTTGTTAATAATTTCCTCTGGACGGCCACCACCACCGCCGCCGAAGTAACCGCCACCACCAAATCCGCTCTCATGGCCAAAACCATGCAGCAACGATTCAATTCCCTGGAACGCCAACGAGCCGGCAGCCACGCCGGCAGCGGTAGTTGCTGCTGAACGCAAAAAGCTGGAACCACCGCCGCCCATGGGAGACGACCCGCCAAACGCCGGCACGCTATTCCAACCTTGCGCTGGAGGCGCTGCACCATACCCCGGTGCGGGTGGAGGCGGCGGAGGCGGCGCCGGGTCACGATGACCGAGCAGGTTCCCCAAAAAGCTGTTGGTATGTGCAGGCTGGGTCGCCACCTGCGTTTGCTGCCGCCGCAGCTCCTCCAGTTGCGCCATCGCTTGATCAAGCGCGTACTTCTGCACCAGCAAGGTTTGCGCCAGGATGTACAGCGCATTCGGATTTCTGCCCAGGCGCTGATTCAGCAACTGCTCAGCTTCGGGATCTTTCTCAGAAAGCTGCGTTTGTTCCACGCGACCAATCAGGTCGTTCAACATCGATTCTTCTTGCGGAGTCATTTCTCTTCCATCCATCGGCCGGAACCTGCCGGCATCCGATTGGATGCGGCCAGGCAGCCGGCGATGCCATTCAGGAAACCAATGCCATGACCTTGATTTCTTCTTTGCGCACCGTCAGCCGTTCCACTAAATCGGTACGGACCTCGAAACCGCGACCGGGAGTTTGCGGCACCTGGATTTCGCCCTTAGGCGAAACCGTCACCTCAGGCTCGATGATGTCCTCTTTCCAGTAGCGGCTGGAGGCCGACACATCCCCCGGCAAAGAAAAGTTCTGAAGCGTCGACATGGCGATGTTATGCGACCGGCCAATACCGCTCTCGAGCATGCCGCCACACCATACAGGGATGCCACGCTCCTGGGTCGCATTGTTAATAGCAATGGCTTCGCTGAAGCCGCCGACGCGCCCCAGCTTGATATTGATGATGCGGCACGACTCCATCTCAATCGCTGCCAACGCGTCACGCCGGTTCCGAATCGACTCGTCCAGACAAATCGCTGTTTCCAGCCGCTGCTGCAGCATCGCGTGAAAATAGAAATCGTCCGCCCACAAGGGCTGCTCAATCATCAGCAGCTTGAACTCGTCAAAACTAACCAGGTGGTCGGCGTCGCGTAAACGGTAGGCGGAGTTCGCGTCGCAACTCAACACGATGTCTGGCCATTGCTTTCGGACCGCCGTAAATAATTGCACGTCCAGGCCAGGTTTGCACTTGAGCTTGATTCGTTGATAGCCTGCCTCGACCGCCGTGCCCACCTTTTCCAACAGCTTTTCGATCGTTGGCTGTATGCCAATCGACACACCGCAGACCAGTGTCTCGCGAGTGCCGCCCAGCAACTCGTAAAGAGGTATGCCGCGCACCTGAGCTTCCAGATCCCACAGGGCATTCTCAAGCGTAGCTTTCGCCATGCGATGGCCGCGCACCGGGCGAAAAATTTCCGGGCACTTGCCACCGCTCTGATCCTCAGGCGCGTTGAGTAATGGAATCAGCTCATCGCGCATGGTCATCCAGGCGGTATCGGTGGATTCTTCACTGAAGTACGGGTGTTCGCCGGCAGTACATTCGCCCCAGCCGGAGATGCCTTCGGCCCGTACTTCCGCCAGCAACACGCGCCGCTCCCGGGTCTCCCCGAAGCTGGTGGCAAAAGGGTGCACTAACGACATGCGCAGTTCACGCAGGATGATCGAATCTATCTTCATGCAAACCTGTCAGATACGGATTGGAGTGAACGTAACGAGCTGGAAAGCTCCTGCCATGGTCCGAGCTGGAATAATCCGTTGCCCTCGGCATCGATGCGAAAATCCACCACTGCCAGATCGCGCGCAAACGCCTGCAGGAACTGTTCACGATTCCGTTCCTGGATAGCGCGAACCCGTTCCTGCTCCACCACCGAGTGCCTCCAGTGAGCAATTTGGTGCGGTATCGTGATCTCCTGCTCCACCGTGGGAGGCAGACCCGGCGTGCGGCCCAGCACGGCGTTCACCCGCTCGCTGTCTAACCACCATTCTGCGTAGAGTCGATCTGTGGGGACAGAGCCGTGTAGTGGAGACGATGTTACACCATAGAAATTGGGAGCATAGCGACGAACAATCACGCCCAGCTTCTTGATATTAAGAAAACCGTTCTTGATTTCCAGTGGATCGAAGGTCCACTCCATGCGGCGAATTCCCCGCCCCAACGCCTCTTCCCGCTGGTAGAGTTTTAGCCGCCGGCCAATCCCCTGGTCGCGATAGTCCGGGTTCACCGCAAGCATATGGGAATGAAGATAGGCACGGCCTTCAGTCAGGGCCGGCAAGGCCATGGCGAAGCCCACCAGGTTGCCGGCATCGCCTCTGGCGCTCGCGCCGGGCCGATGAATGTCAAAAGCGCCGATCACCTGCCCGCCAATCTTTTGACCCACAATGAACACCCGTCGCGGCACCACATCCCGATCACCGTAACCCCAAACGTCGATTTGCAGCTGCACGCAGGCGCTCAGCTCGTCGAACCCTTCGCAAGGGCGGATCAGGATGTTGCCGGAATGTTGAGTCATGAATTGTGGGCGCCGCTCTCCTGATCCTTCGCCTGGCTCCACAGCGCCTCAAGCGCAGGGGCAGATCGAGTCTCCAGCGGTTGGGGCGATGCGGCTTCCATCGCCGCGAAGCGCCTGCGAAACTTGGCATTGGTGTGGCGCAAGGCAAACTCCGGTTCTACCTTCAACCTTCGAGCGAGGTTCACCAGGGTGAAGAGCATATCGCCCACTTCAGACAGGACGTGTTCATGCGCCTCTTCACCCGAGGCTTCGGGATGTTCGGCAATCGCCTGGCGCAGTTCGACCGTTTCTTCCTCTAACTTGGCAAAGATCCCATCCACCGTGGGCCAGTCGAAGCCGGCCTTCTGCGCACGGCTGCCTAGTTTGGCTGCCTCGACCAGGGCCGGCAGTGATCGTGGAATCGTTTCGAGCGCCGAAGCATTACCCTTTGGTTTCTCAGCCTGCTTGATTGCGTCCCAGTTGCGCAACACCTGCGCACTGCCAATGTCGACGGTTTCCATACCGGCCTGTACTGCGTTGCCGGCCGCGGCCGAGGCTGCCTCCCCAAACACGTGTGGATGACGGCGGATCAGCTTGCGGTTCATCCCGGCGACCACGTCCGCAATGCTGAAATACCCGGCGTCGCTCGCCATCTGTGAGTAGAAGAGCACTTGCAGGAGAAGGTCGCCCAACTCCTCGCCCAGGTTCTCCCAATCACGGCGCTCGATCGCATCGAAGACCTCGTACGTCTCCTCAAGCGTATATTTGCGGATGCTGTCAAAGGTCTGCTCTCGATCCCAGGGGCACCCCCCCGGACCACGCAGCCGGGCCATGATGCCCACAGCATCGGCGAACACGGCCGCCGGCGTACCTGCCGGCTCTGTCTCAGAACTCATGTCAACAATGTAACCGAAGAGCTTGTTGCCCAAGGCGGTGGAAAGCTGCTAGCGAAGGATTTACCGAGGGGCCCCATCTGGTAAGTACACGAACGCGCGCCCATGGGTTACCGTGGTTAGTGTCAGCATGAACGCCTTCACGCGATACGCGCAATGATGCCCTGTATCTTTTTCGGAACAGGCGGCTTACTGCTGGGCAGCTTTCTCAATGTCTGCATCGTGCGGCTTCCCTTGGGTGAATCCATCGTCCGGCCAGGTTCCCATTGCCGCCAGTGCGAGCAGCCAGTCGCTCCTTATGACAACATTCCGATCGTGAGTTGGCTCTTACTCCGCGGAGCCTGCCGCCGCTGCGGAGCCCGCATCGGTTGGCAATACCCCGCCGTTGAACTCACCACGGCTGTCCTGTTTGTGCTCTGCTGCCGGCAATTCGAGCCAGGCTGGCTGGCGACCGCCTGGGCGTTGCTGTGCTTCCTGCTGCTCGGGCTGGCCGTGATGGATGCTGAGACGCTCCTGCTCCCCGACGCCTTTACACTTCCCGGCCTGGGCCTGGGCCTGCTGTTTCACGGAATACGTGCTGGTGTGGCACAGGATGTCTGGTCTTGGATGCCTGTGCTGCAGGCGATGGGTCGCGCAGGGCTGGCTGCAGCAGTTGCCGCCGCCACGCTGCTCTTGATCTCTGGGCTTTACTGGTTACCTCGACGCCGCATCGGCATGGGCTGTGGCGACGTGAAACTGCTGGCCATGATGGCCGCCTGGCTCGGCTTGCCACAAACAGCGCTCTCGCTGTTTCTCGCCGTGATCACCGGCGCGCTCTACGGAGTAGCCCTTGTCCTGTGGTCAAAGAGAAAAGGGTCGACTCAGCCGGAGGACGCTTTGCCGCTAGGACAGGTTCCGGTGCCGTTCGGCACCATGCTGAGCCTGGCCGGCCTCTTCTGTATTTTTCTAGGCGAGCGGACGCTGCGCTGGTATCTGCAGTTTCTTTCGTAGGTTCCGGGTGGTAATCAGCACCGGAAGCGTAGATGGCCCCACGCGCTCCATCACGGCGCGCATTTGCTCCACATGATGCATCCCATGCACCACATGGAAGCGGCGCCATTGATCCGCCCGCAGAGGACCAAACCAGGGGTGAGGAGCCACTTTCTCCATCCCAAACTTATCCCGGCAGCGGTCGAGCACAGCGTCCATCATGGCCATCTCCATGCGCATGGTGGCCATCAGCTGCTCGCCATCCATTTCCGCGAACTCTCCCTTTTCCGGCCGATTCTCATCGAGCGCAGGCACTCCGCGGGGTAGCTTGCCGAAACTGAGAACCATAATCTGCAACAACCACTGAAGATAGGTGCGCTCCTGGTGACGGCTGACCCGCCCCTTCCTGAGACGGCTCTCCAGCGTGCGACTGGTGGTGCGAAAGCTGAGGATCAGGTGTTCGATAATCTGTTGCGCAGTCCACTCGTGATCGTGGTCACCTGGACGCAGTTGTGCCGTCTCCGCATCCACGCGGCGCACTTCCCTGCTCATTTGACCTATGACCCGTTCCAGAACCGCATGCATACGCAGCAACCATCCGACCGTGTGAATAGCTTCTTGATCGTTGGCGGAAGTGTAAAACGCTGCACACACGACTGAACACCAAAATGTGGGGAAGGATCGTCGAAACTACTACGACTTTTGTGCAAAACCGGTAACCATGCGCAGTGTTTGTCTTAGATTCGGGCGTCTGGGGCAAAAACCGTTACTTTTGGGCCTGCAGTGTTTTCAGCGCCTTGATCGAGTCCCTGGCCTTGGGACCGTTGGGCACGATGTCGAGGTAAAGCTGATAATTGCGAGCGGCCTCCGCTGCGTTGCCCAGCATGCGTTGGCTTTCGGCTAGCCCAAAAATCGCCGCGACGTTCGTAGGGTCAGCGGCCGAAGCAGTTTTAAAGCGTAGCAGCGCCCCCTGAACATTGCCTGTTTTCAGGTAAAACGTGCCTACTTCAGTGTCTTTCTTGGAGCGCGCCGGATCGCTGAAAGGAACACCCTGGTCATCTCCCCCGCTTGAGGAGGACGACTGGCTTGAGCTGACCCCTGGTGGCGGGCTGCTCCTGGGAACGGTCTCGGGTGCGGAGTCCTTGCCGGCTGCCTTTGCGGCATCCCGGGACACGTCCTCGGGGAAGGGGTTCCCCGCAGAGGCTGGAGGCTTTTCCCCATCCGGGGTCTGGGCGGAGGAGGGCGGCTCGGGGGACGCGTCTTTTTCCTCTTGCTTAGCCTTGGCGGCAGCGTCCCGGGAAACTGCCTCGGGAAACGCATTGTCGTTTTTGCCAGCCGGAGGCTTGGCCTCGGGAGCCGGTGGTGTGGTGCTCTCTGGAGGCGCTTCCGCGGGAGCATCCGGCAGCGGCGCTGGCTTTTCCGCTTTCTTCTTTTGCGGTTGCGGCGCGTCGGGCACGGCGGCGGCCGGGGCCGAAGGCTTTTGCTGTTGCGCCGGAGCCGGCCCTGCGACCGTGAGCAGTGCGGCAAACAAAGCGACGAATAGGGAACGAGGGCGCATCGTGGCAACTTCAAGTTTAGCCCGGATTTCTCACCGCCTGTTAAGTAACCAATGACGGGTGCCCCACATCTCGCTCGTTCTTCGCGAGATGTGGGATTCCACAGCTATCCACGACCCACTCTCTGGTGCAAACAGGCCTCGATCGATAGTCACATACACCCTCCACGCCCAGAGGGCAGAGGTTCAGGGAATCCCACATCTCGCGAAAAACAAGCGAGACGTGGGGCACCCGTCATTGGTTACGGAATAGGCGGTGAGAAATCCGGGGCTACCTAGACCTTTGTGCGGACCCGTTCCACCCGTGTGGCAAGATAGGGAGCTATGGGATTGATCATTCGCTCCTCCTCGATCCACGCGGCCGGCTGCTACACGACCGCTCCCCTGCCCAAAGGTGTCAAGGTTGTGGAATATACCGGTCCCCGTATCAGTAAAAAAGAAGCTGACCAGCTCTTTGCCGACTCCAGCATCACCTACCTCTTCGGCGTGGGCGATGGGTCTACGGTGATCAACGGCTACGGCACAGCCATGTTTATCAATCACTCCTGCGATCCCAACTGCGAGACCGAGGAGTTGAACGGCGAAGTCTGGGTGATGTCGTTGCGCAAGATTGCCGCCGGGGAGGAACTGACCTACGACTACAACCTCTACGACGGCGATGAAGACGATGCTCGCTGCTACTGCGGCGCGAAGCGCTGCCGTAAGACGATGTACTCGCCGGAAGAAATCGCCCGGCAGAAGAAAGCGAGTAAGAAAGCCACAACCCTAAAGCGCAAAGCGTAGGCGAGGCGTTCGCCTCAAGCTATCAGTCACCCTATTTCCCGGCGAACAAAAGGGAAAACACCGGCCCCTTCACTCGGGCTACAATCAACTTTCAGACACATGCCGCAGACCCAGGCCGCACCTCTGATTTCCTGCCTATGGCTTACCAGGTTTTAGCCCGAAAATATCGTCCGCAGCGCTTCTCTGATGTCATCGGTCAGGAGCACGTGACCCGCACCCTGGGCAATGCGCTCGAGCAGCAACGCATTGCCCACGGGTACATCTTCAGCGGCCACCGTGGTATCGGCAAAACGACCATTGCCCGCATCCTGGCGATGGCGCTCAATTGCCGCAATACCATCGGCAGCCCGGAACGGCCAAATCCCGAACCCTGTGGCATCTGCGATTCCTGCAAGGAAATTCGTGCCGGCAACGCTCTGGACGTGGTCGAAATCGACGCCGCCACCAACCGCGGCATCGACGAGATCCGCGAACTACGGGACGCCGCCCGCTATGCCCCCGCGCGCGATCGCTACAAAATCTATCTGCTCGACGAAGCGCACCAGATCACTGATGCCGCCTTCAATGCGCTGCTGAAAATTCTGGAAGAACCCCCGGAGCACGTGGTCTTCATGATGGCGACCACGCAGCCGGAAGACATTCCGCAAACCATCCGTTCGCGCTGCCAGCACTTCAGCTTCCACGCAGTAAAGTTCGACGACATCGTCGCCCAATTGACCGAGATCGCCGCCCACGAAGGCATCATGGCGGACGCGCAGGCATTGGCGCTGCTCGCCGAGGCTGGCGACGGCTCTATGCGCGATGCCCTGTCCATCATGGATCAGGCCATTGCGAGCGCACCCCTGGTCGACGGCAAAGCCAAACTCGACGGCGAAGAAATTCGTGAGTTGATGGGCACCGTTCCCGATGCGGTGTTCGAGCGCATCCTCGAAGGGATCGGCGAAGGCCAGAGCGCCGCCGTTATGGAGGAGCTCAACCGTCTCCTCAATGCCGGCAACAGCCCTTCTCAGTTAGCGCGGCAGCTAGTGCGCTACCTGCGCAATTGCCTCATGAGCAAGCTCGGCGGCGAACAGACGGAGTTGCTGCAGGTTTCAGGCGACGAGCGCGCTCGTGCTGCCCGCTCAGCCGCGATCTTCAGCGAAGAAGACCTCACCCGCTTTCTGCAGGTCATCCTGCGTACCTTTGACGAGTTGAATTACCGCCAGGAACCCCGCCTGCACCTGGAACTTGGCCTGATGAAGCTGGTCCACCTGCAACGGCTACTGCCACTGGAGCAAATCCTCAGCGGTTTGCCCGGCGCAGGCCGTCACCCGGCTGGCGGAAGCGGCACCCGCACCGGCAACCAGGGCCGGACCGCGAAAACCACCGCGGCGCCGCCTCCCAGGGCCGCAGAGCCCGTCAGGTTACCAGAGCCCGTTAAGCCACCTTCGCCGGTCAAGCCAGCGCCCTCGCCCTTTGAAATGGACCGTCTGCGGAAACTGAATGAGGACGATGCCGCAGAGCAGAGGGTGGAATCTGTCGCTGCTCCGGTGAGCGATCCACCGCAACCTCCGCCGGCTGCGGTTGTCATCGCAGCAGAAGCTCCGATACTGGTCGAGCTTCCACCAGTAGGGGCACCGGTAGCGGCGCCGGTCGAAGAATCCCCGGCCGCTGAGTTAGCAGAGGTACAGGACGCGCCCCCAGTCGCCACTGGCCTGAACGACCTGCGCGATGTCGTCACCGCCGCCCTGGATGAACAGGGGCACAATACAGCAGCCTCGCTACTGGGTGCGGGACGCTGGACGTTCGTGGAGGACGGCGCCATCCAGGTAGAGGTGGGCGTCAAGAAAACCATGCTGGGTCTCACCATGAATGGAGACGCCTGGAAGATTGTCCGCGAGGCGCTGCGGGGTGCGGGCGCTACGCAGAAGATGACCGTGATCCCGGGTGAAGTGGGAGAAGCATCGAACGCCGGGCCGCGCACGTTTTCTCGCGATAGCATCGAAGCAGTGGCCCTGGGCAATCCCCTGGTACGGCAGGCCCAGGAACTCTTCCATGCCGAAGTCCGCAGCGTACTCGATTTACGGGAGAACCCGGGATCCCGGGGCAAAGCATGAACATCATCACGCGAGGAACACCGTGAACCCTTTCAACATGCAGGAAATGCTGGAGCAGGCGCGCCACATGCAAGACCAGATGAAAGAGAAGCTGAGCCACACCGTGGTGGAAGCCTCTGCTGGTGGCGGTGCTGTGACCATCAAAATGAATGGGCAAAAGCAGGTGCTGCAACTGAAGATCGATGCGGCGGCCATGGCCAGCTTAAGCTCGAACCCGTCGGATGTAGAGATGCTGGAAGACCTGGTCACCGCAGCTTTCAATGAAGCCGGCCGCCGTGTGGATGAGGCCATGAAGTCAAGTCTGAGCGGTATGCTGGGCGGATTGAACCTGCCTCCGGGTCTTCTCTAGTTTTCTTTTAGCCGCTTCAGGAGCCGGCATTGGCACAATTTGCAGAACCCATGGCGCGGCTGATCGACGAGCTGCGCAAATTGCCGGGCATCGGTAATAAGAGCGCGCAGCGGCTCGCCTTCCACATACTCCGCGCCAGCACCGAAGATGCGGGCGCCCTGGCCGACGCCGTGCGCGAGCTAAAAGCCAGGCTCCTTCTCTGCTCCACCTGCAACAACATCACCGACGTGGATCCCTGCGTCTACTGCTCCAGCGCGACCCGCAGTCAACGCGTGGTTTGCGTGGTGGAGGAACCCGGGAACATTGCCGTCATCGAAAAAACCCGCAGCTACAACGGCGTTTACCACGTGCTGCACGGCACACTATCGCCCCTGCATGGCGTAGGGCCGGAGCACCTGCGCACCGATAGCCTGGTGGCCAGGGTTGCGCAGGGCGACGTGGAAGAGGTGATCCTCGCCACCAATCCAACCGTCGAAGGCGAAGCAACTGCCGTCTACCTGGCCGACCTGTTGCGCACAGCCACAGTCCGGGTCACCCGCATCGCCACCGGCGTCCCAGCCGGCAGCGACATCGAATACGCCGACGAAGTCACGATGACAAGGGCCATGGAAGGCCGCCGCGAACTCAAGGCCTGAACGACCTCCTGCCTCTGCGCTATGGCAGCAATGCCCTGCTCCCTGAACGCGTGTCTCAGCACCGCTTCCCCGCTGCGACCACAAAGCCTTAACCCGGATTTCTCACCAAGAGAAGCGTGCGAGTGGTTAT
>CAZZVD010000138.1:0-13601 GCA_964657465.1 uncultured Acetobacteraceae bacterium | reverse complement strand
GTCATGTCAACTCCACCCGCTTGATCTCCCCCGCTATGGGCCCATAGCTGACGATGGCGCAGATCGCAGTGGCGCCTACAAACAGCAGCACCTCGTCAAATGAACCCGTCTTCCTGACCAGGTAACCGATGATGATGGGCGTAGTGATACCGGCCAGGTTGCCGATCAGATTGAATAACGCTCCGTTCAGTCCCACCATACCCTTCGGCGAAGTATCTGAAACCACGGTCCAACCAAGCGATCCAAATCCCTTGCCAAAAAAGGACAGCGACATCAACGCCAGCATCACCGCCTGCGCTGGTGCGTAGTTACACGCAATCATGGTGACAGATAACAACATCCCGGCAATGATGGGCGCCTTACGCGAAAAGCTCAGGGAGTGTCCCGCCCGCAATAGGCGGTCAGAGACGACACCTCCGAGAATGCCGCCGGTGCCCCCACAAAGGGCCGGCAGAGCCGCCGCAAACCCCACCTTCACAATCGATAAATGCCGCGCCTGTGACAGATAAACCGGAAACCAGGCAAGGAAGAACCAGGTGAGCGTAGTAATGCAGTACTGTCCCAGATAAATGCCGACCAGCATGCGATGGCTGAGCAAAGTCTTCACCGCTGACCAACTGAGCATGTTGGACCGGCCGGCCTGGACCAATCCACCCCCCTGCTCAATGAGCCCAATCTCGGAAGGGGAGACGCGCGGGTGTTCCCTGACCTCGTAAATGGTTTTCAGAGAAACGAACGCAAGCACCAGGCCGAGCAACCCCATAAACCAGAAGCCACTCTTCCACCCGGCCGCGTGGGTGATCCAACCCAGGATGGGCCCGAAGATCATCAATGCAAAATACTGCGATGAATTGAAAATGGCGGATGCACGGCCGCGCTCATTGGCAGGAAACCATGCCGCGACGATGCGCCCGTTGCCGGGAAACACGGGCGCCTGGGCAAACCCGGCGATCAGCCGAAGCACAAAGATTACGGTAAACGCCTGCGCCGCGTGCAGATACCCGGCGCAGCCGATCAGCAGCGCGCTCACCGACCAAATGACAATGGCAAGGCTATACACCCGCTTCGATCCGAACCGGTCGAGCAGTGCTCCGGAGGGCAACTGGCCGAGGACATAGGCCCAGCTAAACCCGGAGAACAAATACCCCATGCGCACAGGATTCAGGAGAAGGTCGCCGCCCATCACCGTGCCGGCAATCGAGAGCGCAACCCGGTCCCCGTAGCTGAAGCAGCTTACGGCAAAAAGAACGGCGATAATCCAGTAGCGAACATGGGTCGTGGCCGGCGCGTCCGCTCTCCCGGCCAAGGTCAGGACTTTCCTGCGATCAGTGCACTCAATTCTTCCCGCTCGGCAGAAGAGAGGTCGGTCAGCGGTGGACGAACAGGCCCGGCCGGTCGCCCCACGGCTTGCAGGCCGGCCTTGATGATCGATACCGCATAGCCTTTGCGCCGGTTACGAATCTGGATGAGCGGCAGCACGAAGTCGCGGAGCCCTGCATATACGGCCGCATGATCTCGCCTGCGCACGGCAGCATAAAAGTCCAGCGCGAACCTGGGCAGGAAATTGAAAATGGCCGAGGAATAGGTAGTCACACCCATCTCCAGATAAGGCAGGGCGAAGGTTTCGGCAGTTGGCAGGCCGCCAATATAGGTAAGACGATCGCCCAGCCGGGCATGGATCCTCGTCATGCGCTCAATATCACCCACACCATCCTTGAAGCCAACCAGGTTTCGGCAACGCGCGCATAGCTGCTCCAGCGTCACGTCATCAAGAATGGCGTTGTCGCGGTTGTACATGATGACGCCGAGGCTGGTAGCAGCGCACACCGATTCAACATGAGCGGCAAGCCCGGCCTGCTCTGAGCCAACCAGATACGGTGGCAGAAGAAGAAGGCCATCCGCACCGGCCTGTTCGGCTGCGCGCGCGAACTCCTTCGCCATGGCCGTACCGTAGCCGCAACCCGCCACCAGCGGCACTTGCTGCGCGGTCTGCTCGACCGCGGCCTTCACCACGGCTGCATATTCGGTGAGCGTCAGGGAAAAAAACTCACCCGTTCCCCCAGCAGCAAACAGCCCGGCCGGCTTGTGAGCCAGCAACCAGGCAATGTGCTCCTGGTAGAGCCTGGGCTCAAACTGCAGGTGAGCGTCGAAGTGAGTCACCGGAAACGAAAGCAACCCTGCCCCGATCTTCTGCGCCATTTCTCCCGGATTCATCATCTTGATTCGATCTCCGCAGCCATCAGGATAAGTGGTCCACTGCCTGGATCAGCGCACGAATATAACCGTAGCAGTACGCACACGACTGCAGCCCGTTGGGATCATTGGCCGCCTGGGGCACATGATCGGGCATCAGCATATAGGGATACCCCACCTCTTTATAAACCTGGATGGCTTTCACAAAGTCGACGTCCCCCTCATCCGGATACACCTCGATAAAGTCGTCACGGCGCCCGCGGATATTGCGGAAATGCACGTTGAAGATTTTGTTCCGCGAGCCAAAGTAGCGGATCACGTCGAAGATCTCCTTGCCCGGATCCTGCAGCATCTCGGACACCGTACCCTGGCAAAAGTTCAGGCCGTGGTAAGGGCTCTCGCGGATGCTGATGAACTTCTTCAATCCATCCACGGTCCCCAGCACCCGGTTCACACCCTGGTAGCCTTCCGGCGGCATGCCTGGATCGTGCGGATGGCATGCCATGCGGATCTTGTACTCATTCGCTACAGGAATCACGCGATCGAGAAAGTAAGTGATACGCTCCCAGAATTGCTCGCCATTCACCACGCCAGCCTTGGTTAACGGAGTCGCCGGATGTGCCTCGGCAAGCTTCCAGGTGCTGTACTGCGCATCTCCGCGGCCCGGCGTTCTGCCGCTGCGCACCACGCCCAAAATACTCATGTTGTACTTGATGGACGGGATCCCCGCCTGCGCGCAATTTCTGATCATGGTCTGCAGTGCTTCAATATCGCGGTCCCGCTCCGGACTCTGCGCCAGCATGATCGCCGGATGCTTCTCCCGATCGATATAGCTGGACTCGAGAAACGGCGGCGCGGTGCAGTCGATACTGATTCCGTACTTCGCGCCCAAATCCACCAGCCGTTTCAGCTCTTCGACGGTTGCGTATATACGGTCCCCGGGGATCTCCGGATACCCGCAGATATTGCGCACACTGTAGCGGGCGAGGTATTGCAGATGCGTCTCGTTCGTGGGCGCGGTCTGGTCGCCCAGTTTCATGAGCGCGCGCTTTCCTGTTTCGGCTTTCGGCGAGGCCGCCACGGGGAGGCCACTGGCGGCGACTAATCCGGCGGTCGTGCTGCCGGCGATGAAGTTCCTTCGATTCATGAACGCTTTCTTACTGCGCAGACCACTTACCCAGCAACCACTCCGTTAGCACCACCAGGAAACGAGGCTAACCGACGACCGCGCCGAAGGCATCACTCACGATACTCTGGGCTTCTTCCTCGATCTGTAAGAGATGCTTCTGATCCTTGAAACTTTCCGCATAAATTTTGTAGATCTCCTCCGTGCCGGAAGGCCGCGCCGCGAACCATCCATTCTCTGCCATCACTTTGACTCCACCGATTGCCTGGCCATCCCCCGGCGCATGGGTTAACACGGCTTGTATTTTCTCGCCCGCCAGCGTAGGCGTGCGAATGCTTTCCTTGTTCATCTTTGCCAGCAACTTCTTTTGTTCTGTCGTGGCATGGGCATCGGTACGGTCGTACTGCGGGTCACCATATTTCTGCGTCAATTCGTGATAGATCTCGCCAGGATCTTTCCCCATGGTGGCCGTCATCTCCGCAGCTAACAGGGCGGCAATCAATCCGTCCTTATCGGTCGTCCACACCTGGCCATTCCGGCGCAGGAAGGAGGCGCCGGCGCTTTCTTCGCCAACAAAGCCCAGTGCGCCCTCGATCAGGCCATCCACGAAGTATTTGAAACCCACTGGCACCTCGTACAAGCGGCGATCCAGTCCGGCGGCGACGCGATCGATCATGCTGCTGCTCACGGCTGTCTTGCCAACCGCTACCTGTTTGCCCCACTCCGGGCGATGGGTAAACAGATACTGAATGCAAACCGCGAGGTAGTGATTGGCCGGCATCAGTCCGCGGCTCCGCGTCACGATGCCATGCCGGTCATGGTCGGTATCGCACGCCATCGCAACATCGAATTTGTCCTTCAGGGCGATCAACGACTGCATGGCGTACTTCGACGAAGGATCCATGCGAATTTTGCCATCCCAATCGAGGGTCATGAAACGGAAGGTGGGGTCGACCACGTCGCTCACGACCGTAAGATTCAATTTGTAACGCTCTGCAATCGGTGCCCAGTAGTGGACCCCGGCGCCGCCCAGGGGATGCACGCCGAAACGGATCCCGGCAGAGCGAATCGCCTCCATATCGATGATGTTTCCCAGATCTTCAACGTAAGCGGTGATGTAGTCATGCGTGTGCGTCGTGGATGCCGACATCGCCTTCTGCAAGGTAACGCGCGACACGCCGTCCAATTTTGCCGCCAGAAATTCGTTGGCTTTCTTTTCGATCCAAGACGTTGCTTCCGACGAAGCGGGGCCGCCGTTCGTGGGGTTGTACTTGAAGCCGCCGGACTCGGGCGGATTGTGTGACGGCGTGACGACGATTCCATCCGCCAGACCGGTCTTGCGACCCTGGTTGTAGGTGAGAATCGCGTGCGACACAGCCGGTGTCGGCGTGTACTCATCCTTGTCGGCCACCATCACGTCGATATTGTTGGCGGCCAACACCTCAAGCGCGCTGGCCAGAGCCGGCCGGGAGAGCGGATGCGTGTCAATCCCCAGGAACAGGGGCCCATCCACGCCCTGTTGCCGCCGGTACAAGCAGATCGCCTGGGTGATCGCGAGAATGTGCCATTCGTTGAAGGATCGCGTAAACGAGGATCCTCGATGGCCGGAAGTGCCAAACGCAACCCGCTGCTCGGTATTCACGGGATCGGGCCGATCGACAAAGTAGGCAGTGATTAATTTTGGAACGTCGACCAATTGAGAAGGATCGGCCAATTGCCCGGCCCGGGGATGAATGGTATTCACGTGTTTTGCTCCTTATCAGGCTGCGGAACTCCTGCGTTGTGCCCGTCACGACTCGGCGCTTCAAATGAATTTCGCCTGACTTGCCTTACAGGCTTCGATCGACTCTGCGAATGTCTCGCGACCGCTAAAAGCGACGCTCACAATGTGCCTCTTTTTACCAACAAGGGCCTTCCCTGCGCAACCCGGGAGCGCATTGCATACAGCGGTGACCCCTTAAAGCGAACGTCGTGCCAAGGGGAAGTTGGATGCTCAATTTGGGCACACCATCTTTATCAAGAATTGTTGCCACCACAGAGTGGCCGGCGGACAGTCGTGGAATCCCACATCTCGCGAAAAACGAGCGAGATGTGGGGCACCCGTCATTGGTGCCGGAACAGGCGCTGAGATCACCAGATCAGTAGATCAACTTGAGCGAAAATTGAATCTGGCGGGAGGTTCCGGCGGTGCGACTGATCTCGCCGAAACCAGATCCGAGCAATGTGTTGGCCGGCAGGGCCATATTCACGATGTTGAACAGGTTGAAGAACTCCGCGCGAAACTGCAGATCCATCAATTCGATCCCGCTCGATCGGCGGCCAAGGGGCGTGCTCTTGATCAGGGCGAAATCAAAATCGTAATAGGCTGGACCGCGAAACGTATTGCGGCCCAGCGTACCGAAACGCCCGCTATTGGGCCCAGTGCCGCCTGCCACATTTTCCGGTATGGAGAAATATGAGGCATTCGCCGCACCCAGTCCAAAGTAATCTTCGCGCACTCTGCGCGCGGTGGACAGGTGCGGCTTCCCCACCTGGTCTGGCCGATCGGCTCCGTTGGTCCCGGCGCCGGTTTGTTGCAACCCCGAGTAAACCGTAAAGGGCGAGCCGCTGGTGATCGTGGAAATGCTGAGCAGTTCCCAACCCTTCACCACCGTACTGCCCAGTGGCCGCAAAAAAGAGACTTGTTCGCCATGTAGATCCTGCGCCAGGCTCAGGGTAAACACATGAGCCACGTCAAAGGTGGCAGGCCCTTTTTCCGGGTGCGTGTTGTAGGGGTTCTGGGGTGAGGTCTGGGAAACCGTGCCCGAGTTTCCATTCACAAAGCCACCCAATACGGAGCTGGACTCGTCGAGTGCTTTCGACCACGTGTAGCTGGCCTGCACCCCTGGGCCGCCGTGGGCCACCGTGCCCTGCAGTGAAGTTTGCAGCGCGTGGTACGAAGAGTGAGCCGTGCGGGTGACCACGTTTTCCGTGCCAAAGCCGCCGGTGATGTTCCCTGCTGCGTCGAACTGTGTGTAGGGTGCGAAGCCGGGCCCTGCCCCGGGATAGCCGTTGTAGTAGCTGGTGCGGGCCAACTTGGCGGCCGCGGTGCCGATGTAGGAAGCGCTGGCTACCAGGTCCCCAAAGTGCCGTTCCACGCCAAACGTCCAGGTCTGCAGATAGGCATTGCCGAAAGCCGGGTCAATCGAATTGATGTTGAGCGGGGTGATCTGGTGGTCCGGCGACAGCGCAGCCAGGTCCTGCTGGTAGCGCGCGAAGTCCATCACCGTATTGGCATGCACCGCCTTGGTTCCGTTGGCGAAAATGTCTTGCCCATCAGGCGAGTAGACCGGTGGTAACTCCCCTGAAGTGATCTGGAAGCCGTAGGGTATGGGCGCCGCCGCCGCAGACGACAAACGCGGATAGATGGTGAATGGCGTCGAGCCTGTCAGTGAATTGTCCTGAAAGAGATTGGGAGGGATGGTGGTGATCGCGCCGGCTATCCGCACATGCGTCTGCTGTGCCGCCAGCCAATCCAATTGGACGCGCGGGCCCCATCCATTCAGGTTGAACTTGTATCCAGGCTGGGGGTTGATCACAAACGTCTGCGCAATTCCAGTAGGGGTCTTCTGGAACGCGAGACCTGATGTCCGTTTTGCCCGCTCAGAAAAGGGAGAGTAGAGCTCATAGCGCAAGCCATAATCGAGCACCAGTCGGGGCGTGATCTTCCACGTGTCCTGCGCGTAGAACGCGGCGGCGTTGCGGTTGATGGCCGCTGCACCAATATGCTCACCGCCCGAGAAGTAGGTAGGGGCCACCGCCACCGTATACACAAACGGGCTGCCGCTCAACAGACTGCTCAGGGTGTCGGGCAGAGGATCACCCACATGGATATCGTGCTGCCCGCTCTGTGACGGAATGTTGACCGGAGAATACGCGGTGCCCCCGCCAAAGTCGTATTCGCCATTCGGACTGATACCGAAGTAGGTCGTGTCGCGGTTCAGCCGAACCTCGGCTCCTGCCTTGAACGCATGGTGCGACGTGGTGAAAAAGACATTCTCGCGCCCCTGAAAAAGATTGCCATAAATGCTGATCACCGTGCCGGCAGCTGCGTTAAACGGTTCGTACGCCCCATCATTGAACTTGACGCCGGGGTCGCTCTTGTCTGCTGTTGGGAAGGAGGGAGTGGAGCGGGTAACGCTCAATGAGGACTCGCTGACCCACCGCGGCGAGGGTGTGCGTGTGTAGGTGAACACCAGGTTGCGTTGGCGGTCTACGTAGCGCACACCGAAGTTCTCGTCGATCACGGTTTGGTCTGGATTGGTCGTCGGTCCGTTCAGGTTGTTGAAGTTGAAGCGCGCGAAAAGTTGTGATTTTCCGCTCAGTCGATGGTCCACGCGCACAGAAAACTGGTTCGCATTGGTAACCACGGGAGATGAACTGGCGTAGGTGTGCACGCCAAACGAACCAACCGGATTATTCGGCAGCGGATAGCGCGCCAGCACGGCCGCGATGCCGGCGTTCACCGGCACCATCAACGTGTCGCCGGGAAACGCTGTGCTGTCCATGCCCGCCCGTTCGAGCGCGGTTGGCACAGGAAACACCTGCGTGGTTCCCAAAACCTGGCGAAAGCCCTGGTACTGGCCGAAATAGAATGTCTTGCCCTCGCCGTTGTAGAGGTGAGGGAGGACGACGGGGCCGCCATTGGTGAAACCGAATTCATTGCGGCGAAAGGGCGGCAGCCTCCCCGGACTGGCCGCCGAAGGATGATCGAAGTAGTTACGCGCGTCGAATGCTGAGTTGCGCAGGAACTCGAAAAACGAACCGTGAAAGCCGCTGCTGCCGGAACGAGAAACGATATTGGTGTAGCCCGCTCCACCATTACCAATCTGGGCCGGCATAAAGCCGGACTGTGACTGAATCTCCTGCACCGCATCGACGTTGAAGTTGCTGAAAGTGGACCCGCCCATCTCGGGATCGCTGATGTCGGCCCCATCCATGGCAAAGGTCGCCTCCACGCCCCGCTGGCCATTGATAGCAAATTGCTGAGTAAAGTTGGTTGCGCCATTTGCATCCGTCATAGTTCCGGCTGCCAATAACAGCAATTGGCTAAAATCTCGTTTGTTGAGCGGCAATTCGCTGACCGCATGGCTCGAAAGCGCGACGCCCCCCGAAGCCTCGGTCTCCGCATCGGCCGTCTGCAACAATAGCGTGCTCTGCCCGGCGAGGGTCAGGATGACCGCCGGGTTGCCGGACCTCAGATCGATCAAGGGCATGTAGGGCACGCGGCTACCCTCGACGGTGACAGACAAAGCGTACCGCCGCGGCTTCAAATGATAGAAAACGAAGCCCCCATCCGGCTGCGTCAGGGCGGTGAGCGTGTGGTCTTTTTCAACAATCTCTATCGCGGCGCCCTTCACGGGAGCGCCGTCTGACCGGCGCAGCACGCCCCGCCAGTCGAGACCCCCGCCGGTGGTCTGCTGGCTCGAAAGCGGCATTGCAAAAGAAAGCCAGATCAGCACAAACAGCAGTCGTTTCATTCCAGGGGGCAACCGCTGCATTCGGATCCTTTGAGAAAGTTGGTAAACCTGCAGACCGCATCCTATCGCGGTCTGGTCGCAGCCGTCTCTCTCCCCACGAAAGCACCGCATTTCAGAGCGCTTAGAACGCGCGAGTCGGGAACTTCCGGCCGATTGCACAAGAATGGAGACTTCGCGTCTGCCATCGTGTACACTCCATCGGCAAGGCAACAAGCATGTAAAGGCACCCCCCTGCCGCAGCCTACGGTCGCGCAAGGGGAGCCCTTCAGCCTAAGCGACACATTGGCCCGCGGACAACAATACTGAGGAGAGAAATATATGAGTTTCTGCCAAACCTGTGGAACCAGCCTCACCGATGGAACTCTGAAATGTCCAGCTTGCGGAGCCGTACAGGGCGCAGCCGCCGCTCCTGGTGGCTATGCGGCGCCTCCACCGGCCGCTCCGATGTATACACAGCAGCCTGCGGTGGCCGCAGGGGCAGGCCTCAGCCCAAATGTCGCCGGAGCTTTGGCCTACCTGGTGGGCGCCATTACCGGTATTTTGTTCCTGGTGGTCGACCCGTTCAAGACCGACCGCTTCGTGCGTTTCCATGCGTTCCAGTCCATCTTCTTTAATCTCGCCTGGATTGCGTTCTGGATCGTCTGGACGATCATCGGCATTGTCCTGGGCGCGATCTCGCACGGACTGTTCTTCATCATTCAATTGCCGGTGAACCTGCTGGTGATGGTCGGCGGCCTTTGCCTCTGGGCGTATCTGATGTACACCGCGTATCAGGGCAAAACGGTCCAATTGCCGATCGTCGGTCCGCTGGCAGCAAAGCAGGCCGGCATTGCCCCGGCAGTCGGTCAACGGCTGTAAGTAATCGACGGATGTAATTTAACGGACCCTTCGGCGCCGAGGGTCCGTTTTGTAGTTCTACTGCGCGACGGACACCGGTACCGAACCGGGCTGCTTTTTTGCAGTGCCGCGTATGCCCAGCAAGGTAAGCAGCGGCGCCGTTAGCATCGTGGTCACCAGGGCCATGACCACCAACATGGTGAACAGCGTGGGAGAGAACGCGCCCACCGTGTAAGCAATATTCAAAACGATCAACTCCACCAGGCCGCGGGTGTTGAGCAGGGCTCCCAGGGCGGCGGCGTCTCTCCACGATTGACCGGTCCAGCGTGCAGCCAGCGCGGCTCCCCCCATTTTGCCAAACACAGCCGCCAGTAATACGATCCCCGCCCACAACCACATGGAGGTATCGTTCAACAGATCCAGCCGCGTACGCATGCCCGTCAAAGCAAAAAACAGCGGCAGCAACAGAACGGAGACGAGCATGTCAAGACGCTCCCGCAGGGCGAGCTGCCAATGCGGGACGCGCGGGAAACAGACACCTGCAAGAAATGCACCGAACAGTGGATGCACCCCGATCTTGTCAGTAGCCGCGGCCGAAAGCAGCGCGCCCGCCACCACCACGCCCAGCAACTCGAGGGTTAGCTGATTTTTCTCACCCTGGCGGCGTACGAGATAAGCAGCCAGCGGACGGACCACGCCCAGCATGATCGCCAGGTACACAATCAGGCCGGTAATACGAAACAGCAGCGATGAGGGGGCGGCATCTCCACCGATGAAGGCTAGCGCAAACGCTAACAGCAGCCAGGCGACCACATCGTCGACCGCGGCACACAAGATCGCCGTAGTGCCTAAAGGAGTGCCCTGCAGACTCCGCTCTTCCAGAATGCGAGCCAGCACAGGGAAAGCAGTAATGCTCATCGATATACCGAGAAAGAGTACAAATGGCATGCTGCCGATGCCATGCGGCGCAAAGCGGATGCGCAGTGAATGCGCCAGTAGGGCCGCCATGCCAAAGGGCAAAAGGATGCTCATGCCACTCGCCATCACGGCAGTCACGCGATGGCGGTAAAGCTGCTCATAATCCAGTTCCATCCCAATCAGGAATAGAAACAGAACCAAGCCAACGGTGGAGAGCGTCTCAAATGGGGCAAAGGAACTGATGGGAAACAGTTGGGCCGAGAGGTGCGGGGCCAGACGGCCGAATACAGACGGACCGACGAGAATGCCGCCAATAATTTCGCCAATTACGCGAGCCTGGCCCACTTTAAGCGCCAGCCATCCGCACGTTAAGGTAATCAGCAATATGATCGCCATCTGCGTCAATAGGAGGGTCATGGAAGATGTCCTTTGCTTGATGTGATCAGCCGTGCAAGAGCGACCGGTAATATGGAGCCAACAGTTTCATTCTACCGTTGGACGGCAACAAATCAGGGTGCTCCCTGTCTCACGGCCCCGTTTTGCCGCAGATAGGAATTCACAAGACCCAACCGGCAACTCCCGGTCTTGTCCTTTAACCTACGTGAGAAAGCATGATCAACAACCGCATCAGATCTCGTCTCCAGCCATCTACTACGATCCTGCTGCTCTGCCTGGCAGTCGCCGCCGCACTGAATGCGCAGACCGTCACGCTGAGCGATCGCTTGCGGGGCGGCTACGGACCCTATCGCGCGAACAACGATCTGCTCTCCTATCACCTTGACATCCGCGTCAACCCGGAAAAAAAGTTCTTACAAGGTAAAAACGCGATACGTTTCAGAATGTTGAAGGACGGCCGGCGCATCCAGCTGGACCTGCACTCCGCACTCCAAGTGGAAAGGATCCTGCTGGGCACACAAACCCTGACATACCGGCGAGACGCTGGCGCTGTGTTCGTTGACTTTCCCCAAACCCTGAAAGCCGGCAGTGAATACACCATCGACTTCTACTACTCCGGCCATCCCGTAGAGACTGGCAGATTCGGCGCAATCACATTTCGCAAAGACCCAGCGGGCCACCCCTGGGTCAACACGGCCTGCGAAGAAACCGGCGCCAGCGTCTGGTGGCCCAACAAGGATCAATGGCGCGACGAAGTGGAAAGCATGCAGATCAGCGTTGCCGTTCCCAACGGCCTGGTGGATGTGTCGAACGGAAAGTTCATGGGTTCCACCGATCTGGGCGACGGCTACACACGATGGGATTGGCTGGTGCATTACCCAATCAACAACTATGACGTTTCCCTGAACATCGGGAACTACGTCCACTTTTCCGATCATCTCGGCACGCTGCCGATGGATTTCTATGTTTTGCCGGAAGATAAGCCCAGGGCGGAAAAGCAATTCACCCAGGCGAAGCAGATGCTGGAAATTTTCGGCCACTACTTTGGCGATTACCCCTTCCCTCTCGACGGCTACAAATTAATCCAGGCGCCCTACTCCGGCATGGAGCACCAGAGTGCAGTGACCTACGGCAACCAGTTCACCAACGGCTACCTGGGCCGCGACTGGGTCGGGCACGGTCTAAGCCTTCGTTTTGACTTCATCATCATTCACGAAAGCGCGCACGAATGGTTCGGCAATAGCGTCACCGCCGCTGACACCTCTGATATGTGGATCCACGAAGCCTGGGCTACTTACCTCGAGACGCTCTATGTGGAATCACGCTGGGGCCGCGCCGATGCGCTGACCTATGTGAATGCCTACGCGGCAAAAGTGAAGAACGATCAGCCGATCATTGCCCGGCGAGGCACGAACAGCCGGCCGCCAGAAGATCAGTACTTCAAGGGAGCGCTTTTCCTGAACACTCTACGCAGCGTGGTCGACGACGATGCGCGCTGGTGGGGGCTGCTGCACGCTTACTATCAGCACTTCAAGTATCAGAACATCATGACGGAAGACGTGGTGGCGTGGTTCAACCAGCAGACCGGCATGAATCTCACACCGATATTCGATCAATACCTGCGTCACACTGCATTGCCGCTGTTGCAGTTGCAATTCGCTCCAGGGGGCAGCGTTCGCTACCGTTGGAAAGCGGACGAGACGGGATTCGCCATGCCTGTCCGCGTGGGCACCAGGGACCATTGGCAGGTGATCCGCCCCACCTCCACGTGGCAGACCATGCAGACGCCGCTTGGGAAAGACCAATTCAATGTCGCCACTGACCTTTACTACATCACGGTGGACAAGCAGTGATTTACCCACGGCTTTACTATGGAGCCTGCTGCGAGAGGTGTGCGCTGTGACCATTGTTCTTTCGACCGTTGCTGCCCGGGTGCTCGGATCGCTGGTGGAAAAAGAAATCACCACCCCTGAGTACTATCCGCTTTCGCTGAATGCGTTGGCGAACGCCTGCAACCAGAAGAATAACCGCGAGCCGGTGATGCATCTGGAGGAAGATGACATTCGCCAGGCACTGCATCGTTTAGAAGATGACGGACTGGCCGGCCCGGTGCGCGGCACGGAGAGCCGTGTTACCAAGTACGAGCACCACGTGCAGGAAGTTTTCAATTTAACCCGCGGTGAGATCGCGGTTATGTGCGTGCTGTTGTTGCGGGGGCCGCAGACGCTAGGAGAACTACGCGGCCGCACCGAGCGGATGCACCGTTTTGACGAGCTAAGCGATGTGCAATCGACGCTGCAGCGGCTGATGCAGCGCGAGCCTTCGCTGGTCAAGGTGCTGGCCAGACAGCCTGGTACCAAAGAAGCTCGCTATGCCCACCTGCTTTCCGGCGAGCCGGTTGAGGTTGCCAGCGGTACCGCCAGCAACGATCTATCGCTGAATGGCGATCTGGAAACAGAAGTAGCAGCGCTGCGTGAAGAAGTTGCGGCCTTACGCGCACAAGTCGAAAGGGTCCTGCGGTTGATGGAGTAAACCAGGATCGCCTGCGATGTGAATGTCCCCACTCAAGCCGGGGCTGGAGAGGGTGTGTGAAAGCTCCAAACTCGGCCCTT
>CAZZVD010000137.1:0-13760 GCA_964657465.1 uncultured Acetobacteraceae bacterium | reverse complement strand
GGGGTGGGGGCATTGTGGTTGTCTCCAGACAGTTGTGGTGAGAAATCCGGGTTAGCGCTGCGCTTCAGCGAACCCGGTGATCTTGATGGGTTTTGCGTCGGGGAACTGCGCAATAACGATCAGCTCGCCGCCCATCGCTTCGATGGTCCGCCGGAGCGTGGAGATATGCGCATCGCGTCGCTGCTCCGTGCGCGAAACCTGCTCCTGTTTGACGCCCAGCTTTTCGGCCAGCTCTGACTGCGTTATTTCACGCACCTTACGTAAGTCGCGTAAGGTCATCTCTTCAGCGATCAAGCCATCCGTGCGCCGAGCAATCTTCTTCCGGCGGCTCGCAGGCAACGCAGTGAGTTTTTCCTGGAGTGTCATCATCGCGGTTTTCCCTTCCTCGGCGTACGTGATGCGGTTTCTAGCTTCGCCAGGTGGCGCTCATAGCGTCCGTCGGCGACGGCGATGAGCCGTTTGTAGAACTTCTTCTCGCTCCCGCCCGTCTTATCACCGGCGACCAGCAGGATTGCCCGGCGCTTCGGGTCAAATGCGAACGCTACACGCCACTCGCCGTCTGCCGCCTCGAAGCGCAGCTCCTTCATGTTGTTATAGTGAGAACCCTTTAACGTATCGACGTGCGGTCGGCCACACGATGGACCGAACATCTCAACGAAGCCGGCTTCAGCGTAGAGCTCATCCTGGACGGCCGCCGGAAGTTCGTCGAACTCCGGTTCGAACTGGTCATGAAATAGAACCGTCCACTTTGAGATTATTATGCTCCCGGACGCATATGCCGTCAAGCGCATTATATGCCGAGAGTGAACATCTGCACATTGACATCAAAAGCCGAGGGTGGCCCACTCAAGCCGCGTTTGGCTTGCGTGGGGGACATCCTGCTCCGCTCCCTCAGCCAGACCGGCGCGTATCCCACCCCGTTCATCCCGTCCTTAACTTGCACTGCAAGCAGATTGCTCGGGATGACAAATCGGTGGCCCGTTGTGAAAACCAGCAGATGCTTGTGGCGGGATGGTTTGTCTAGCGATGTGCCCGTCCCTCAATCACCAGGCAGGTGAACTCAATCAAATGAGGGCTTTTTAATACCTACGCCCGCGCAATTTTCAGGTATTCGGGCTACGGTTGTCCCGAGATGAAACTGATCGAAGGCAAAGCGCCCGCCCCCAAACGGCTGAAACCAAAAGCGAATGCGAAACTCACGGCGGTCACCGCCATCAACGATGGATCGGTGAAAACGCTGGCTCTCGAATGCTGGCGCATCACCAAGCTCATTCCTGGCTCTGATGACCGTCGCAAACGATTCATGCTGCAAACCAGCGTGGAAAAGATGATCGCTGCGCTCGCAGACTCCGGAGTCACCATTCAGGATCCGGAGGGAAGCGAAGTGGACGACAGCATGATGTTAAACATCGCCGTCTACAACCCGACCGATCAACTGAAAATCGGTAAGCGAGTGGTGAGCGAAACCCTTTCCCCGCACATTTTCATCAATAACAAACGAGCCCACATTGCCCGCGTCATCGTAGCCGTCGGCGCCAGCAGCCTACCCTAGTACGCCTGTACCTGCTGCAAAGGCAGCCGAACCTGGAAGCAGGTACTGCCCGGCTTAGACTGCACCGTGACAAAACCACGGTGCATCCGCACGATCCGGCTCACTACGTCGAGGCCGAGGCCCAATCCGCTGCCCGGCGCCTTGGTCGTGAAAAAAGGCTCGAAGATGCGCGCCTGTAACTCCGGCGGGATGCCAGGTCCGTTGTCCCAGATTTCGACCAGCAGCATATCTCCCGCGGTCCGCACTATCAGCTTGATCTCGCCTTGGTTCTCAACCGCGTCCAGGGCATTCTCGATCAAAGCCGTCCACACCTGGTTGAGCTCGCGCCCATAGGCGCTCACCAGGGGTGCATTTGGCTCGTAATCACGCACGACCTTAACCTTGCGCAGCCGCGACGCCACCATGGCCAGCGTGTTCTCTAGGCTTTGGGGAACATCGACCTCCTGGATGGGCATCTGGTCCATGTAGGAGTAGTCCTTGATCGCACTGATCAGGTCGAAGATCCGCTCCGTGGAATCGAGCATCGCTTCCGCGATCCGTTCGGTGCGCAGAGAGGACGTGAACTGCGACAACACAACGCTGATGGCGCCAGGGTCCAAATAGCCGGCGAGAGGTTCCAGCTGGCTCGGCACCACGCCGAACTCCGCTAGTTCTGGAGCGATGTGCCAGGACTCCTGAATATTGTGCTGACTCAACCAGTTGGCAATTTCGTCTTCGCGGAAGGTCTGTTCCGCTTCGGCTGGCTTGCCCATGCGCTTGGCCGAGCCGCGCACCTCGTCTTCCCAGGCCAGCACCTTTTCGGTCTTCTCGTGGTTCAGACAGAGGCGCCCCAGGTTGAACCGCTCATGGCCGTACACGCGCAGCTCTTCGAGGATATTGGCAGCCGAGCGCTGTGCGGCCGAGGCGGGGTTGTTGAGCTCGTGGGCTAGATTGCCCGCCAGTTTGCCCAGCGCATTTAGCTTCTCGGATTGCTGCTCCATCCGCGTGACCTCGCGGACACGGTCGAGCAGAATGCCCACGATCCGCTCCGTCAGCGACGGGATCGCCTTCAGCATCTCGGGGAACAGGGAGCGGTCGAATTCCAAACCCCATGTGGCTGCTGAGGTGTACCCCAGACCGCCATAAGCCTTCATGCGCGAGAAGGGAAGCACGCCGGTAATCACGCCGGAGCGGCCGATGAACAGCGCAGCCGGGCCGCCGTGCTCACGGCGCACGTAGATCTCCCCTTGCAGCAGAATCGTCATCTTGGTGGCCGGATCGCCCTCGCGAAATACCACCGCGCCCGAATCTGCAAACAACTCGGTACCATGGACGGCCAGCCACTCGTACTCCGAGGGGTGCAGTCCCTGGAGCTGGGCAACCTTCTGCAGTGCGGCCATGATTTCGGGAACCCGAGCCGGATCGTGCGGTGCGCGATACGGTGGTGGAACCGTGGAGAGTGCAGGAGTCGTAGCTTGCGTCGTCATGACACCTCGCGGCCTTGCTTTGATGTTAGCCGATACGGTCTGGTTACGCCCTGAGTTCCCTACCAGACGGCCAGCTCGGGCGTTTCGTTCACCATCGTTTCAGGCGATCTGCCCTACGGTTCGCTCTGTCCTTCCTTCAACTCATCCTGCCGCATCGGCATGGAATCAATCAGGCGCTTGAGCTGCTCGATGGTCACTGGCTTGGCGCTTTGCAGCTTTTCCCCACCGTCTTTGCCGATCAGTACCACCAGGAAGTCTTCCGGAGCCACCTTGAAGCGCAGGCGAGTAGCCGCAAGATCATCTTCGCTCAAGCGTCCTGTGGGAATCTTTGAGCTGGGGATCGGCTGATTGTGTCCTTCCGGGACGATCGGCACGTAAAGCACGGCCCGGGTCTTCAGGTCGGACGCGTAATCTTTTAACAGGTCAAATTGTGCTTTCAGCTGCGCATGGTCCAATGCGGGGGCGAACACCAGGAGCGGACGGTAGCAGTTGCGCATGGCGCGGACCGTGCTTGGCTGGGCCGGGCAAGCGGCGGTGGGCTGATCTCTGCGGGCTTGCGCCACCCCAAGCAGCGAAGCGCTCGAAAGTATCGCCAACACCGAAAGCCGTGGAGGAAAGGACCAGTGCATGCAGAGTAGACTCGCGAGCGGGTTATAGGGCTGCGTAAAAAAGCGAAGATCGCGGTTACATAGAGAGACACATGGGCCCAACGGGCACGGATGGGGTGATAACCCCATCCGTGTGATCGAACAAACCGCTAGGCGCCCACTGGTTCTGCCAGGCGCGGCGCCGCACCTGGGCTGTCAACTGTGACCGTGACCGGATCAAGGAACGGCATGGCGGCACGCAGCTTGCTGCCAACCTCTTCGATGGAGTGCTCCGCTTCCTTGCTCCGCATCTGGTCGAACTTCTTACGGCCCGTCTCGTTCTCCCGGATCCAGTTGGTGGCAAACGTACCATCCTGAATTTCTTTCAACAACTTCTTCATTTCCGCACGAGTGGCATCGGTGATCAAGCGCGGGCCGGCGGTGTAATCGCCATACTCGGCCGTGTCAGAAATGGAATAGCGCATATAGGCCAGGCCGCCGCGATACATCAGGTCGACGATCAGCTTCAGCTCGTGCAGGCATTCGAAGTAGGCCACTTCCGGCTGGTAGCCGGCGTCGACCAGGGTCTCAAAGCCGGCCTTAACCAGGGCGCTGACGCCCCCGCACAGGACTGCTTGTTCGCCGAACAGGTCGGTTTCCGTTTCTTCGGTAAAGGTGGTTTCGATGACACCCGCCCGGGTGCTGCCGATGCCCTTGGCATAAGAAAGAGCCAGGGCGTGCGCCTTGCCGGAAGCATCCTGCTGCACTGCAATCAGTGCGGGTACACCACCGCCCTCGGTAAATACTTCGCGCACGCGGTGACCCGGCGCCTTGGGCGCTACCATGCTGACGTCGATCTCTGCCGTGGGTACGATCGTACCGTAACGAATGTTGAAGCCGTGGGCAAACATCAGGGTCTTGCCCTTGCCCATGTGCGGCGCTACCTGCTCGTGATAGATCGCAGCCTGCGAGGTGTCAGGCGCGAGGATCATCACCACATCCGCCCACTTGGCAGCGTCCGCCACCGAGAGCACTTCCAGACCAGCAGCCTGTGCTTTCTTGATGGAACGGCTGGTCGCGGGTAGACCGATGCGCACGTCCACACCAGAGTCCTTCAGGTTCAATGAATGGGCATGGCCCTGAGATCCGTAGCCAATGATCGCTACTTTCTTGCTCTGGATGAGCGAAAGATCGGCGTCCTGGTCGTGATAAGTCTTTGTCATTCTCTTTCCTTTTTGGGTTTGAAATAGTTACGGTTTTGTTTGCGGGAATTCGCCATCGGTGAGGTACTCGTCCTTCTCGTGTTCCTGTAACGCGTAATCAGGCTCAGTGGAGGGGAGTTCTGCATCCCTGGCGGCATCCTGGGATGCGACATCGCCCAATGCTTCCAGTACGCGGCTGGTGTGGTGGCCCCGGCGCATGACCATGCGGCCGGTGCGCGAGATCTCCAGCACGCGGTCTTCATTTTCATTCAACACCTGCAGCAAACCTTCGATTTTGCTTTCGCTTCCGGTGATTTCTATCATCAGCGAACCTGGCGCGAGATCGACTACGCGTGCGCGAAATACGTTCACTAATTCGAAGATGTGCGAACGGGTCTTGGGCGTGGTGGCCACCTTGATCAGGGCCAGCTCACGACTCAGGGAGGAGAAGCGCCCCACGTCATCTACCTGGACCACGTTCTCCAGCTTGTAAAGCGAGGCCATGATGCGGTGGCCCGCGGATGGCGGTGCGTCCGCTACCAGGGTCATGCGCGAAACGCCGGGGCGTTCTGAACCACCAACCGTCACGGACGAAATATTGATGTTCAACCGGCGGAACAGTGACGCCACGCGGGTCAGCACGCCCGGCTTGTCTTCCACGTAAGCGACGAAGGTATGTTGCATTTGTTGCCTTTCTATCCTGCCAGGAGATGGGCGAGTTACACGGACCTGAAAGTTTTGGTCCGTCGTGGATCCCTGGATTTCAGGGTTGCAGGTTGATTGCTGTGTACATCCCATATCTCCCGGCTGGAAAACGCCGTGAGATATGGGGCGCCCCGGACCTTCGCGGAGCGCAAGCTACACATCAGAGGCGGTTTCTACTAACGGGTTCCCTGAAGGCCGGCGGATCATTTCGTGCAGGGCGGCGCCCGGCACGATCATGGGGTAAACCGTGTCTTCCTGCTCCACCATGAAATTGATCAGGAATGGTCCCTTGTGGCTGCGCGCCGCGTGCACTGCTTCCGCAACCTCGGCGCGCGTAGTTACCGTCGCACCGCGAATGCCGAACGCCTCAGCCAGCTTGACAAAATCAGGCGAGAAAATCGGCGAGCACTGATAGTTCTTCTCGTAAAAGGTTTCTTGCCATTGCCGAATCATTCCCAGGAAGCCGTTGTTGATCACGGCGATGTTGATGTCGAGCCCTTCCTGCGCGATCGTCGCGAGCTCAGGGCTGGTCATCTGAAACCCGCCATCCCCCGCGATGACCCATACTTCTTTTTCCGGGCAGGCCACCTTGGCCCCGATCGCCGCTGGGAGGGCAAAGCCCATGGTGCCCAGGCCGCCGGAGGTGATAAGCGAGCGTGGCTTGTCATGCTTGTAGTACTGCGCTTCCCACATCTGATGCTGGCCTACATCGGTTGCGATGACTGCGTCTCCGCTGGTTGCGTGCCACAGATCATTGATCACGTGTGCGGCATACAGGTGGCCGTTGTCAGGCAGGTTCTTGATATCCACCACGGCGGCGTCACCCTTCAGGCAATCGATGGCGTGCAGCCAGGCGGCGCCATCGCGGGTGCCCACCATGGGCAGCAGCTGATCCAGCACTTCCGCAAGGTCACCGATTAATGCCACTTGCACAGCTACGTTCTTGTTGATCTCCGCCGGATCGATATCGATGTGAATCTTGCGCGCCTTCTGCGCGTAGTTGGCCAGGTTCCCCGTCACCCGGTCGTCAAAACGCATGCCGCAGGCAATGAGCAGATCTGCCTCCTGGATGGAATGGTTCACCCACGACTCCCCGTGCATGCCCATCATGCCCAGGTTCAGCGGATGCGAGGCAGGGAAGCTGCCCAGCCCAAGCAAGGTGCAAGCCACTGGAATCTGCGCTCGTTCGGCCAGCGCGCGTACCTGGTCCATCGCGCCTGATTGCATGATGCCATGGCCTGCCAGGATTAATGGCCGCCTGGACCCGCGGATCATTTCCGCGGCTTCCGACATGCTGCGCTGGTTTACGTCGAGCATGGGATGACTGCGCATCCGTTGCGAAGCAGCAGCCTCAAAGTCGAAGTCTGCCGTCGCCTGCTGCGCATCCTTGGTGATGTCGACCAGCACTGGTCCAGGACGTCCCGAAGTTGCTACGCGGAAAGCGTCGCGCAGCACCGGCGCGACATCTTCTGCTCGCGTGACGAGGTAGTTGTGCTTGGTCACGGGCAGTGTGATGCCAGTGATATCCACTTCCTGAAAGGCATCGCTGCCCAGTACCTTGCTCCCCACCTGGCCAGTGATACAGACCATCGGAATCGAGTCGAGCATTGCGGTCGCGATGCCGGTGACCATGTTCGTGGCTCCGGGGCCGGAGGTAGCAATCGCCACGCCAGGACGGCCGGACGCCCGTGCATATCCATCGGCCATGTGCACGGCGCTCTGCTCATGACGTACCAGGATGTGCCTTATGGGAAACTTGCGCAAAGCATCGTAGGCGGGCAGAATCGCGCCCCCAGGGTAGCCAAACACTTCGCGCACGCCCTCGCCTTCAAGCGTTGCCCAGATTATTTCCGCCCCGGTCAGCCGGGTCTTCCTGTCCACGATGGATTGATCCTGTTTGGTCATAAAGCTCCCGAGTCGTCTCTGCGTTCAGGCCTGCGCCGGCCGGGGCGCAAACCAGAAGTTCTTATCGTGCTGCTGTTCGTACTTGTCCAGGGCCGCCGCATGTTTCAGCGACAAGCCGATGTCATCCAGACCCTCCAGCAAACATTCGCGGCGGAACGGATCGATGGAGAAGGAAAATGACAGCCCCTGGTCGTCATGCAGCGTCTGGTCTTCGAGCGACACCGTGAGCTGGTAGCGCGGGATTGACGCACTGCGCGTGAGCAGGATCTGCACTTGTTCCTCTGGTAACGTGACCAGCAGGATGCCGTTCTTGCCGGCGTTCGAATGGAAGATGTCTGCGAAGGAAGAAGCAATCACGCAGCGAAAACCGTAGTCTGAAAGCGCCCACGCGGCGTGCTCGCGGGAGGAGCCGCAGCCGAAATTCTTGCCCGCTACCAGGATCTCCGCATTCTGATACAGCGGCTGGTTCAGAATGAAGCCGGGATCAGGCGAGCCTGCATCGGGCCCTTCCTGAATGCGCCGCCAGTCGTAGAACAGGAACGGCCCATAGCCAGTGCGCTCGATGCGTTTGAGAAATTGCTTGGGGATGATCTGATCGGTATCGACGTTCTCCCGGTCAAGAGGCGCCACCACGCCAGTATGTTTGCGGAAAGGCTGCATTAGCGTGACCCCCCTGCCAGCGCCGGCACCGGCGCCGTATGAAACTCCCACTTGCGCACGTCGGTGAAATGTCCCGAGACAGCGGCCGCCGCCGCCATCATCGGGCTGACGAGATGAGTGCGTCCACCGCGGCCCTGGCGACCTTCAAAGTTACGATTGCTGGTGGAAGCGCAGCGCTCGCCCGGCGCCAGGATGTCAGGGTTCATGCCCAGGCACATGGAGCAGCCCGGCTCGCGCCACTCAAAGCCAGCGGTGCGAAAAATCTCGTCCAGCCCTTCTTTTTCTGCTTGTAGCTTGACCTGCTGCGAACCCGGAACCACCAGCGCCCGCACCTTGGAGTGGACGTGATATCCGTTCACCACCTTGGCGGCAGAGCGTAGATCTTCGATGCGCGCGTTGGTGCAGGAGCCGATGAACACTGCATCGATGGCCACATCTTCAATGGGTTTACCGGGCTCGAGCGCCATGTATTCCAGTGCCCGCTCCCAGGCACGACGTTCCGCGCTCGATGGGCTGGCCGCCGGGTCAGGCACGCGATCGGTCACCTGCACCACCATGCCGGGGCTGGTGCCCCATGTCACATAAGGAGCCAGATCTTCAGCGTGCAACACCAGCTCGCGATCGAACTTAGCGTCGGCATCGGAGCTCAGCGATGTCCACTCGGCCACCGCGCGGTCCCAGTCCGCGCCTCGAGGACTGAAGCGCCGTCCCTGCAAGTAGCGGAACGTGGTTTCGTCCGGAGCGATCATGCCTGCGCGCGCACCGGCCTCGATGCTCATGTTGCACAGGGTCATGCGGCCTTCCATGGAAAGCGCGCGAATCGCGGAGCCGGCATATTCAATGACGCAGCCGCTCGCGCCATCGGTGCCGATGTGGCCGATGATGCCCAGCGCAATGTCTTTCGCCGTTACCGCCAGGCCAAGCTCACCATCGACGGTGATGCGAAAGGTTTTCGGACGCGATTGCGGCAGGCACTGGGTTGCCAGCACGTGCTCCACTTCCGATGTGCCGATGCCAAAAGCCAGCGCACCGAACGCGCCGTGCGTACTGGTGTGGCTATCGCCGCAGACGATCGTCATGCCCGGCTTGGTCGCGCCCAGTTCCGGGCCGATCACGTGCACGATGCCCTGTTCCGGCGACTCCACATCGAAGAGCGGAATGTTGAACTCCGCGCAATTGGTGCGCAGGGCGTCCATCTGCCTGGCTGCGATGGCATCGGCGACCAGCAAACGGTTCGCTGTGGTCGGCACGTTGTGATCAACCGTAGCCACGCAGCGATCTGGCCGCCGCACGGTGCGCCCCGCCAGTCGAAGCCCTTCAAACGCCTGGGGCGAAGTCACTTCATGTAACAGATGGAGATCTATATACAGCAGTGCCGGCTCGCCTTCCGGCGCTGCCACCACGTGCGATTCCCAAACCTTTTCAAATAATGTTCTTGCCGCTTGCGACATAGTGTTCCTTTACGTACTCACAACTTCAGCCAATTCGGGTTTTTAGACCGCGTGCAGCGCCTGCCGGCGATCAATGATCTCGTTCAGCGTCTGGTGCACCAGGCTGCCCATCTCCTGCGTGGAAACCCGCTGCCCAGGCTGGCCCTCGCGCAGCAGATCGGCGGTCCGATAGCCTTGCTCCAACACCTTGCCTACCGCTAGTTCAATCGCCTGCGCATCCTGTTCCAGGTTCGCCGAGTGGCGCAGAATCATCGCCGCGGTCAGAATCGCGCCCAGAGGATTGGCAATGCCCTTACCGGCAATATCGGGAGCAGACCCGTGCACCGGCTCATAGAGATTGACCGTGCCGCCAATCGTCGCGGAGGGCAGCATACCGAGAGAGCCGGTAATGACCGCAGCCTCATCGCTCAGGATGTCGCCAAACAGGTTCTCGGTAAGCACCACATCGAAGTTGCGCGGCGTGTTCATCAGGTGCATGGCGCAGGCGTCGACGTATTGGTGCTCCAGCGTGATATCGGGATACTGCTGCGCCAGTTCGACCACGGTGGCGCGCCACAATTGCGAGACTTCGAGCACGTTGGCTTTGTCGACGGAGGTCACTTTCTTGCGCCGCTTGCCGGCCAGGTCGAAGGCCACGCGAGCGACGCGCATTACTTCGTCGCGGGTGTAGCGCATGGTGTTCCATGCGGCGCCGGTTTCCCGGTTCCAGGCCCGCGGCTCGCCAAAGTACAAGCCACCCAGTAATTCGCGGACGAAAAGTATGTCCGCTCCGTCGGTGACTTCAGGGCGCAGGGGAGAGTTGGCTGATAATGCCTGGTAGCCAATTGAGGGCCGCAGGTTGGCGAAGCCGCCCAGGGCCTGGCGAAGTTGCAGCAGCCCTGCTTCGGGCCGGCGATCCGGCGGCAGCGCATTGAACTCATTGCTGCCCACCGCACCCAGCAAAACCGCGTCGCTCTCAAGTGCTGCGTCCAGCGTGGCTGACGGCAGGGGACTGCCGGAAGCTTTAATGGCGACGCCGCCAATCGGCATCTCGGTGAACTGGAAATCGTAGCCGCCAAACTCGGCTACCGATACCAGGATGCGCATGGCCTCACGCGTAACTTCTGGCCCGATGCCATCACCCGCGCCCACCATTACTTTCAACTTCATTGCTCACTCCTTCTGCGCAAACCTATATCTGTGGAGCGGAAACCAAACCATCGTGCACCGCCCGGCCGTGACTTTCGGGAATCAGTGAGATCAGGTCCTGGTCGAAAATCCCTTTACGATGATCTGCCAGTTCGTTGAAGCGGTGATACACAATGTCCAGATCCGCTGGGCTGAGCGTGTATCCGAGTTCCTGCAAGCGATGTGCGAGCGCGCGCCGCCCGGAGTGTTTGCCCAGGACCATGCGGGTATTCGGAACACCCACAGAGGCAGGCGTCATGATTTCGTACGTCAGCGGATGAGCGAGCATGCCGTGCTGATGAATGCCCGCTTCATGAGCGAAGGCATTGCTGCCGACGACTGCTTTGTTGGGCGCCGGAGCGAAACTGATGATCTCTGCCAGCAATTGGCTGGTCGGGTAAAGCTTCTCCAGTTGCAGGTTGTGTGACCAGGGATAGTGGTCGCGCCGCACCAGCATGGCGGCTGCCAATTCTTCCAGCGCCGCATTGCCGGCCCGTTCCCCTATTCCATTGATAGTGCACTCAATTTGCCGCGCGCCCGCTTCGACTGCCGCCAGGCTGTTGGCGACAGCCATGCCGAGATCGTTGTGGCAGTGCGAGGACAAAGTAATGCCGGCCACCTCGGGAACACGCTCCCGCAACATGGTGAAGATGGCGCCGTATTCTTTTGGAATGCAGTAGCCCACGGTGTCGGGCAAGTTGATCGTCGTCGCCCCGGCCTGGATGGCAGCGGATACGATGCGGCACAGGAAATCGGGATCCGACCGGCTGGCATCTTCGGGAGAGAACTCCACATCATCCACGTAACTGCGGGCCAGCCGAACAGCGGTGTCTGTTTGCTCCAGGGCTTCTGCCCGCGAGATCTTTAACTTATGCTCCAGGTGGATGTCAGAACTGGCCAGGAACACGTGGATGCGCGATCTCTCCGCACCCTCAAGTGACCTGGCCGCAGCCTGGATGTCTTCTTTACGGGTACGGGCCAGGGAGGCGATCCTTGGTCCGCGCACTTGCTGACAGACGCTGCGGATAGCAGCGGAATCGCCTGGCGAGGCGATAGCAAATCCTGCTTCGATGATGTCTACTCCCAGATCCGCCAGCGCATGCGCCATGCGCAACTTCTCGGGCGTGGTCATGGAGCAGCCGGGAGACTGTTCGCCGTCGCGCAGGGTAGTGTCGAAAAAGTACACCCGATCCTGCCCACTGCGTTCGTGTGTGTGCGGTTTGTTGTTCATTGAGGCGCCACCTTCCGCAACCATCTACAAGTATCTTCGTGCATTTTAATGTATAGATCAAATTTATAATTCTTTTGATAATGATAAGATTGGCTTATTAAGCCGTACGCAACCTGTCGCTTGGCTGGTTCTCCCTTATGGATATTCACCAACTCGAAACGTTCCTGGCCGTAGCGGAAGAGAAGGGCTTCTCCCGGGCGGCCGTGCGTTTGCATCGCACCCAGCCAGCCGTGAGCCAGGTGATACGCAAGTTGGAAAGCAACCTGGGAGAAGTCCTTTTCGAGCGCGCAGCGCGCGAAGGCACACTGACCGCGGCCGGAGAGGTCTTGTGCGAGTATGCCCGGCGCATGTTAAAGCTGCGCGACGAGGCGTCCAGCGCGATGGAAGAGCTCAAATCTCTCGATCGCGGCAAGCTGCTGATCGCCGCGAATGAATTTACCTGCCTGTATCTGTTGCCTGTGCTCGACCGTTTTCGCCGTCTCTGCCCGCAGATCGGTGTGAGCGTGCAGCGCTCGCTGGCCAGCAAGATCCCTGACGATCTGTTGCAGCGCACGGTGGAGATCGGCATTCTTTCTTTTCGTCCCGCGGGTGACCTCTTCACCTCGATCGCGGTCTATACCGATGAACTCGCATTCGTGGTCAATCCCAACCACCCGCTGGCCAAAGAGAAAGGTGTCGCGATCGAAGACCTGGGCGCAGAAAGTTTTATCGCACACAATGTATCTTCTCCGGTACGGCGCCAGGTGGTAGCTTCGTTCGAGAAGCATAAGACACCACTCAACATGGGAGTGGAGCTACCCAGCCTCGAGGCAGTGAAACGTTTCGTCGCCATGGGGAATGGCGTGGCCCTGGTGCCCGGGTTGACGTTAGGCCCTGAGCTTGCCAGTGGCGAGTTGGTCAAAGTGCCTGTCGAAGCATTGAACTTCGAACGCCGGCTTCGCCTGGTCCATCGCCGCAATGCAGGCCTTTCCCACGCGGCCACAGCATTTTTAAAAGTGGTGCGCTCGTTTTCTCTTGAGCGTGGCTCACCATACGAGTTTGTTGAAGAACAAGCAGGGTAGCGTGGTCGCCCCGAAATGCCGGGCACAGGTACAATGGCCTCAGAGGGTCGAAGGCTTTGACTCCTCGAGGAAAATCGACGAGCCCGACAGGCGGGTACGCTTGCTGACGGTTGCAGGCGAGAGGTTCAGGAACGAATGAAGAAAATGCTGTTGTTATTTCTGCTTCTGCCCTTTTTGGCAGTCGCGAGTCATGCCCAGGAAAGCCGTCAGGATGTAAGCATCAGCGCAACTGGAATCTTTCCACCCTTCATCACTGGGAATGATGTGCAACAGACCGGCACCAAGGGACTGGGTGGCCTTATCAGTTACCGGTACATGCTGACCCCGAGAAGCGGACTTGAAGTCAATTATCAATACGCCCAGAATGCTCAGAAGTACTACACCAGTTTCAACAACGTACGCGTGCACGATAGGATGCAGGAGTTCTCTGCGGCGTATGTACTGAGTTTCAATTTCAAAAACTGGAACCCGTTCATCGAAGGTGGCCCCGCCGCGTTCATGTTCGGCCCGTTGAATGACTCAAGCACCAACCAGATTGATGTCAAGGGTCAGACGATCCTGGGCGCCATGTACGGTGGCGGCGTCGCCTACGAGCTAAGCCCCAGCTTCGATATTCGTGCCGAATACCGCGGTCTGCTCATGAAGACCCCCAACTTCGGCCTGGAACCGCAGAAGACCGGCCGTTTCTACAACGTCTCCAACCCTACGATCGGCATCGCTTACCACTTCTAAGAATGTTCAATTCTGTTCCGTGAAGCGATCAAGGGTGCGAT
>CAZZVD010000136.1:0-13850 GCA_964657465.1 uncultured Acetobacteraceae bacterium | reverse complement strand
GCGGTGCCGAAAAGCATCCGTGGAGTCACCACCTCACCTGCCAGGAAATACCCCAGAGCCACCGCCACCAGCGGATTCACATAAGCGTGGCTGGCCACGCGGGTCGCGGGCATGCGGCCAAGCAGCCAGACAAACGCGCTGAAGCCAATCAGCGAACCCGCGATCACCAGGTACGTCAGCGCCAGCCCTGCCTTTATCGAGATGTGCGGGAAGGGGTGCATCTCTCCCCGCAAGGCGGAGAGCATCAGAAGCACCGCGCCGCCGAAAAGCATTTCTGCTCCGGCAGTAACCCCTTTTGACTTGGGCAGTGGCATGGAACGGGTGAGGACAGCCCCAAGTGACCATGCGGTGGATCCAACAAGGATGACAGCGCACGGCACGATGGGGATGTGCTGGTCATTGCGCAGAAGCAACAGGAGCATGCCGGCAAACCCAATGACAATCGCCATCAACAAGCGCCAGGCGAAACGCTGCTGACGAAACACAAACACTTCCAGAGCGATGGTGATGAGCGGCAGGGTCGCTTCGAGCACCGAGGTAAAGCCCGAGGGCACGTACTGCTCCGCCCAGAACACGGCTCCATAGGTAATCACAAACATCAGGGAGCCGATGCCCACCAGGCTCCGCCACTCCTTGCCCACCGGCCGCGGCCTGCCACAGAACCGCATCACCGTGTAGAGCAGGGCGCCCGCCACAAAGAAGCGCACCCCTGCGGCAAACAGAGGTGGCACTAACTGGACAGCAATCCGGATGGCCAGGAAGGTCGATCCCCAGATGATGTAAATGGCTGCAAACGCCAGCAGTACGCCGGTGTTCATGCTGCTCCGTGGCTTCAATACGCCCTGCTCGCTAACCGTTGTGGTGACCATAACTGGTTACAGTCTAAACCTGTTTCCTTAACCGCTCAAACAAATTTGAGCAGTTATACTGCTTATTGTGCAGCTTTCGAGTCCCAAGCCGTTCCAGTTGATTGCCGGCAACCCGGCACTGGACCTGGTCAACACCCTCGGCGATCGGTTCACCGCCAATCCCATCGAGCTGCTGCCGACGTACGCCGAACTGCTGCGCTTCACGGTGCAGCTTGGCCTGATCTCCCCAGAGCAGGCCCGCAGACTCGGCAGAACCACGGACGAGACGGACGCGCACCGCATACTTTCCGCAGCGGTCGAACTGCGTGAGGCCCTGTCGTCGGTTGTGTATGCGTGGGTGGACGGCAACAAGCCAGACGCGGCGCAGGTAGACATCCTGGGAGAATTCTTCCAGTCCGCGGCCTCGCACCGCAAGCTTTGTACCGGCCAGCCAATCCTGCAATGGAGTTGGTCCGATGCAGAGCAAATACCGGAAATACCAGTGTGGAAGCTGGCTCAGGCCGCAGCCGATTTACTACTTTCGCCGCAAGCCGCGCTGATCAAGGACTGTGGCGCCCCAACCTGCCGATGGCTTTTTCTCGACGCTAGCAAGAACCATACCCGGCGCTGGTGCGACATGAAGGTTTGCGGCAATCGCGTGAAGGCTCGCCGGCACCAGGCGCGTTTGCAGGATGCGCCGTTATAAACTGAAGGTCTGACAATGTATGCCATTCGCACTGCAACCCCCGCCGACATTCCTCTAATTCTGGATCTCATCCGCGCTCTCGCGGTGTATGAACGAGAACCCGACGCGGTCAAGACCACCGAAGCGGATCTGCTGCGCGATGGTTTCGGCCCGCAGCCCAAGTTCGAATGTCTCATTGCTGAGGCACTCACGCCTACGCCAGAGCCCGCGGGTTTCGCGCTGTACTTCTACAACTACTCCACCTGGCGCGGCCGTCCCGGCATTCACCTGGAAGATTTGTTTGTGCAGCCCAGCTATCGCGGACAAGGAATTGGCAAAGCACTCTTGACCAGGGTTGCGGCGCGCGCCGCCGAGCAAGGCTGTGTCCGCCTGCAGTGGGATGTACTTGCGTGGAATCAGCCGGCCATCGACTTCTACCAGGGACTGGGCGCCCGGTTTCTGGATGAGTGGCGCATTATGCGCGTCAACGATGAAGCGATCCATGCGCTTGCGGCCCGGGCGCCAGAGCTGGAGCCGGCCTCTTGAGCGGCCAGCGCATTCAGGTAATCGGGGGTGGCCTCGCCGGACCGGAGGCCGCGTTAACCGCGGCTCGCCGCGGCTGTGACGTCGACCTCTATGAATTGCGAGCCGTGGTCGATGGCGCCCTTCGTTCCACACCAGCCCACCAGACTGCGGATTTCGCGGAGTTGGTTTGCTCAAATTCGCTCAAATCAGAAAGCGAAAACACCGCGCCCTGGCTATTGAAACAAGAAATGCGCCGCGGCGGTTCAGCCCTGCTCGCCTGCGCGGACGCAAGCGCCGTGCCCGCCGGCCACGCACTCGCCGTCGACCGGGTGGAGTTCTCAAGACTCGTGGCCCTCGCCATTGAGCAGGAGCCTCGCATCACCGTCCATCGTGAAGAAGTGACCGAGCTCGACCCTGATCAGCTGACCATTGTTGCCAGTGGGCCTCTCACTTCGGCGAACCTTTGTGCGGAAATCGCGCGCCTAACCGGCAGCGAGCACCTGGCCTTTTACGATTCGATCAGCCCCATCGTCGACGCCGACTCCATCGACAAGGAGCGCGTCTACTTCGCCGCTCGCTATGACAAAGGCACCGCCGACTACATCAACTGCCCGATGTCGAAAGAGGAGTACGACCGCTTTTATGACGCGCTCATTTCCGCTGAACCCGTGGAAAGCAAGGCCTGGGAAAAGCTGGAGTATTTCGAAGGCTGCCTGCCCATCGAGGAGCTGGCACGACGCGGTCGAGACACCCTGCGTTTCGGTCCCATGAAGCCGGTGGGCCTGCGCGATCCCCGCACCGGCAAAATCCCCTGGGCGGTTGTTCAACTGCGCTGCGAGAACCTGCGAGCGGATTCTTATAACCTGGTCGGCCTGCAGAACCACCTCAAGTTTGGCGCACAGGACCGGGTGCTTCGCCTGATCCCTGGGCTCGAGAACGCAAAATTCCTGCGCTTCGGCCAGATCCATCGCAATACCTATATCAACGCGCCCAGCGTCCTCACAGAATCACTTTCACTCCGCGATCATCCACGTATTCTGATCGCCGGCCAGCTGTCAGGCGTCGAGGGGTACACCGAGTCGATCGCCACCGGTCTGCTCGCCGGGCTGTATGCCTCACAGATCGCTAGCGGACAGACCGTAGTTCCGGTCCCGCGGGGCACAGCATTGGGTGCCCTGGTCCACTACATCACCCATGCCCGGGCAAAAGACTTCCAACCCGCCAACATTACCTTTGACTTGTTACTGCCCCTGGAAGATACGCTGCGGCAACAGATACGCGATAAGCGGGAGCGCCATCGGCTGCAATGTGAGCGCGCTCTGGACTTGTTTGCTGCCTGGTGGCAGCACGACGCAATGCTGGCAAACGTCTAAACCCGGAATTCCGGGTTCTTGTAGACGCCGGGTGAAGAAACTACATCTAATTGACCAACCGGCGGTGTTGTGCGATGCCAGGCCAGACGGCGCGCCCTTGAATTGTTAGGGCCTTCCATTTAACTTGGGTCGTGCTAACCGGTCAGCTTTACGCGTACCTGGAGTACGCAAGCGGCACCAGTAACACAGACTTGTAAGAGAACCGGGAGCCGGCCGAACCGGCAGCAAACCAGCCGACCGCTGCCCGATTCGAGGAGAATAGAATGCGTTCGAAACTTACTGTGTGGCTTGCGGCCATCGCGCTTGCCTTTCTTCCGGCCTTCGCGGGCGCCCAGGATACAAATGCCAAGATCCATGGCCATGCCCAGGATCCGGCCAATGCGCCCATCGCTAATGGGCAGGTGACTCTCAGCACCGACGGCAAAACGGCTCTTTACACTTTCCCTACCGACGCCAACGGCGACTACAAGGGCGAAGGCATCAAGCCCGGTAGCTACTACGTCACCCTGTTCGCGCAGGCTGGCAAGCCGGTCGACCGCTTCGACAACGTGAAGTTGACGGCCGGTGCAGACACCGACCAGGAATTCGACCTGAGCCGTCCGGAATATGTGAACAAGCTGCCTCCTGAGCAGAAGAAGGCATTGGAAGAAGCCAAGAAGCGCAACGCCGAAATCAATAAGGAAAACCAGAACGTCGGCAAGCTCAACGACCTGCTAAAACAGGCACGCGCGGCGAATTCTGCTAAGAAGTTCGACGAGGCGGCCACCGCGATGACGCAGGCAACGACCATGAAGCCGGATTCCGCGGTCCTGTGGCTTGAGCTTGGCATTGCCCAGAGCGGACTGAAGAAGTACGACGATGCCACCACTTCACTTAAGAAGGCGATGGACCTCGATACCGCTTCGAAGAAGCCGAATCCTGAGATCCAGGCTGCTGACGATAACGCCTTGGGTGAGGTCTACGCCAACACCAACAAAATTCCTGACGCGACTGCTTCCTATGATGCCGCCGCAAAGATCCAGCCAGCCAACGCGGGAATGTTCTATACGAACGAGACCATTGTGCTGAGCCGCGCCGGACAGACCGATGCGACTATCGCTGCCGCCGACAAGGCCATTGCTGCTGACCCCACCAAGCCGGTCCCCTACTACCTGAAGGGACAGGCGCTGATCTCAAAGGCAACGGTTGACCCGAAGACGCAGAAGATTGTCGCGCCCCCGGGTACCGCCGATGCCTACAACAAGTACCTCGAGCTGGCGCCCAACGGTCCGATGGCTCCCGAAGCAAAATCGATCCTGGCGGAAATTGGTGAGAAGGTGAACTCCAAATACTCGGCCAAGCACTAATCCAGCCACTCACGCATGATTCACCAGGGGACGCTGTCTAGCCAGCGTCCCCTGCTTTTTGCTTTGGAGTTTTGATGAAGGAAACACCGCCAGACTCTGTACTGCCTAATCCGGTACTGCCTTATGCGGAAGCCGATCGAATGGTTCGCACGCACGCAGAGAGTCTGGCCGGAATAGCCCGGCCGGCGCAGGAAGTGCTTCCTCTGCTCGCATGTTTCGGACGGGTATTGGCGGAACCGGTTTACGCGGATCGCGACCAGCCACCGTTTCCCCGTTCCACGCGCGACGGTTTTGCCGTGCGCGCGACCGATGTTGCGGCAGCGCGCACCCTGACGATCGTCGGTTTCATCCGTGCGGGGGAAGCACATCGTGACGGCGGAGATACGGTGGCGGTGGGCGAGGCCCAGGCGGTAGAGATTATGACCGGTGCGCCAGTACCGCCGGGCGCCGACTGCGTCGTCATGATCGAGCATGTGCAGCGGGAGCATGAGCACCTGCGGGTGAACCCCGGTCGCAGCATCGCCGCCGGGGAAAACATCGTCCCGCAAGCAGCAGAGGCCCAGGCAGGCGCTGTCGTTCTACCCCGCGGGATTCGATTGGCGGCCACTCATATCGGAGCGGCGGCTTCCTGTGGACGGTCGGAGCTTTCCCTATTCAAGCGGCCGCGGGTTGCCATCGTGGCCACGGGCGACGAACTGGTTGAGCTGGACCAGAGTCCGCTGATGCACCAGATCCGAAACTCCAACAGCTATTCGCTGGCGGCGCAGGTGATTGCAGCAGGAGCCACGCCGGTCCGGTTACCGATCGCCCGGGATGAGCGCGGGCATCTTGAAGCGGTCATCCGCAGCGGCCTCGACAGTGACCTCTTACTGCTTTCTGGCGGCGTTTCCATGGGTAAGTACGACCTGGTGGAAGAGGTGCTGCTCTCGTTAGGGGCCGAGTTCTTTTTCACTGGCGCTTTGATACAGCCCGGCAAGCCGGTGGTTTTTGGCAGAATAGCTGCTTCGGACCGCCCTCTTTATTTCTTCGGGCTCCCCGGTAACCCTGTATCCACCATGGTTACATTCTCTCTTTTTGCGGCACCGCTGTTGTCGGTATTGTGTGGGGAGCCTTTACGCGGTCCACAGTTTGCCCTGGCCCGACTGTCACAGCGGGTAGAGGTGAAGCCTGGGCTCACGCGATTCCTGCCCGCCAGCCTGCGTTCCGAAACCGTCGAAGACGTGGCGGTTGCTCCAGTCTCCTGGCAGGGCTCGGGGGATCTTGCCGGCACCAGCCGTTCTGATTGCTTTCTTGTGATTCCGCCAGATCGTCCCGAGATCCTGCCTGGTGAGACCGTGACCGTGCTGCTAGCCTGAATCGATATGGACAAACTATCTGACAAGTTATCTCATTACGACCAGCAGGGTACGGCGCATATGGTTGACGTCAGCGCCAAAGCGCCCAACCGCCGCGAGGCACAAGCGCGGGCCTTCGTCGTGCTGTCGGAGACAGTGCTGGCTGCCCTGCCCCAGAACCCTAAGGGCAATCCGCTGGAGGTCGCCCGGTTTGCCGGCATTCAGGCGGCCAAGCGCACTGCGGACCTGATCCCCATGTGCCATCCTCTCCCTTTGAGCTTTGTCGATGTAACGGCCACCGTCGTGGACGGCGGCATCCTCGTTCTCAGCACAGCGGCGACCGTCGCGGGCACGGGTGTCGAGATGGAAGCAATGACCGCGGCCGCGGTAGCGGCATTGACGATCTATGACATGTGCAAGGCGCTGGATAAGTCGATTGAGATTCGAGAAATTGTTCTGCTTAGCAAATCCGGCGGCAAAAGCGGTGACTACCATCGGAGCGACAAGACTTAGGAGTGAAGACCAGAGAGTAAACGATACCGGCGTTTACATTTTACGGTAACGGAAGCACTCAGGATGGTGATCGTTGATCATGCCGGATGCCTGCATCCACGAGTAGACAATCACCGGACCCACAAACTTGAAACCGCGCTTTTTGAGCGTCGCGGAAATCTCGACAGAGAGCGCAGTTTGCGCCGGCACCTCGCCTGTTTTGTTGTGGATCGTCCTGCCACCCACCAGCCCCCAGGCGAACGCAGCGAAATCTTCACCCCGGGCATGCATTTCCTGAACGATGCGCGCCCCCTGGATGGTGGCCTCGATCTTGGCCCGGGAACGGATAATCCCTGCATTTCCCAGCAGGCGGATCACATCCCTCGCCTGGTAGGCGGCCACCGTCTCCAGATCGAAATGATGAAAGGCCTCCCGGAATGCACCCCGCTTGCGCAACACAGTGATCCAGGCCAGGCCGGCCTGAAAGCCTTCCAGCATCAGTAACTCCCACAGTGCTCGGCTGTCGCGCTCCGGTATGCCCCACTCTTCGTCGTGGTAGGCGCGCAGCAATGGGTCACTCTCTGCCCAGGCACAGCGGCGGAGTTGCTTCAACGGCTCTTCCCTGCACCGCCAGCAAGTGCTTCAGCCACCATTGGGGACACACGCGTTCCCAGCAGTTCGATGGCATGCATCATCTTGGCGTGGGGTAACGTGGAGACGCCCATCTGGAACGTGATCCGCTCGATGCCACCTAACGCCTCGTGGATGTGCAGGATTTTTCGCGTCGCGGTTTCCGGATCGCCAATAATCAGCGCTCCCGTCGGACCGCGTGTCGCATCGAACTGCGCTCGTGTTGTGGGCGGCCATCCTCGTTCCTTGCCGATCTCCGTAAAGGTATGCGCGTAGCCGGGAAAGAAATCGTCGGCTGCCTGTTGGGTAGTGTCCCCCAGAAAGCCGATGCAGTGAAGCCCCACACGTAACTGGTCTGGGGCGAAGCCGGCGCGCCGGCCAGCCTCCCGATAGAGATCGATATGCGGACGAAACCGGTGCGGTTCGCCGCCAATGATGGCCACCATCAAAGGAAGCCCCAGCGTGCCGGCGCGCGCGAAGGATGCCGGCGTGCCGCCCACGCCTAACCAGATCGGCAAGGGATCCTGCAGCGGCCGGGGGTACACACTTTGTCCGGTGAGTGCGGCGCGATGCTTTCCCGACCAGAAGATTTTTGTCTCTTCTCGCAGCTTCAGCAAGAGGTCAAGCTTCTCGGCGAAGAGCGAATCGTAGTCTTCCAGATCGAGTCCGAACAGCGGAAATGATTCGATGAATGAGCCACGGCCCGCCACGATCTCTGCCCTGCCCTGGGAAATCAGGTCGAGGGTAGCAAACTGCTGAAACACCCGAACCGGATCGGCTGCGCTCAAAACGGTAACCGCGCTGGTCAGTCGAATGCGCTTTGTCATCGTCGCCGCGGCGGCCAGGATCACGGGAGGGGCGGAATCGAGGAACTCAGGCCTATGGTGTTCGCCGATGCCAAACAAATCCAGTCCAACCTGATCGGCCAGCGCAATTTCCTGCAGCAATTGCTGCATCCGCTCGACCGGGCGAATCGCAATTCCAGTGACCGGATCGGGAATCGATGCTGCGAAACTGTCGATGCCAATTTGCACTCTTAGACTCCCCTGCAGCGCCGCCAAAGGCGGCCCGGCATACCCGACAGTAGATGTGTTTCGCAGGGAAAAGTTTCAGGCCGGCGAAACGGCGTGCGTGAGAACTTCAGAATTGGCTCCTCCCAACCACAAGCTCGGGCACCCGGGCTTGTGGTACAGGAAAGGGCCGACTTTGGAGTTCTCACACACCCTCTGAAGCCCAGATTCTGTTTCTACCTTTGTGCGGCACGACTGAAGTCGTGCCCTGATACAAAGCACCGGGAATCACCAGGATGCTGCTTGCTCCGATTTCCGACGCAGTACACTAGCTAACGAACCTAGTCTGTTCTTAACCACGACTGCCGGGCGCTGCGATAATGAAACTAATGCTCAGTTCAGTCCGGGCCCTGTGTGTTCTGCTGTGTTTGCTTGTCGCCGGCCGGTCCGCCGGTGCCTATTCGCTGCTCACCCACGAGCAACTGATTGATCTTACCTGGCAAGGTTCCATCGTCCCGCTGTTGCGCAGCCGCTACCCAGCCATCACTCCAGAGGCCCTGGAGACGGCGCGTGCTTATGCCTATGCAGGCTGCGTTATCCAGGACATTGGCTATTACCCCTTCGGTCAGGGCTTTTTCTCTGACCTCACCCATTACGTGCGCTCTGGCGACTTCGTTGTGTTCTTGTTTCGTGAAGCCAAAAACGCCAACGAACTTGCGTTTGCAGTCGGCGCACTTTCGCATTACATCGGGGACAACATCGGCCATTCCCAGGCAACAAACCGCGCGGTCGCAGTCGAATTTCCCAAGCTGGAAGCCAAATACGGCCCGGTGGTCAATTTTGCTGAAGGGGAGCACGCCCATGTGCAGACTGAGTTCGCATTTGATATCAACGAAATCGCGCACCATCGCCTGGCGCCCGTACACTATCTGCGGCATGTGGGCCTCAACGTTCCACAGGAGCAGCTCGCCACCGCCTTCTACGATACCTACGGCTTGAGCGAAGGGTTCGCCAAGGCCCGGTTTCAAAAAGTGAATGTCAGCGGGTTTCGCTTTGCCGTACGCTCCTTTATTCCCCGCGTTGCCTACGCCGTCACCCTGCTGCATCGCAGCCGTATGCCGAAAGATCCTCAGAGTGCCGACCTGCAGAAGCTTGCTGACGAGGTCACCCGCGTGGCGGCAGAAAACCATTGGGACGAGTACCGCAAGAAGCCCGGCATCGGCACCTACAGCCTCGCGGGATTGATCTACATCCTGCCCAAAGTTGGCGCCCTCAAGTTAGTAGCCATCAAGGGTCCTAATGAGCAATCAGAAGCAGACTACGTGCGCAGCGTGAACCAGTCCACTGCGGCCCTGCGGCAGGCGCTGACCAGCTTCAGCAAACCGCGCGCGGGGCTACCCAACCGTGACTTGGACACAGGGGCGCCGGTCCGGCCCGGCGGCTACCGGCTGACAGATCAGACCTATGCCAAACTTCTGGACCGGCTGGTTGCGGACCCCAGGCACTCTGTGCCTCCGGGGCTGAAGGCAGACATTCTGAACTATTACGCCGACCCGGCAGCGCCCATCGAAACGAAAAAGAACCCAGCCAAATGGGCGAAAGTGCAAGCCGGGTTGAAAGCATTGCAGACCATGCCTGTAAGAAGCAGCCCTGTGATCACCGAAACGGACTGACGGACACCTGCGCAGATTTATTTCTTACTGCCTGCAAAGTTCGCCAGGGCCACATTCAGTTCGCCATCGGGCCAAACCGTGCCCTCCCCCGCACTCGTAACCTTCCTGGCGGCGGTGAGCGGAGACGCAGCGACTATCTGGTACGACTCGTAGTCAATCGTCAAGGTAGCCGTTCCGCCCAGGCGGACACTGGTAACCGTCTTATTCTCCATGGGCAGATAGAAGCCGCCCTCGACCTTGCGATAGGTGTGATGGATGCTTGCTCCGGTGGTCCAGAAAGAGGGGTTGCGCGCTGGCTGCGCCTCTATGCGAGTCACCGCAAAGTCGTGCCCATCTACCCAGATCCTGCCCCGATATAAGAACTTGCTGTCTACCCTGGGCTCGACATTCAACACGTAGTTGGTGCCCTCGGTGCCGGCGAGCCAGAAGCGATAGTTGTTCGCACCCAATTCGGTGTGCGCGCGATTGGTCGGGTCTCCTGCCTGTTGTTCGCTTTCTAACAACCTGGCAAATACACGGCTTTGAAGCAACCGCGAACCGGTCGAGCTCACTACGGTAAACCGCCTGGAACCCGGAGCATCGAAGGTAACATCCACTTGCATGGTCGCTTCCGCCGTGGCGGGGATGCCCCGATACTCGAGACGATAGCTACGCTTGCCGGTGTAATGCTGCAGTGCTTCCGCTCGTTCTTTATTCTTCTCGGTCAGCCGCTGCATCACCTGCTCGGCGCTGAGCGGGGCGAGCGCCGGCAGAGGCGACTCTTGTAGCACTTGTGACCTGGCCGGGGAAGCAGAGGCGGCCGCCACGATTAGTATGCCTGCGAACCATGCCGCCACCCACCAGGGCCTGCGCCCGCCGCCGCACATCGACCGTTGCTTCTGCATGGTATTAACCCGCGAGCCCTTCGCACTTTTTTGACACTCTTAAGTCTGCCTTTTACGGTCGCAAAATGCCTTCTGCATTTCTTTTAGGCCAGTTACCGATGGCACCCATCGCACGTGACGTGGTGACGCACATTTCACGGTTCGCTTTCCTGGTCGGAGTATCGGCGGCATCACCGCATGGCTGGGTTAAAAAACGCGTAATAAAGACGGGCGGCCTCAGGTTGGCAACCATAGCCGCCGTCGCGTATACAGCTACAGGTGTGCTTTTCGGGAGGGGACTCATGTCCACGCTGCACTATCAATCCGGTTTCGCCAATGAGTTTGCAACCGAAGCAGTCGCCGGCGCCTTACCGCATGGTCAGAACGCCCCACAGAAGTCACTGCTTGGCCTCTACACCGAACAGTTCAGCGGAACTCCCTTCACCGCACCGAGGGCCACCAACCGCCGTGCATGGCTGTATCGCATCCGGCCCTCGGTGACGCACCGGCCCTTCGTTGAATTGCCGATGAACCACCTGCGCAGCGGGCCCTTCAATGAGGTTTCGGCTACCCCCAACCAGTTGCGTTGGGATCCATTGCCTATCCCGGAAACGCCTTGCGATTTTCTGGACGGCCTGCTTACCATGGCGGGCAATGGCGACCCTGCTACCCAGCAGGGATGCGCCGTGCACATCTATGCCGCGAACCAGAGCATGTCTGGACGGTTCTTCAACAATGCCGATGGAGAGATGCTGGTGGTACCGCAGCAAGGCAAACTACGCTTTGTTACCGAGTTGGGCATCGTTGAAGTGGCGCCAGGCGAAATCTGTGTGCTGCCCCGCGGCCTCAAAATGCGGGTTGAGTTGCTCGAAGCATCTGCTCGCGGTTACGTTTGCGAAAACTACGGGCTGCCTTTCCGCTTACCCGACCTGGGACCGATCGGCGCCAATGGGCTGGCGAATGCACGGGATTTTCTGGCCCCCGTCGCTGCTTTTGAAGAGGTCGAGGGCAAGTTTCAAAGCCTGTGCAAGTTTCAAGGCAGGCTATGGTCCGCCGCCATCGACCATTCGCCCCTGGACGTGGTGGGCTGGCATGGTAACTATGCTCCTTACAAATATGACCTGGCCCTTTTCAACTGCATAAACACAGTCAGCTTCGATCACCCGGACCCTTCCATTTACACCGTGCTGACAGCACCGACAGCCGTGCCCGGCACCGCCAATGTGGACTTCGTCATCTTTCCGCCGCGCTGGATGGTCGCCGAGCATACTTTCCGGCCGCCCTGGTTCCATCGCAACGCGATGAACGAATTTATGGGCCTTATCTTCGGCCAGTACGATGCCAGGGCCCAGGGCTTCATCCCCGGAGCCGCCAGCCTGCACAGTTGTATGCAGGGCCACGGTCCGGATGCCGAGACCTTCGCACGAGCCAGCAACGCCGATCTCAAACCGCAATACCTCGCAGATACGCTGGCGTTCATGTTTGAGACGCAACTGGTGCTGCGCCCCACTCGCTTTGCCATGGAAACGGAGTGCCTGCAGCGTGACTATTTCGAGGTGTGGCAAACGTTAGAAAAACGGTTCACCGGACACCCGGTCTCCTGAACGCAATCATGAACGCGACCCATGATCCTCTGCGCCGAAGCTGGGTGAGCTCGGCAAATGATGCAGAGACAGACTTTCCCATCCAGAACCTCCCCTTTGGCCTTTTCCGCCACCGGGGTGAATCTACGATTGGGGTCGCTATTGGGGACCAAATTGTTGATCTCCGCGGTTGCGCAGCAATTGGCCTGCTGTCTGGTCTCCCAGATGGTACGGCTGAAGCCTGCGCGGCCGGTACGCTCAATCCCCTGATGGCTTTAGGCACGGCCAGTTGGTCGGCGTTGCGGGGCCGACTGAGCGATTTGCTGCGGGCCGACCACCCGCAGGCTGCCGGCCACGCACGGGCTTTGACCCCTCACCTGCACGCGATGGCAGGAGCCGTAATGTTGGTCCCTGCGGCCATTGGCGATTACACCGACTTCTACGCCTCCATCCACCACGCGACCAACGTGGGCAAGCTTTTTCGCCCGGAACAGCCTCTCCTGGCGAATTACAAGTATGTGCCGATTGGGTATCACGGCCGGGCATCTTCGATCTGTATCAGTGGAAGTTCGGTTAAGCGGCCTGCGGGTCAGTTCCTTCCCCCAGGCGTATCAGAGCCGCGGTACGCGCCCACGGAGGCGCTTGACTACGAAGTTGAAGTCGGTTTCTTCGTCGGCCCAGGCAATCGCACCGGGGAAACCATTCCTATCGATCGCGCCGATTCTCATCTGTTCGGTGTTTGCCTGCTGAACGACTGGTCTGCACGAGACATACAGAGTTGGGAGTACCAACCGCTCGGACCTTTCCTGGGCAAGAGTTTCGCAACCACCCTTTCGCCGTGGATCGTCACGATGGAGGCGCTGCAGCCCTTCCGTAGCGCGGCCTATACGCGGGAAGTGGGCGACCCGGCACCGCTGCCCTATCTGTTCTCCGAAACGGACCGGCGCACGGGAGGAATCGATTTGCACCTGGAGGTTGATTTGCGCACGGCAAAGATGCGCGCTGCGGGGATGGATGCTGTGCGCCTGAGCCGCGCCAATCTCTCTCATCTGTATTGGACGGCCGCTCAATTGCTCACCCATCACGCAAGCAATGGGTGCAATTTGCAGCCGGGTGACTTACTGGCCAGCGGCACTGTCTCCGGCATTGACAAGGCTGCCCGCGGCTGCCTCCTTGAGCTTACGCAGCGCGGGCGGGAACCAAGCGAGCTGCCGAATGGGGAGAAGCGCTCATGGCTTCAGGATGGGGATGAAATTGTCTTGCGCGGATTCTGCGCACGCGAAGGCGCGGTGCGCATAGGCCTGGGCAGTTGCTCGGGCGAGATTGCGCCTGCCGGGCTAGATGGAGTTCCGTGCTAAGGAAAGAGTTACTGATTGAGGGTAGTGAATTCCCACATCTCCCGACTGAAAAACGTCGTGAGATATGGGGCACCCCAGTCCGTTGGGAAGTCCGATGTTTTTACCTTTGAGCGGTCCGTTGAGAGGTTCG